>JANMUE010000573.1:0-11565 GCA_031391205.1 Lysobacterales bacterium | reverse complement strand
GCGGCAGCAGGTCATTTCCTGATGGGGTGGTAGCGCCGTTCGAGATTGTGGGAGTGGCGTCCCGCCGCGAAGCTCTTGCCTTTGACGTTGTAGAGCGGGGCTTGCTCCGCTGCTTTTGATCTGATCTGAACGTTGGCGAAGATCAAGAGCAGCGGAGCAAGCCCCGCTCTACAACGTCAAAGGCAAGAGCTTCGCGGCGGGACGCCACTCCCACAATCTCGAACGGCGCTACCACCCCATCAGGAAATGACCTGCTGCCGCTTGCTCGTCACCACCCAAAGCGCCATCAGTGCCGGCGTCTTGATGTGCTTTGCGATCGCCAATTTTTCCTTGCGCAGTTCGAGAAGCGCCGCATCGATTTCCTCCGGCTTGGGTGCCAACGGTTTGAGTGCGAGCGCCAGCGTCGGGAATATCCGGTTGCGGAGGTAGCGCGACTTGACCCGCAACGCCTGGATCAGGATGGCGGTCAGCGCCAGCAGCAACACCACCAGAAAAGCCCGCGGTGCGGCATCGGCGCCCAGAAAATCGTGGGCTGCTACCGGGGTCGCGATCGTCGCCGCAATGCCGGCAACCGCCGTCGCAAAAAGCGGCAGATCGATATGCGTCGATTCAAACCGCTTGTCGAAAACGTAGGTGATCTGGGTAAACGGTTCCTTGATCAGCGCCTGACGCAACCGGTGATCCAGCGCCTGCGGATTACGGCGGATCTGGTCTTCGATGTCGAGCCGTTCCGCCAAGCGGCTGCGCAAACCGGGCTGAGTCTGCTGGATCAATTGCCCGAGCCGGACCGAAGACTGCAGGTCGATCAAGGTGAATGCCTTCTGCGCCGCAGAGTAGCGATTGCGATCCGTCCAGGTTTCGATTCTGCAATTCAGGCAGACGCGGGTATAACCGACCAGCCCGCCGGCGCCTGCGGAGATACCGTACCAATGCAGCACCGTTCCGACCCGCACCAGACGGAACGCAGACTCCCTGCGACATAGCGAACAAAAGTCGGCGACGAAGCCTTCGATGCGTTCGGTGCGTTGCTTGCCGTGGACGATAAACATGTTGGTACTTCCACCGATAGCCACACCTGACGCCAAGCGTAGCGCCAATTGAGTAGCGCCCCCGTTTGAAGTCAAAAGCAGCGGAGCAAGCCCCGCCTACGACCGAAGGAACTTCCATGGACAACAGCGCATCGCACGCCATCTAGGTTTTCACTCGCCCCGCATGAAAGCGGCGAAACGCGTCGCGCACCAGCTCACGCACTAATAGGTCGTCCCAAGGCTTGGTCAGGAATTTGTATACCGCGCCGCGATTGACCGCATCGGTCACCACGGCGAGATCGGTATAGCCTGAAAGAATGATACGCACGGTATCCGGGTACAGTTGCTTGACGGTGTTCAGGAAAGTCGTACCCGACATTCCAGGCATGCGTTGGTCGGAGATGATCACTTGAACCGCATTCAATGCGAGCAGCTCCAAACCTTCCTCACCACTCGCCGCGCTGAGAATAGTGTAGCCATCAGATCGCAGCAGCCGCGAAAGCGCGGTGCGGATACCTTGCTCGTCGTCGACCAGCAACAGAGTGCGCTGATCCGCAGTCGCCGACGCCGGCAGCGGCATGCGCTTGTCAGTGCGCATCAGTGATTCGAACACCTCGGCGGTCACCGCAGGACTGAAGAAATTGCCCTGCATCTCGTCACAGGCGCGCATGCGCAAATAGTTGAACTGGCCCTGGGTCTCAACGCCCTCGGCAATCACTTTCAGATTCAGGCTGTGCGCCATCGCGATAATGGCCGTCGCGATCGCAGCATCTCCGGGATTGACGGTGATGTCAGTGACGAAGCTGCGATCTATCTTGACCGAGTCGAAAGGAAAGCGCTTGAGGTGCGCCAGCGAGGAATAGCCCGTACCAAAATCGTCCAGCGCCAGACCCGAACCCATTTCCTGCAGCGCTTGCAGAGTTTTGGTCGCGGTGACGGGGTCGTTCATCACGGCGCTTTCGGTCAACTCCAGATCGAGAAACCTGGCCGCAAGCGCATGCGCCGCAAGCGCGTCGCGCACTGTCTGCAGAAGATCGCCTTTCTCGAACTGTACCGAAGACAGATTGACCGCAATCGGCACGATCATCAGCCCCGCTGACTGCCATGCCGCCTGCTGCGCGCAGACTGCATTCAGTACCCAGGCACCGATGGGCACGATCAGCCCGCTCTCTTCGGCCGCATCGATGAATTCCAACGGCGCGACCAATCCGCGTTGAGGATGCTGCCAACGGATCAACGCCTCGCCGCCGATCAGCTCGCCGCTGATCATGTCCACGCGCGGCTGGTAGTACAGGACGAACTGCTGCTGTTCGATGGCATCACCCAACTGTTTCTGGAGCAGGCGTCGCTGCGCGATCTGCGCGTTCATCTCGCTGGAGAAATAGGCGTAGCGTTCGCCCGAGGACTTGGCCATCATCAACGCCGCCTCGGCGCTCTTGAACAGTGCGCTGCCATCGCTGCCGTCTACCGGGAACAATGCGATGCCGGCCTGCACGGTGATACGTACCTCACGACCTTCGACCACGATCGGCTGTCGCAGCGCTTCGAACATCTGGTCGCGTATCTGTGCAGCGATCGATTCGTCATCGCGCGCATAGGCTGCAGCAAACGTGTCTGCGCCAATACGGCCCAACACAAAGGGCTCGGCCAGATGCTGCGCGAAACGCGCTCCAGCCTGGCGCAACACCTCGTCGCCGACGGCGCGCCCCAGCGAATCGTTGATCAGCGTGAAGCCCTCTATATCCGCGACGATCGCGCAGACCTTGCTCTGGTCTTGCCGCGCCATTTCCACGAAATGAATCAGTCGGTCCTGAAACGATCTGGCGTTGCATAGTCCGGTGAGTGCATCAAAGTAGGCGAGATGATCCAGCTGAGCGGATTTTTCGATCGACTCCAGCGCGAACGAAAGATCCGCAGTCAGCCATTCGAGCAGAGCGATCTCCTCGTCATCGAAGAAATCACGCTCGCTGGCCAGCAACGCCAGAACGGCTACAACATTTCCATCGACGAAGAGCGGAAACGCCGCAGCCGAAAGGAAACCACCGCGTTGCAAGTTCTCGCCCAGCGCCGCGATTGTTTGATCTGCAGATACGTCGTTGAAGACAAGGCGTTGCCCGCCGCTCGCCACGCGACCGGCGGGCCGCTGCGATTCAGGCAGTGCCAGCAGCGCCCGTCGTATGGGTTCGAAAGAGGTTGGATCGATGCCGTGCAGCGCCACGATCTGAAGCACCTGCTTGTGTGCGCCGACCAGGGTGACCCAGGCCAGAGGAAAGACACCATCCTGGGCAGCGACGCGACAGGCCTCGTTGAGCAGTTGATCACGGTCGCGAGCGCGCAGCATCGCCGAACTGATACCGCCGATCACGGCGCGGATGCGGCTCAGGCGGGCGATCTTGATCTCCTGCTCCTTTCGTGCGGTGATATCGCGGGCGATGCCCAGCATCGATTCGATCGCACCTGAGCCGTCGTACAAGGGACTGGCATGCATTTCCAGACGGCGCCGGCGACCTTTGAGCCCGTCGATCTGAAACTCCAGCGCGCCCGATTCGCCACGGTAAGCTGCTGCAACCACGGCTTCGAAAGCGGCCCGGTCTGCGTCGATCACCAGAGCACAGAAGCATTGACCTTCGATCTGCTCAAGCGACTCTGCCTCCAGCATACGCTGCCCGGCCGGGTTCATTTTAAGCAGCGAGCCGTCGGCAGCGAACAGGATCACGCTCTCCGGCTCGGTGTCGAAGATGGCGCGCAGCTGACGCTCATTGCTCGCCAGTTGTTCATCCAGGCGACGGCGTTCGCTGCGCAGGAGCTGCTCTTCCAACGCACGCTCGACGGCAGAACCCAGGCGGGTCAGCCTATCCTTGAGCAAAAAGTCGGTAGCACCCTGCTTCATCGCCGCCACAGCGGCCTCTTCGCCCAGCGAACCGGATACCAGAATGAAAGGCGTATCCAGTAAACGCGCACGAACCTGCGCCAGTGCTGTCAACCCATCGAAGTGCGGCAGCACATAGTCGGCAAGGATCAGCTCGGGCGGCAGCGCCAGGGCCGCCAGAAATTCGCTCTCGGTTTCCACTCTCTGCCACTCGGGATCGAACCCCGCGCGTCGCAGTTCGCGTATCGCCAGTTCCGCATCGGTGGCACTGTCCTCGAGCACCAGAACGCGCAGCGGCCTCCCCGAGCTGATCTTGTGCGCGGTCACTGGGGCCCCTTGTTGACGAGCAGCCAGTAGTGGCCCAACTCGGCCACTGCGGCCGAAAACATTTCGAAGTCGACCGGCTTTACGACATAGCTGTTGACGCCAAGCTGGTAGCTGTCGATCACGTCGCGTTGCTCATTTGAAGACGTCATCACCACCACCGGCAGCAGGCGCGTGCGCTCGTCGCTGCGAATGGCGCGCAACACTTCGATTCCGTCAACTTTGGGCAGCTTCAAATCGAGCAACACGATCCTGGGAATATTTATTTTGGTTCTGCCACTGGGATCGGCAACGCCGAAGATCCATTCCAGTGCCTCCTGGCCATCCCGCACATGGACAACATGGTTGGCGAGGTTGCGCTTGCGCAATGTGCGCAACGTCATTTCGGCATCGCGGGGATTGTCTTCGACCAGGAGGATTTCGACTTCATTGAGACGGCTCATCGGGGCGCTCCCTTCACATGGGGCAGGGCGAAGTAGAACGTCGCACCCATACCGACCCTGCCCTCGGCCCAGACTCTGCCGCCATGACGCTGGATGATGCGCTGTACCAGCGCCAGTCCGACGCCGGTGCCTTCGAATTCCGCTTCGCTGTGCAGCCGTTGAAAGACTCCAAAAAGTTTGTCACGGTATTTCTCATCGAAGCCGGCACCGTTGTCCTTCACATAGTAGATGGTCTCGTCAAGCGACAACGCACTTGTTGATGAAGGTCCCACAACAGAGCCGACTTCAATGACCTGCTCCGATTGGTGTGCACTGAACTTGACCGCATTGCTGAGCAGGTTGACGAAAACCTGGCGCAGCATCGCAAGATCGCCGTGGGCTGGCGGCAACGGCTTGAGATCAAAGCGCCGCACGGCAGGGCGCAGCCCGTTGCAGACACGCTCGATCATGGCCTTTGCCAGATCGGTCATGTCGATGGGTATGCGCTCCATATGCTGGCGGCCCATACGTGAAAAGGCCAGCAGGTCGTCGATCAAACGCCCCATGCGCTTGGCCTCGCTGCTCACCACGCTGATCAAGCGATTGCCTTCGGCGTCCAGCAGGCGGCCATAATCCTCCTGAAGCATCCGCACATAGCCGTCCACGCTGCGCAGTGGCGCACGCAGATCGTGCGACACCGAATAGGAAAACGCTTCCAGCTCCTTGTTCGCCGCTTCGAGTTGCAGATTGGCCCTCTGCACCTTTTGAGCGCTCTGGAATATCTCTGCTTCCATCTGATCCATCCTTGCATGCAACGAATCACTCTGACCCGGGTTACGCGTTTTCTGCCGCACGAAGTCGGTGACATCCTCGACCCGGTGGATGATGTATTCGATACGCTGGTCCAAACCCAGCACCGGGGAGTTGATCGGGCTCCAGTAGTGCTCCTCAAACACACCATCGGGCCGGCGCACATCGTATTTCTGGATCGCCATGGTGTCGGATACCGCGTTCTGCCGCACTCGATCCAGCGAGGCACGCAAGTTGGATACGCCAGTGGCGTCAGGATCGTCCGGGTTGTCCGGGAAGACTTCGAACAGCTCACGCCCGACAATGCCGTCGCGTGTGGTCATGGTTGCCCGGGTGTAGGCATCGCTCGCCGTAACGATCACCAGATCCGGTGTCAGCACCAGATAGAGGCCGGGCAGCGACTCGAACAGATTCACGAAGGTCGCGCGGCTTCGATACAGTTCGATGTTGGCTGCTTTCAACTGCGCAGTGCGTTCGATCACGCGCTGTTCCAACTCGGTGTTGAGCTGACCGATTCTTTCCTCTGCGGCCCGGCGCTGGATGGTGGCCCAGCAGCGCTCGACGACGTCCTGGACCAGGGCGATCTCACCCGGCTTCCAATCGCGCGGAGTCGTTTGATGCACCGCCATCATCGCGCGGAGCACACCGTTCTTCACCAGCGGGCAGGTGATGATCGCCTGGATACCGATGACATCGAACATGTCCGCGCCTGCGTCGGCCGGAAGCTCGGTATCCACGTTGCGGATGATCAATGTCTCGCCGCGGGAGAGCGTTTCCACCGCACGCTCGCCGAACAACGAAAGCAGGTAGTCGCCCACCGTGCTGTCGCAGCCATTGGTGTAGTCGTGCAGGATGGTGAACCGCTCGCCGTCCGCTTCGACGTCGGCGTAGGCACAACGCGACGCCCCCAGGTGTTCGCCCAGCATTCGCGCCATCACCGCCATGATCTGCTCGGGATCGACCAATGTGCGCGTCGCCTCGGACAAGTCGTTGAGGAAGCGAAAGCGTTCCTCGCTCACGCGAAGCGCACTCTCCACTCGCTTGGCTTCGGTAATGTCCACAACGGTAGATAGCCCACAGCTTTCCCCATCCATCTGGATCACCCGGATGGACAGCAGGATGTGCAGCGGTCTGCCCCGGCTGGTGCGGGCCGCCAGCTCGACGTTGTCCACATTTCCAGTGGCGTTGAGTTGCTGGCGCAGGCTGAGCACAGTGGCCTCGTTCAGCAGACCAAGCTCCAGCAGGGTATGCCCGATGATTTCGTCGCGCGTGCATTCAAACAATCTCAGAAACGCATCGTTCACTTCCAGGTTGATCAGGTCGCGGCGGCGGTTGACGGTGATGGCCGCGGGACTGGAGCGGAATGCCAGCGAAAACCGTTCGTCGCTCTCGTGAATGATCCTTTCAGCGCGCCGGCGTTCGGTGATATCGGAACGAATGGCTAGATATTGCCGGGGTTTTCCCTGGTCGTCCAGAAATGGAAAAATGGTGGTTTCCGCCCAAAAGAACGAACCGTCCTTCGCCCGGTTCTTGAATTCGCCCTGCCAGACTTTGCCCTGAGTGATGGACATCCACAGTCCGCGGATGAATTCGTTGGGATGATGGCCGGAATTGATCAGGCGATGATCCTGTCCGATCAATTCAGCGCGCGCGTATTTGGAAACAGCGCAGAATTTGTCGTTGGCATAGATGATCTTTCCAAGCGCGTCGGTGATGGAAACAATTGAATGCTCGTCCAAGGCCGCACGCAGTTCGATGTTTTCCTTGAGCGATGCCCGCAGTTCCGTCTCGGTCTGCAGTTGCAGCGCATGCGCTGAATCCGGCACGGTTTCGGTGGTAGGCGTTACCGCTTCAGACGGCATTTCCTTTACTCCCACTGCGCTGCCGGCATCCGGTTCGGAATCCTCGGCGTTGATGCCGAGACGGTACCGCAGCGTTGGACTCGCTAGCGCAGTGGTTCGGGCGTTTGCTGGCGAACACATCCACCTCCTTGAGTACAAACGCTATGAGCGTCGTTTGCACTTGGTGCTATGTTGCTGTGGCCCACCAGACTGCAGATGGTGTGCCGAAGCAAGCATGTGCGCATGATAGTTTGAAGCGCGGAGTTGCGGGAAATTGCTCCGGAAATTGGTGGTTTTTCGTATGGATGCAGTCTGGTGATGAGCCAGCGGGCAAACCGGCATACACGGAATCCGCGCGCTATTTGGCCGCAATCTCTTCCGGCCGCAATGAAATGCCTCCATCGACACCTGCGACCAGCTTGGCCGCGATTACCCGCGTCGCCGGTCGAAGTACGCTGAAATGATCCGCGCCCGGAACCTCGACGCAATTCAGCAGCGGGTTGCGGCTGGCTGCGCAGATCTCCTGCAGATCGGCCTTGTTGTTGGTGCCGTCGGCACCTTCGATCACAAAGGTCGGTTGCTTGATGCTGTCCAGCCAGTGGATCGGAGAACGCAACCGGGTTTCGATGGCGGGGTATCGGGCCAGATCCACCGTTATCAGCGATTCGGGATAGCTGTCGATTCGCGCCACCGGGCCGAAAGCGAATATCGCCTTGAAGCGCGTATTCATCGCTGCGGTCAGCAACGCCAAGGTACCGCCGGTGCTGTGACCGCCGAGATAGATGCGCTCGGGATCGACATAGCTCAGCCGTGCCAGCTGATCAGCTGCCGCCAGCACATCATCGACCTCACCGTAGAACAATTCCTTGGCACTGGCGCGGCCATTGCCGCCGCGCAATATCGGGAACGCCATGATGATGCCGGCCTCGCGAAACGCGCGTGCCGATTGATCATTCTGATCCGGCCCAGGCGTCCAGAAATCCGATAGTGAATTGGTATCGCCGCCAGTCAACCAGATGATGGCCGGATGCCGCCTGCCGTCGTCCGGGTCTGGCGACACATACCCGTGCAAGGTGTAGTTCTGCGGATTCTTGTAGTCGCTGCGCACGAACAGACGCTCGGGCGGGTCCGGCAACGCCGTGGTTTGCTTGTCGCTCAGCGTTATCCCGGTAACAAAACCATGCCGCGCCTGCACGAATTCGGTAGACCCGCGCTGCGCCATCTGCACACGCTCGCTGGCCAGCGTCTTGGCATTGTGCTGCTCCCCGGCAAGGCGCCGCGCCTGCTCGAACTCGAAAGACTTCTTGTCGATGCAGTCGAACAATCGATTGATCTCATACCCATCCTCCATCGCCTGATTACGCTCTTCTATCGTCCGCAATGGCGGGCCGGCACAGGCTGCTTGCTGGGCGGTATCGGGTGCGGGAGGGCTGCATGCAGTCATTAGCAACAGCAGCGTGGCGGGAATTGATGCCAGAAGGACGTGTCTGTGCATGGGCATGGGCATGGGCATTGTGGAGACCTGGAGGAATGCGAGCCTAACCTGCGTCCAGGGCGCCGACAACCGATGCGAAAGTTCCGCGCGAAGTGGCGTGCATGCCTACCGCCGCTGGATACGCGTTCATTGGCCGGAAGGTTCTCCGGACAACCCATATCGAACGACGTCCAGAGCGCGTTTCTCACACATTGCCGCTAAGCTCGCGGCCCGCACATTCAGAGTCCAGCCGTGGCCAAACGCAAAATCATCGAAGCAGCACCGGTTGCCGCCGTACCCGTCGTCACTGCAGTGATCGAAACTGAAGCCGGCACGTCACGAGTGCAGGAAGACCGGCTATGGTCGGATGATGGCTGGACGGCGAAGGTCATCAAGAACGAGGACGACGAAGGTTGGGCCGTGGCGATGACGCTGGATGGCCAGACCGAACCTTCGTTGGTCGGGCCGTGGACAATGGGCCGCGACAAGAAGAACCCCAAGCCGTTGGACGCGAATGCATTTGCTACGCTGGTGAAGACCGCATCGGAAATCATCATGCGCCACGAACAACAAACGCATGCGGCCCTGCACAAGAGCACCAAGGTCGCATCACGCAATGGCCGTGTGCGGGTGACGCTGGATATCGTGCCCGATGAAGACGAGCCTTATGCCGAGCTGGCTGCATTCGACGACAGCGGCGACGAGCTGGCACGGGTGCAGGTCGCGGCAAATTTTGTGTTCAATCACGACGTCGCCAGCACCTGGGTTGTGTCGGGATTCGCGAAACCGGCAAGCCGGGAATAGCCGCGAGCTCTATACCCTGATGGCACGCGCCTGTGCGAGATTACGAGCGTCCGACCACAGGTCGGACCCACAGTGGCTCAGGGTTCGCGTTACGCGTCGAGAAATACGATCACCGCGAACATCATGCTGGCGATCAGATAGCTGATGAGATTGACGCGCCAGCCCACTTGCAGGCGCTGGTTGGAGATGTACAGCAACACGAACAGCGCCGCCACCATCAGCACCGGCAACGTCCAGGTGCCCAGGCCCAGCATCTGGCTGATGCGCGCTTCGTCATTGGGATGCTTGATACTGACCACGGCGGCGGCGAAACGCATCATCCAGGCAATGAACAGAAACGGATAGGCGAGCAGATGCTTGCCGCTGCGCATGAGCAGGAACGCCACCGCACCTTGCAGCAAGGTGATCAGCGGACCGGCTGCACTGACCCACATCGCGTGGGCATCGGAGGTAAAGCCTCCGCTGCGTGGAGTCGCCCCGTTCAAGCTCATCGACATCGAATAACCCAGGCCCTGACCCATCAACCAGTGTGCGCCCTCATGCACGAGAAAGGTCAGCGGACAGGCCAGGATCAGCACCAGATAGAAACGCCAGCCTACAGGTTGCGAAGCCATGGGTTAATCCTGAGAGTGAGTGCGGCACTGACTGCGATCGAGCGGCAACGCGGCTTGCGCTGACGCGGCGCAACGCAGCTTATGTGCAATTGGCCATCGGAGCACGTGACAACTGACATGTCGCCGAGCTGCGCCCCGTTGTGTAGATACCGTCTCGCACCCGCACGCGTTTGATCTTCGTTCCGTTTACACAAGATCAAGAGCGTGCGGGTGCAAGGCCCATTGGCGTCGACCTGCAGGTTGCATACCGCGCAAGTGCAGCGCGTTAGCCCCGAAGGGGCAAGAATTCATGTGACTCCATGCCCGGTGCAGCGACGATTCATCTTAGGTAAACGCGTATGGATACAAGACGGTATCTACAATTCATCCGTCCCTGATCGAATCCACCAGTTGCTCCAATGCCTTGCCCCAGCCGTCGTGAAAACCCATTTCTTCGTGGCGCTTGCAGTCGGCCTCGTGGCCATGAATGGCCAGGGCGGTGTATTTCGTGCCGTTTTTGAGGGTTTCCAGGGTGATGACCGCGGTGAAGGCGATCGCAGCGCAGTCCGAGGGTTCGATCGTTGAGAAATCCGTCGGCCGATATCCCGGAAGCAGGACATTGGTCCAGACCAGGCGTTCGTTCTCCACCACCTCAAGATAGCAGCCAAGGTTCGGAAATTCTTGCCCTTCGGGTGAACGCATCACGGTGCGAAATATTCCGCCAGGACGCAGATCGATTTCGCAATCGATGGTGCTCCAGGGCGCGGGCGTAAACCACTTCTTGAGATGCTCCGGCTGCGTCCAGGCTTTCCAGACCAGGGCTCTGGGCACGTCGACGACGCGCTCCAGCACCAGGTCGAAGCGCGGATCGACGGTATGCGAACGGGTTTGCGTCATGGTGTGGTCTCCTTCAGCGTATTGAGATAGTCGTCGAGCTGATCAAGGCGGCGCTCCCACAGCGCGCGCTGCCGGGTCATCCAGGTTTCTGCAGCCTTCAAGCGTTGTGGCGAAAGCCGATAGGTGCGCACCCTGCCCTGCTTGCGCGACCGCACCAGGCCGCAGTCCTCCAGCACGTTGAGGTGCTGCGAGAACGACGGCAGCGCCATCTTGAACGGCTGCGCCAGTTCACTCATCGGCGCGGAACCGCGCACCAGCCGCTCCAACACCGCGCGCCGGGTGGGATCGGCCAGGGCCTGGAAAACCCGATTCAACTGCATTGATTGGTTAGGCATGTACCTAACCATAGTTAGTTTTTTACTTAGGTCAATACCTTTCTATTTACCGGGCGCTGGTGAGAATGGAGGCTGTTGTGGGAGCGGCTGTCTTTGTGGGTCCGACCTGTGGTCGGACGCTTTCGCCAGAGTGGAACGAGTAGACAAAAAGCGTCCGACCACAGGTCG
>JANMUE010000370.1:0-6674 GCA_031391205.1 Lysobacterales bacterium | reverse complement strand
ACTTGCGATCCCGCAAGAAGAGCATCGCGGCGGGACGCCGCTCCCACATGCCTGGTTTGCACTTTCGCCAACCCCGCTTGCGACGCTTGCATCTTGATCCCAAGCCTCCCCGGTCGCACTCTGTATGCAACCAGGAGGTTTCATGAACACTGCAACCCAAGCCACATCCACCCTTGTCTCCACTGTGCGCGAAGCCGCGCATCTGTTTCCCGGTCAGCCCACTTCCGACGGTGCAGGCGTCAAGTTGACGCGCATGTTCGACAGCCGCGCAGCCAAGCTGGTCGACCCGTTTCTGATGCTGGACGAATTTCGTTCGGACTCGGCATCCGACTACATTGCCGGCTTTCCGCCGCATCCACATCGTGGCTTCGAGACCATCACGCTGATGTTTGCCGGGCGCATGCGCCACAAGGACAACCAGGGCAATCAAGGCGATCTCGGTCCCGGCTCGGTGCAGTGGATGACCGCTGCGCGTGGCATCGTGCACGAAGAAATGCCGCAGCAGGAAAATGGCCTGATGTGGGGTTATCAGCTGTGGTTGAACCTGCCCGCCGCGATGAAGATGGGCGAGCCCGGCTATCAGGACATCGATGCCGCGCAGATTCCCGAGGTGAAAGGCGCTGATGGCGTGCATGTGCGCGTGATCGCAGGCGAATATCAGGGCACCCAGGGTGCGGTGCGGCAGCGCCCGACTCAGCCCATCCTGCTTGACGTGGAATTGCCCGCGGGCACGGCGTTCGATTACGTGGTGCCCGAACAGCACACCGTGATGTTGCAGGGTGTTGCCGGTGAAATCCAGGTCGGTGCGAAGGCCCAGATGCTCAAGCCACGCCAGTTGCTGCTGCTCGGTGCCGGCACGCGCATAAATGTGCGCGCAGGCGATGCTCCAGCGCAGTGTCTGGTGATCGCGGGACGTCCGCTGGGCGAGCCAATCGCACATTACGGACCGTTCGTGATGAATACGCAGGATGAAATTCGCCAAGCGATAACCGATTTCCAGAGCGGCAAGTTCTAGATAGGCAAGCGTGGCCGTGCAGATGCGCACGGCGACGCCTTGAATCGCCGTCGCAGGCCACCACTTCCGTCGGTATGGACAATCCACTGCATCTCACCTGCCCGCATTGCGATGCGGTCAATCGCATACCCGAATCGCGTCTGGCCGAATCGCCTGCTTGCGGGTCCTGCCACAAGGCACTGTTCACCAGGCATCCGCTGACGCTGACCGACGCCAATCTGGAGAAGGTGCTGACCCGCACCGACATTCCGCTGGTCATCGACTGCTGGGCGGCTTGGTGCGGTCCTTGCCAGCAATTCGCTCCGACATTCGAGAAGGCCGCTGGCGCGTTCGAACCGCGTATCCGTTTCGCCAAGCTCGATACCGATGCCAACCCACAGGCCAGTGCACGCTTCCAGATCCGCAGCATTCCTACGCTGATCCTGTACGGTGGCGGCAAGGAAATAGCGCGTCAGTCCGGCGCCCTGCCCTACGGCGCCTTCACGCAGTGGCTGATGCAGCATCTGCAGGATTGATCCGCACATCGCCGTAGGTTGGGTGCAGCCCACCATTTTCACGAATCGACAAATGCTGGCTTGCAACCAACCTACGACCGCGCACAGGATCGAAGGCTCCCTCGCTATCATCGGCAGCAGACCGCGATCGGAGCCCACATGCTGCCCTCACGTTACTTCGCCTTCGCCTTCGTGGTGCTCGTCTTTGTGGTCAGTGCGCTATTGGCGCTGACGGAACATTTTTTATGGTGGTATGTCGCCGCCGTCGCAGGATGGCTCACCCTGGTGGGTATTCGTGATCTGACTCAGACACGCCAGAGCATTCGCCGCAACTATCCGCTGCTGTCGCATTTCCGGTTCTTCTTCGAAACCATCCGCCCCGAAATTCGTCAATATCTGCTTGAAGACGACACTGAGGAAACGCCGTTCTCGAGGGTGCAGCGCTCCATCGTCTATCAGCGCGCCAAGGGCGAGGTCGACAAGCGGCCCTTCGGTACGCAACTGGATATGTATGAGCCAAATTTCGAGTGGATCAATCACTCGATCGCCCCCACCGACATTCCGGATCACGATTTCCGTGTCCACATCGGTGGACCGCAATGCACGGCGCCGCACTCGGCCAGTGTGCTGAACATCTCGGCGATGAGCTTCGGTGCGCTCTCGGCGAATGCGATTCTGGCGCTCAACGAAGGCGCACGCCGCGGCCGTTTTCATCACGACACTGGTGAAGGTTCGATCTCGCGCTACCACCGTGAGCCCGGCGGCGATCTTGTCTGGGAAATCGGCAGCGGATATTTCGGCTGCCGCAACGTCGATGGCAGTTTCAGCGAGGAACGATTCACCGACAATGCGCGCTCAGCGCAGGTGAAGATGATCGAGATCAAACTCTCGCAGGGCGCCAAGCCTGGACATGGTGGCGTGCTGCCGGGTGCCAAGGTCACCGCGGAGATTGCCGCAGCACGCGGCGTAACGATCGGCGAGGACTGCATTTCCCCGTCGCGCCATTCGGCATTTTCGACACCGATCGGATTACTGCAGTTCGTCGCCCGCCTGCGCGAACTCTCGGGCGGAAAACCCACCGGATTCAAGCTCGCCATCGGCCATCCCTGGGAGTGGTTCGGCATTGCCAAGGCCATGCTGGAGACCGGCATCACGCCCGACTTCATCGTGGTCGACGGTGGCGAAGGCGGCACCGGCGCAGCGCCGCTGGAGTTCACTGACCACGTTGGCGCGCCACTACGCGAGGCGCTGATGCTGGTGCATAACACCCTTGTTGGCATCGGCATGCGCCAGCATGTGCGCGTGGGTGCCAGCGGCAAAATCATCACCGCATTTGACATCGCACGCACCCTCGCCATGGGCGCGGATTTCTGCAATTCGGCGCGCGGCTTCATGTTTTCTCTGGGTTGCATCCAGGCACAAACCTGCCACACCGGCCACTGCCCGACCGGCGTCACCACACAAGATCCCGTGCGGCAACGCGCCCTGGTCGTGCCGGACAAGGCCACGCGGGTCGCTGCGTTTCATCGCAACACCCTGATCGCACTGAAAGAGCTGATCGCGGCCGCGGGCCTGAATCACCCCAGCGAACTCGGGCCTGAACACATCGTGCGCCGCGTCTCGTCGACTGATGTACGCTCACTTGCCGCGCTGCACGTCTGGGCACGATCGGGCGAACTGCTCATTGGCATTCCCGAGCATCCGGTATTCAAAATATTCTGGGATGTGGCGCGCGCCGATTCTTTCGCAGCGCCCGCACATACGCTGTCATTGCGTGGCAGTAAGTTGCAGTGAGCGCCTCAACCTTCAACGACTACGACGTGCATGCCTGACTCACCCAACAAACTGCGCGCGCTCGGCAAGACGCTGGAGCACGCCGCCGAAGTCGTCGAAGAGCGCATCGAAGATGCCGCGCTCGAGTCACGCGAAATCGCACCGCTGGTCGACGAGGCCAGACGCCTGCCTTGGTGGGGCCATGTGCGTCGCTTCTGGCCGCTGCTGCTGATCGCGGCTGCAGCCACTCTATTCGTGTTGAGTGGCGCCTGGCGCGAACTGCATCTGGATCGCCTGGACGATCACTACACCCGGCTCAGCCTATGGTCGGTGGCGCATCCCATCGGATTCCGACTCGGGCTGGTCGCAGCACTGGCGTCTCTGACAGCAATCGGATTGCCTGGCGGCGTCGTACTGGTGGTGATGGGCGGCGTCTTTCTCGGCATCTTCGAGGGCGCTCTCTATGCGGTTTCTGCCGATGGCATAGGCGCCACCCTGCTCTACTTTGCTGCGCGTCGCACCATCAACGATGGCGACCAGAAGCCCTCCGGCGCCTTGATCGAGCGATTGCGCAGCGGCTTTGCGCGACATCCGATCAGCTACGCGTTGTTTCTGCGCCTGGTGCCGGTGTTTCCATTCGGTGCGGTGAGTGTGGCGCTGGCCTGGCTGGGTTGTCGCTACCGATTGTTCCTGGTCACATCAATGGTCGGTGTGCTGCCTTCGCTCGTGGTCTACGCCGCGCTCGGCTCAAGCATTGCGCCGACACTCGCCGCGCACCTGCCCATCGATACCGCACTGTTCAGCCAGCCCAGATTCCTGATCCCGCTGGTGGTTCTGGCGGCGCTGTCGTTGATTCCAGTGCTGCTTGGACTGCGTCGCGCTCCGCGTATTCCCAGATAACGTGTAGGCGCGGGTCTCGCACCCGCACGCTTTTGATCTTCGCCGCCGGTTGCCTAAAAGCAAGAGCGTGCGGGTGCAAGACGCGCACCTACATAGCCAACTGCGGCACACGCCCAGCCAATCCCGCTGCCTGCATCGAGAAGAATCGCTTCAACAGCGGCAACGCGTCAACGATGCCCAGTCCGCGCTCGGCCAGTTGCTGAAATTCCGACGGCGCGGACCCGAACACACGTTCGACGGCATCAACCATACCCGCGGCAATGCGCGTGTCGCCCTCACGCCAGGCGGCGTAGCGCGACAAGGTGGCCGCGCTGCCGAGATCACGACCCGCGGCGTGCGCACGCTGCAATACCTCGACCAGGGCGCCCACATCCAGCATGCCCAGATTCAACCCCAGTCCCGCCAGCGGATGCACGACGTGCGCGCTGTCACCAAGCAGCATGACGCGTTCTGATACGAATCGATCCGCAATCGCCATGCGCAGCGGAAACAACGCGGGCGTCGAGACTTCAAGCACTTCGCCAAAACGCGCCGCGCTTGCCGTGGTCAGTGCCGCAGCGAGCTGGTGAGTATCCGCCTGCAGCCACGCCTGGGCCGTCGCAGTCGGGCGCGTCCATACGATGCTGGAACTGCCATCGTGCAAAGGCAGCAAAGCCAATGGCCCACCGCTGGCGAAGCGTTGAAACGCGATGCCGGGATTGCGCTGCCCGGTACGCACACGCGCCACCAGACCACTGGCAGCGTAGTCGCGCAGCTGCACATCGAAACCCAGGCGCGTGCGCAATTCCGATCGCGCACCTTCAGCCACGATCAACACGCGTGCGCGCAGGCGTTGCCCGTCTTCCAGTTCGACGCGCACGTCATCAGCGCTGCGCTCGACCTCGACAACCTGCGCAGGGGCGTACACGCGTACCGCCGGTGTCAACGCCTGCCAGCAACGTCGTTGCAGCGCTTCCAGATCGGTGATCCAGCCGAGTGCCGTTTCGCCGATCGATGCGGCATCGAAGCGCAACTCATGCGCACCGGCCTGAACTTCCATGCTGCTATACGGCGCGGCGTGCTCAGCGGCAAGCGGCCACAGATCCAGGCGTCGCAGAATGCGCACCGACGCGGGCGCGAGCGCGACCACACGGGCATTGGCTTCACCCGCTTCAGGCGCTGACGGCTGACGTTCGATCACGCCGACCTTCAGTCCGCATTGCGCAAGCCCCAGCGCCGCCGCACTGCCCGCCACGCCCGACCCTGAAATCAGTACATCGAAACGGCTCATGCCGCAGTCGCCCGATAGCCCATCGCGGCGCGCGCCATGCTCTGCGTCAACATCGGAACGCGATCCATCAACGCCATACCAACACCACGCAAACCCTGCAGCAACGGCCCCTTGCCGGTGCTCAGCCGGAGCATGCCGTTGCTCATATGAATCGTCTGCTCTCGATCGCTGCTGCGCGACTCGGCATAGACCTGCAATACGTCCAGCGCACCGGGATCGGACGCTCCGCGTATCTGCTCAGCCAGGGCACTGGCATCACGCAGGCCCAGATTGAATCCCTGCGCACCGATCGGATGAATGGTCTGCGCTGCATTTCCTATTACCACCACACGTTGATCGAACAGACGCTCGGCCAGCGTCAGTCGCAATGGCCAAAGCTGGCGTCGCCCCAGCCGCAGGATGCGGCCCAGGCGATACCCGAAGCGCGACTGCAACAGGTGTATGAATTCGGCGTCATGCATAGCCTCGGCCTCGCCCGCAGCGCCCTCGCTCAACGTGCAGACCACGCCACAACGGTTCGCCGTCAGCGGCAACAGTGCTACCGGCCCATCGTCGGTGAAACGCTCAAACGCGCGTCCTGCGTGGGGTATTTCGGTTTCCGCTGCGCAGACGATCGCGGTCTGGTGATAGTCGGTACGCCGCGCATTGATGCCGGCATCGTTGCGGATGCTCGATTCGGTTCCATCAGCGGCCACCAGCAGCTTGCAGTGGATCGTCTGCTCGCCGCTGTCGGTGGCAACACGCAACTCAACCCGATCCACAGCCGTTGCAAACTTTAGCAATCGCGCCGGTCGCCAGCGTTGTATCCGCGTGCACTGGACAAGTCTCTGCTCCAGCGACGCAACCAACAGCCGCGCCGGTGCCGTGGCGCCGAAGGCCGGCAAGCCCATATCGGCAGCACGCATCAGCACCCGTCCAAACTCGCCGGCACGGCTGACATGCACCTCGCGTA
This sequence comes from Lysobacterales bacterium, assembly GCA_031391205.1. Classification (GTDB taxonomy): domain Bacteria; phylum Pseudomonadota; class Gammaproteobacteria; order Xanthomonadales; family Ahniellaceae; genus 0-14-3-00-62-12. The sequence continues at coordinate 270 of JANMUE010000370.1, read as the reverse complement.
TCGGGGTCTCCTCCAGCGACGCCGACCAGGCGCCCAAGGCCTGCAATCGCTCGATACTGGCCTTGCCGAGCGCGAAATGACGTTCGTCCCAGCGCTGCTCAACGGGCGTCGGCGCATGCGCCTCGATCTGCAAAACCGACAACGCACTGTCCTGCAGCGCCGCCGCCAGACTCATGCCGACCAGCCCGCCACCTACGATCACTACATCGAATGCCTGCGTCATCCGTGCATGATAACCGCTGTGATTGCATATGACCTGTGGGAGCGGCG
>JANMUE010000541.1:0-2322 GCA_031391205.1 Lysobacterales bacterium | reverse complement strand
GCATGAGACGAAATGCCATCAGCTGGTGGGTGAGACACGCAGGTGTCGAATCGTGTTTGTCGCAGTAGTTCAGTTCCTTCTGCATTTCTATTTCTGGGCGTCCGGCGAGGCTTCTGGAGCAACTGATGCCGAACAGAAAGTACGTCTGATAAGCGTTGTAACTGGCATAGGCATACTCGGGGATATTGGCGCCCCAGAACTTCACTGGTGCAACAAACATCTGTGATACCGAACGTGCTTCATCCGGTGCGCGGGCGGCCAGGTACTTTGCGTAAAGCTCGAACAAGCGCGCATCGTGTGTCAGTTGTGCACTTTGTTGGATCATCCACCACAATATCGGATTCAGGTCGCGCAGCACCATGGCCTCATTGGCCAATAACCATTGCACACCCTGATCGTAGCTCTGCCGGATCGTTGCCAGTTCCGGCGGGGGTAGCGCGCGATTGTTCTTGTAAACCAGCCAGCCATAGATGCTTCCTACCACGAGAACAAACAGAGCGCCTGCTTGCAGTAGCCGTTTCATGGGTAATGCTCCTGTTGGTGTTGTGTCGATTCCTGGTGCGCTGCTTGCATCGTCCTGCGAGCTAAAAGGTTGCGATCTTTCAAGACATGCGGCGCACTCGCGAGTGCATATATGGACTCCTCCCGTTTGCAAGCCTCCGATGTTGATGAGAGAGATCGACTGCAACCGTATATCCGGCCTCTGAGTGGATACTTGTGATCCGGGCCATGATGGTAATCGCACACTGTGCCAATCGCCCTAGCGGCTTTGCTTCGCAGGGAGCCCTTGCACTCGTCGGCTTGTCAGTGTGTCGGTTCGACCGTTTCATCAGTTTCGTTGGCTTCGCAATCGTCTAAAATCTTCTCCGCACCGTTTACTTACCTTAGCTTGGTTTCAATGCCGTTGGGCCTGTCGTCAGGCCGCTGCTCGATAGTCTTCCTGCCGCGTCAACATCGCCCAGATGATTCTGGCCTGCTTGTTGGCCAGCGCCACCGTGGCAATGTTCTGGTTGCGGCGTTCGGTGAGCTTGCGCAACCAGTCACTGCGCCGATCGGTCTTGGTCTTGCTGGCCAGCAAGGCTGAACGGGCACCGTGGATCAGTAGCGTTCTCAGCCGCGAATCGCCGCGCTTGCTGATGCCCATCAACCGTTCTTTGCCGCCGCTGGAGTGTTGCCGAGGCACTATCCCCAGCCAGGCCGAAAACTCTCGACCGCTCTTGAACTGTCTGGCATCGCCCACGCTGCTGACAATCGCAGACGCAGTGATCGGTCCCACCCCGTCCAGTTGCTGGATGCGCTTGGCGTTTGCATCTTGATGGGCATGGGCTTTGACCTGCTCATCAAGATCATCCAAGCGTACATCCACCGATTCCAACTCGGCATACAGCGCCTTCATCAGCGCACGCAGTGGCACGCACAAACCATTCTCGGCATCTTCGATGATCGACGGCAGGGTGTTGCGCACCGCAGCCACACCCTTACACACAATGATGCCGCTCTCACCCAGCAAACCGCGTATCTCGTTGATCAGCGCTGTGCGCGCCTTCACCACCCGATCACGCACACAATGCAATCCCTGCAACGCCTGTTGCTCAATGTTTTTGATCGGCACAAAACGCATGTGGGGCCGCGACACCGCTTCACAGATCGCTTCCGCGTCATTGGCATCGTTCTTGTTCGTCTTCACATAGGGCTTCACGTACTGCGGCGGCATCAGCTTCACCGAGTGACCCAGCTTGCCCAGCTCCCGCGCCCAGTAGTGCGCACTGCCGCAAGCCTCAACACCGATCAATGTCGGCTCCACCTTGGCAAAGAACGTCAGCATCTCGCTGCGCCTCAACCGCTTCTTCAACACCACCTGCTCGACTTCATCTACGCCGTGAACCTGGAATACATGCTTTGCCAGATCAATGCCTATGCGTTTAATCTTCATCTCGGACTCCTCTCACCGGTTAACTGTAGACACTCATCCACAGTTTGGCACTCGATGTCGTTAGGGTGGGAGGAGTCCATACCATTGCCCTACGGGCTGATTTTCAAAGCATCAACGTGTATTCGCAGAAAGTATGGTCGCGTTTCCAGCCAAGAGACTCGTACAATTGTTGCGCTGGTTTGTTGGTGAGTGCTGTAGATAGTCCGAGGCGAACAGCACCAACTGCTTTGGCATAGGTGGCGGATGCGCTTAACAATTCTGCTGCCACGCCCTTGCGACGGGCTCCTGGCGTAACAAACAAGTCATTGAGGATATAGATGCGAGCGGCGCGAGTAGATGAGAAGCTAGGGTATAGCTGAGTGAAGCCGATGCCCGTGCCCTGAGCATCC
>JANMUE010000525.1:0-2137 GCA_031391205.1 Lysobacterales bacterium | reverse complement strand
AGCAGAGCAAGAGCATCGCGGCTCACGCCGCTCCTACATGGCCCAATCTGCTAGCCTCGCGCGTCCCCCTTGCGCTGCCGTCATGACGCCGAATTCCGATACACCCATGGTCCAGCCACGCAAGGCGGCGTTCGCCTTCATCATCGTCACCGTGGTACTGGACATGCTGGCACTGGGCATCATCATCCCAGTGCTGCCCAAGCTGGTCGAACACATGATGGGGGGCGACACATCGCGTGCCGCGGCGATCTACGGCTGGTTCGGTTTCACCTGGGCGATGATGCAGTTCTTCTGCTCGCCCATCATCGGTGCACTGTCTGATCGTTTCGGCCGGCGTCCGGTGATTCTGATGTCCAATCTCGGCCTCGGCCTGGATTACATCGTGATGGCGGTGGCCGGCGGCATTCCCTGGCTGCTGATTGGTCGTGCAATCTCGGGCATGTTCGCCGCCAGCATCAGCACTGCCTACGCGTATATCGCCGACGTCACGCCGCCCGAACAGCGCGCGCAACGCTTCGGCATGCTCGGTGCCGCGTTTGGACTGGGCTTCATTATCGGACCGGCGATCGGCGGCTTGCTCGGGGGCGCCGATCCGCGCCTTCCGTTCTGGGTTGCCGCGGCCCTGAGTCTGGCCAACGCCGCCTATGGTTATTTCGTATTGCCCGAGTCGCTGCCGAAAGAAAAGCGCGATGTGTTCCGCTGGTCGCGCGCCAATCCCTTCGCATCGCTGAAATTGCTGCGCTCGCATGCCGAGTTGTTCGGGTTGGCAGGCGTTGGTTTCCTGATGAACTTCGCGCATTTCGTATTACCCAGCACCATGGTGCTGTATGCCAGCTATCGCTATGGCTGGGATACCGAAGCGGTAGGGTTTTTCCTGATGGGCGTTGGCGCCTGCAGCGCCATCGTGCAGGGCGGAATGGTGCGCCCGATGGTGGCACGCTACGGACAGCGCCACACCTTGCTGATGGGCCTGGTGTTCGGTGCGATCGGCTTCGCGATTTATGGACTCGCGCCCAATGGGGCATTGATGCTGCTGGGCGTGCCGGTAATGGCGCTATGGGGGATGTCCGGACCGGCCTTGCAGGCGATGATGACCGAGCGCCTTGGCCCCAGCGAACAGGGCAAGCTGCAAGGCGCCAATATGAGCCTGATGGGCATTGCCGGCATGATCGGCCCATTGCTGTTCACCAATACGTTCGCGCAGGCCATCGGCCCGCATCGCGACTGGCATCTGCCGGGAGCGCCCTTGCTGCTGGCGGCAGCGCTGATGGTCATTGCGACGATACTGGCCTGGAATGTGGCGCGCCCGATACGCACCGTCGAAGTCGCGGCGCAATTGTAGGCCGGGGGCCCGACCCGTTCAGACCCTGATCAACAATCCATGTATTTCCAGTTGCGCGGCTTGCCCTCGGCCAGCCATTCGATGGCCTGTTCAAGTCTGCGTTGGCGGGTATCGGCGCGCTTGGCCTCGACGATCCACTCGATGTATTCGCGCCGGTGACTGGGACTGAATGCCTCGAAGGTGGCGCGCGCCCTGCGGTTCTTTTTCAGCGCCGCACTCAGATCATCTGGTGTCTCGGTTGGCGGCTTGGGCACAGCGGATTTGGTGCGCGGCGTTTTTACGCCTTCGGCATTGAGCTTCATCGCCAGCTTGATATGACCGACGATCACCTTCTTCGTCGGCAGATCGCGGCAATGCGTGATGCGTCCGTACTGGCCCATGGCCGATTCATCGTCGGCTTCGGGCACTACCAGCCTGCCCTTCCAGAAACCGAACGTCGCATGCTGCCTGAATGCCGCCATGCTGCACAGGATGCCCTGGTACATGAAGGCCGGCATGCCCCACTTCAGTGTTTCCTCGACATCAGGGCAAGCGCCATGCACGGTCTCGCGCAAAAACGTCAGGATCGGTTGCGCGAATTCCTCGGAGCGTTCGATATACGCGTCTACGCGTGGATCGGTCTTGGGCATACGCAACCCCTGAAGAAGAAGTCCGATGACGCAAAGCTTACACAAATAGCCGCCACCTTGTAGGAGCGGCGTGAGCCGCGAAGCTCTTGCTCTACTGATTGAGATTCAGAACATGGGCATCGCGGCTCACGCCGCTCCTACATTTCAGGTCGGAGCAGGAGCATCG
>JANMUE010000524.1:0-2361 GCA_031391205.1 Lysobacterales bacterium | reverse complement strand
TGTTGGTTGTCGGAGCAGCAGATGTGGGAGCGGCGTCCCGCCGTGCAGGACGTACAAGTGTCGTCGAAGGCAGGAAGCCGAGAGACGACCGCCGCGATCAGTGATTCTGTAGTCTCAAGAGCATCGCGGCGGGACGCCGCTCCCACGATCGCGATGACGTGCTTTGGCTCCGATGCGCCTATGGAATCTCTTGGACAATCGCACCCTGATCGACCCGGTACGCGATCAGGCGTGCCTTCCACACCCCTTCCTCGCCGCGGCGCGGCGACCGTCCCCTGAACTCCAGGGGACTGGATCGGTAGCGGAAAGGAAACTGCGAAAATCAGCGCATTTGGGTAGATCAAAAAAGACAGTTGCTCGCACATCCAGCCGTTGTGGCGTCCGGAGCAGCCAGTGTGGCAACCGGGGCCTGGCTTCAGGCAACCGGGATCGCCGCGAGTCCTGCCGATGCTACTTTTCCACCATGCCCACTGACTTCAACCGATCCGAACCACCGCCCACCCGCCAGCAGAGCATCGCGCTGTGGCTGGCCTATTTCGGATTCTGGATTGCGGTCGGCCTGCTCCAGGCCATCGCAGAACTTCAGCATTATCTGCAGCGCGGCGGTGCACATCCTTGGGAACCGTTCCTGTGGGAGCTGTCCAGCACCTTGTCGAGCAGCCTGCTGGTAGTCCTGATATATCTTTGGCACCAACATCTTCTGGCCGCCGCGCGCCCGTTGATGCTGCGCATCGCAGCACATTTGATCGGTGTGCTGATCTATGCCGTCGCGCATTCCGTGATGATGTACTCGATACGCCTCACCGTCTACGCATTCACCAGCGTGCAATACGAACCCGGCGATGCGCTTTCCATCATCGGCTACGAAGGCGCCAAGGACATGGTGACCTATGCCGTGATGGTAGGGCTCTGTCATGGCGCGTTGCTGTTCCAACGCGACCGCGAGCGACGCGAAGAACTGGTGCGGCTCAATGCCGCGCTCGCTACCGCGAAGCTCGCACGTCTGCAGGAACAGATCCAGCCGCATTTCCTGTTCAATACGCTTAACCTGGTGTCATCGGTGATGTACGAGGACGTCGAGCGTGCCGACCGCATCCTGGCACAGCTCGCTGATCTCCTGCGCCAGTCGCTGGATGCCAGTCAGCGGCTGACGCACAGCCTGCGCGATGAAATGCGCCTGATTGAACCGTTCCTGTTCATCATGCAGCAGCGTTTTGGCCCGCGGCTGAGCGTTCGCATCGATATCGACCTGGCAGCGGGCGATTGCGAAATTCCCAGCCTGCTGCTGCTCGCGCCGGTGGAGAACGCGATCAAGCACGGCGTTGCTCGGGTCAGCGGTGCGATCGAAATCCGCATCGGCGCCCAGGTTCGCGACGGTGCGCTGGAATTGCTCGTCGGCGACAGCGCCGGGCAGTTGCAAGCCGATACGCGTGACGACGGGATTGGCCTGGCGAACACCCGCGCCCGATTGGCTGCGCTCTACGGTGCATCCGCGCGCGTAACACTGGCCATCGAAGATGCGGACACCGTGCTGCGGATCAGCTTGCCAGGCAAGGTTGCGGCATGAAGCTGCTGATCGCCGACGACGAACCTCCGGCCCTGTTGAAGCTGCACCGCTTTCTTGCCGATATCGCCGATGTGGATATCGTGGCCGAGGCCGGTGATGGCGCATTGGCGCTGAATCTCAGCCGCGAAGTTGCCGCCGATGCCATCCTGCTGGATATCCAGATGCCGTTGCTGAGCGGGCTGGAAGTGGCGGCTGCGCTGCCCGATCGCCTGCTGGTGGTGTTTGTCACCGCTTATGACGAACACGCTGTTCGCGCATTCGAGCTCAACGCCGTCGATTACCTGCTGAAGCCTTACACGCGTGAACGGCTGCTCGCCTGCATCGAGCGGCTTCGGCAGCGATTGCGCCCTGAAGCGCGGGAGCAACAACGCGTAGGATTGCTGGGCGCACTGCATCAGATCCAGCCGATCGCAGGCCACTGGATGGTGCCGCATCGCGGTGCGTTGCAGCGCGTGCCTCTATCCGAGATCGAATGCATCGAAGCGGCCGACAATTACATCGAGTTGCATACCGCTGCGAAGTCCTGGCTCGATCGCATCACCCTCGCCGCCTTTCTCGCGCACCCGGCTGCGCGCGGATTCGTGCGCGTGCATCGCAGCCATGCCGTCAATCTCGATCGCATCGCTCGCATCGAACCGATCGGCAAGGGTGATGCGGAGCTGACGCTGACGTCGGGACGCTGCATACGCGTGTCGCGACGTTATCGCGATGCGTTGCTGAAATAAAGACATGTAGGAGCGGCGTGAGCCGCGATGCTCTTGCTCTGAATTTCAATCAGTAGAGCAGGAGCATCG
>JANMUE010000501.1:0-1839 GCA_031391205.1 Lysobacterales bacterium | reverse complement strand
AGCCAGGCATCCAGCGTGTCGTTATCGGATATCTCGCATACCGAGCCATCCGCAAAGCGCAGACGCCGCTGCGTATTGCCCACGCGCGGGCTGATCTGCACGTCCGTTACCGGATGATCTGCGGTGAGTGATCCGCCTTCGATGTGCAGCCAGCCATTTTCAAAAAGCTGAACCTCGACGGCCTGTGCTGCCGAGGTTTTTCCATCGAAGTAGCGCCCCTTGATAGTAAAAGTCGCCATGGTGAGTCAGCTGGCTTACAAGCCGAAATCCACATCCAGGAAGTCGCCAATCTCTTCACCGGCGGCGCTGATGTTGGCGGTTTCTGAGGCGACGAATTCATCCAGACTATCCTGCGCAATCAGACTCATGTTCTCCATTTGGAACCGCATCACGCGAACCTTTGCCCAGGGGGCGTAAAGCCCTGCAGTGATGAGGATCAGTGCCAAATTGCTTATATGAATCCAGGCCAGCGGCAAGACTGGTAGCTTGCTTTGCAAGCGATGCTGACCGACCCACGTATTACCGAAGGCAAGATTTGAAAGTCGTGCTTGGATGAGAGCTCTGGACAGAGTTGCAGCAATGCCGATCGCCAAGACAAACACAAATATCACCTTGACCAGCGTGGCTAAGCTGGCTGGGGAAGCAAGGTCTGGCTGAGCTATGGATTCCTGAAGGTCGAATGTCGGGCCAGCCGCAGTGACTGCCAGACCAATTGCCACAACCAATCCTGCCACCAGGATCAAGCCTGCCAAGCTATAAGTAGCGTAGAACGAACTTCGCGTGGCGTTGAATGTAGTGCGCGCGGTGCCAAACTTCGACTGGCCAATAACGAAAGCGAATTTAGAGTGGCTAAATGACGGATAGTACAGTCCGAGCGTCAGGCCGGTAAGCAATGCCTTGCCGACGTAGATGGCGATTGCTTCTCCATAGCTTCCCGCAAAGTCAAAGCGAATGTTGCGCCATGAGGTCATGCGCATCTGAAACCAACGCGACCTGACAATGATGAACGGCAGCGCTACCAGGAATAACAAGGATGAAGCCATCGCCAATACCGGGTTGATGCCCCCAGCCAAGTATGTCGGCACCAGAATTGCCGCAGCAATCAAGCGACCTTTGAGAATCTTGACCGGCTCGCCATGATATTCAAATGAAGAACCCGCCAGCAGCGTGTTGCCGTAGAAATACCGCAGTCGGCGTACCTTGGCCCAAGCGCCATAGATACCTAATGTGAGCAGTGTCAGCAGCAGATTGACGATCCAGATGCGGAAATATTCACCGCCTGACCCGGTGAACTCGAATTGATGCTTCTGAATGTTGGGGGCGGAGCCGGCGGTCGATACGGAATCCATGGTTCGTAACCTCATCGTTATTGTGAGCTTTGAGGCTACTTAAATTTCAGCACCGTCACAAGCGAGGTGGTTTGGGTTTTGTTACCTGCGTAGCAAAACAAAGGTGCCGGACAGCAGGCACAGTGCGCCGGGCCACAGTGGCTCGATGACCAAGGCAAACCACAACACGCCACTGAATAACAGTGCCGAGGCCAGGATGGTTTTATCTCGACGTCTGGCGGAAGCTTGCAATTCGCGACGTAATTCCTCCACGCCATCATTCTTGACATTCACGCGATAGCGGCCTTCGGCGGCTTGCATCAGCGCTTGTTGAATCAATGTCGGTACGGTGCGGATAGCTTCGCCGATGTCCGGCAATTGTTTCTTCCATTCACGCAGCACACCGCGCGGGCTCATGCGGGCATGCAGCCATTCTTGCAGAATGGGCTTGGCGGTTTTCCATAGGTCGAGGTCGGGATAAAGCTGTCTACCGAGGCCTTCAATTTGAAAC
>JANMUE010000446.1:0-139488 GCA_031391205.1 Lysobacterales bacterium | reverse complement strand
CAGCGTCTGCTCGAACCGATCGGCTACATTCCTCCTGCCGAAGCGGAAGCAAACTACTATCAGCAACTCGTCAGTCCTGCAGTCCCTATGGCCGCATGACTTAAACCAAACAGCCTCCACGAAAACCGGGGCGGTTCACTTCATGAGTAGCGGGCCAACCAGATCTCCGCGCGGCTGACGCAACGCATAGAGCGTAGGCTCGATCAATTCGGAAAGGGTCTCTGAGCGCAACGGCATACCAAACCCCTACAATTGTCGACAATTGTACAGACTTAAACGCGTCTATCAAGCCGAGCCAGCCAAGCGACGGGAGGTCCTCCCGTTGGGCTCATCACCGGCTCCCATACCGAAGTGAGTCTAGGAGATGACCGGATCTCTGCAAATTGCCAAGCCTGCATAGCTTCCTCGCCACCCAGGATCAATGCACCCGAATTGGCCACAACACTTGTGGCACCGGGACGACGTACATAATTCATAGCCGCATCGGTGATCCAGCCCTGCGACGGCGGTTCGCCCCTCTTAGGCGCCATGATCGGGACCAACAATGTAGTCGCGCAAATGTCAACAACCATGGATCTATGCGGCTGCTCTTGAATGAAGTCTTCACAGGTAAGTACTACCAATCGCTGAGAAGGCGAAAGGTCGACAACCACTAAAACCCGTGGCTCAACGGCAATATCTTCATGTCGATCTACGAGCTCATCTACGCCCAGAGGATGCCCTGTTTCGCCTTGTGCCGCAGCTGTGAAGCAGTAGGCATGCATTTTGTCTTGACTCCAGACTTCGGTTCCCGCGCCGTCCAAAATAATGGCGCGATTGCGACGAGGCCCATCGCCATCTGAAACCATCTGCGTCCCGGCAAGCAACAGCAATGGGGTAGGCAGCCGCGCTGAACTTCGTTGAGCAAGATAAGTCGACAGCATTCCTACGAGTTCTGGGCCAGCCACTAGCTCAGGCAAGAGCACCAAGTCCGCCCCCATATGCAACAACAAATCTAATGCTTCTCGAATACGTACATGAATAGCTTCGGTTTGTGGAAGCTCCCAAACGGAATAGCGATCATTCGACTCACGCTTCCAAACCAACTCAGAGGAATTTCTAATGGCAGGGACAATTCCAATATTTCTAAACCCATCAGCTCCCGGCTCACCAACATACGGCACAGTATAATGATCCAAACGAAGATGCGGAGTGGGATGAACTACTGTCAACACGTCAAGCAGTTCGGACAAGCTTGATTGTCCTCTGCACTCTGGAGAAAAAAGTCGCATGGGCTTTGGATAGACACTGAGACTTCCATGTCCAAACAATGGCTGGCCTTTTCGAAGGTTGGTGCGCAGGCGCACCAGACCTGGGAAGTCATTGGTCATTGAAACATCCGCGGAATGGACACCACGAAAGGAGGCGTCCAAAACACGTAGTGCGATGACGAACTGCTTAGAATGAGCTGGTGCGATATGATGATCGTCGATCACGGCTCGCAGAGCGACACCAACATTCGCGAGCTCCAATACTCCGGGAATTGGACTGCCGTCATCAATGGATTGCCGCAATCGGTCACGCCACAGCCGAACGTGAAGATCGCATTCCGCCCCGTAGATTTCCCCGTGCCCCAGTTGCAGCCAGCCGAATCTCCCGGTTGAGGAGCCATCGATAAATTCAAACAGCACCAAGAACGCCGTTAAGGTGTCGATTCCACCTTGGAACTGCTTGAAAATTGCGCTGGCATCGTCCTCAATGGCCAAACCTCTCCCCCTATGTGACAGCGCCCTTCCGTGAAGTCTAAACCCTTGCCATTCGATTTTGCTACGCGCCCGACTCTTAAAGTCAAATGTAAGCTACCTCTCCTCCACAGAAGAATGCCGCTCTTGATTTGCACCCATCGACGGGACACCGCGCGGTTCCCACCGCTTGAACTAGATTCGATCAATTTCTTCTGGCGCCACGTAGCCGCGATAAGGTTCTCTTATCGACATACTCGCTTTGTCCGCATTCGGTCGATTGTGTTGAAAAACTCTTGTGCTGGGACAGACTCCTGAAAAGTGAGCCACGAGAAGGCGATTTCGCGGCTTAAAACGTAAAAATCCCGGTTGAGCGCACTGTTTCAGCATCACTTTTTGATGCGCCCGAGTTTTTCAACGGAATAGGCCAGAAGCGGACACTCGAAGATTTGCACGGTGGTGCTGTTCACCAATGTCGCGCCCTGGATACGACTTCGATCTCAATTCGTACCTGTGCCATCGAGTTTGCTTGGTGGCCTCACGCGCCACATTGTGGCTCCACTAGAAGATCCACCTGCGAACCTTAGCAAGCAATCCAGTCGGGCGGACTTCTGGACAAGGCGGCGCAGGAGCGATGACGGGCGCATCGATCGCTTCGATGGCAGCCTGCCGCGCGTAGAACTTCGCCTTGACCTGTCCATCCCTAGTCCGCTCCGCTTCGATACGGACAGTGCTCCACTGTAGTGCTTCCCTGACACGATTGTTATCGATTACGTAGTGCGACTGGCAAGGCAGATTCCAACTTCCCACCGACGGCCATAGGGACACGCTTTCACCATCGAAGGTGAGGCGCCAATCGGTGGGGGTAAGGGGTGTTACCACTTCAAAGCCGCACCCGCAGCAGCAACTATGCACGACGGTGCCATATTCCATCGAGACATAGAGAACACCGGGCTCCAAGTCGCGTGGAACCGCCTTGACGAAACGAGGTTCGAGGACGTCGTGCTTCATGATGTCTGGTCCCCATTGAGCAGCATGTTTCCGTCGATGGTGTAAGAGCAGTGATGCTCCTGTTCCAGGTCCCTGTAAAAGCCGCGGATCTTCTTCCACTTGATGACAGCCAGTGCCGCGTTGAGCATATTGAGCTCGGCAACTTGGATATTCGAGACATAAACATCGTCGCCGCCGCCATCGAAGGAGACTCGTTGGCGCAAGTGCTCGCGGGCGCCAGGAGTGCTCGTAGTTACGCGCAAGATCCCACCTAGTGAATCGCCTTTGAGTTCCAGGCCCATCCCGACATCGATGAAGGGCACGCCCAGGGCTTCCAGCCGCTCGATGGCCGCGCGCTTCGCCTCACCGGCGTCCATGCTCAGGAAGGCGAACGTCACTCCATCCAACACCTGGACGTTGCTAGCGTCTAGCTGGATGGCATGAGCCACGATATGCCTGTGCATGTGCGAGTAGATGTCTTTGAAATACTCTACCTTCTTCCAAACCTGTCGCAGACTGTCGAGCGTCGGCGCACCCGGCGCACGGAACGCGTTGTGTTGCAAAAACTCGTCGTTGTCGATCAGTCGAATTTCAGCTACGGGTGTCTTGGCGATCTGGTCGAGAATGTAAGAGCCTGTGCCTCCTACACCAACGATGGCAACGCGCTGGCCTTTGAGGCGAGCCGCGAGTACACCGATTCCGACGCGATCAGAGGCTGTTTCCACGTAGTTGAACACGCTCTCTTCGTCCTCGTCGGGCTCCCTGAACGCCTTAGCGGACACCCCCGGCGATAGCACGGCGGCAGGGCCGGCAAGGATGTTGGCGTAGGTGGTCATCTTGTCGAAGTAATTTTGATAGCCGCGGTTGTCGGGCTTGCTGGAAAACATGTGCTGGGCTACCAGCCCATGACCAAGGTCCCACTGTCCCGTCCCCGCTGCGATCGCCTGCAGCGCCACGCCATCGGCTTGGCACGGGAAGTCGCCACAAAACTGGACCGTGTGCGGCTCCGGCTTTTGGGTAAGATCGCCTGACAGGCACAGTGTGGAGATCAATACACCGCGCTTAACCTCCTTCTGCGCGTTCACATACGGGACGTCCCGCATCACCAGGAGACCGCCGACCACCTGTATCAGGTAGCCGGCGTCCCGCAGACGCTTTAGGTCATCATTACGACTGAACAGTGCGTCCGACATTGACGATGCTCCCGTTCTTGACCTCGATGAAACCGCCGGCAGCAAGTTCGCCGCTGTGGGGGACGGAAGCGACCTTTCGATAGGTCATGCTGTAGGTGACATTGGGCATCGGGGGCTCACCCGGGTAGGCGATTGCGACCAGGTCTTCGAAGGTTTGGTGGCTCTGAGCAACCTCAACTTCGCGCCCGTTCACCACAATCTCGATGGCGCGCTGGGGCTTTCGTGCAGTGAAGAAGCGCTCTACGCCAGCGGCGCTCAAATCGATGAGGTCGGAATCTTCGATCAGCCGATCATCGCCGCCAGGCACTTCCAGAAAAACCACCTCGTTTTCTTTGGCCTCACTCAACTTGTAGAGGGTGCGCCCGGAAATGGCGGGCTTGCCCCAGATCACCTGAGCTTGGTTGATCATCAGCCTGAAATCGCGGTCAGACTGGAAAGCGACGAACTTCTCGGCACCGGCTCCTCGCAAGTCGAACGGTTCATTAAGGAGCACGTCCTCGAAGTCTCCGGTGGACAGGATGGCAAAGAGACTGAACTCGCCGGCGATGCTCAGGCCTGCGGCGGCTAGGATCTGCTGGCCCAGAGGGATGGCGCTTTCCACATCCACAGCTCGGAAATCGAGTCCGTCTTGGGCGAAGTGGATGCGGTAACGGGGGGCTGGGCGCAGAGCGCGGTCCTCGCGGATGGCCTGGCCTACGTCTTCAAAATCAATCGGGTCGTTCGGGGTCATGTCTTGTATCGCCTCATAGATTTAGCCGAACGAATTGTTCGGTCTCACCTATTAATCGAAGCGACATCGCTTGACCGGTAACCCGGCCTAGAACGACTTGTGCAACGCCCCAAACGGTAGCGGACCGCACAGAAAAAACGCTGGACAGGTGGGGCAGGTAAAGTTGGATGGCTTTGCCATAAAGCGACCGGCGCGAACGCGGCCAATCGCGCCTTGCACCTTGTTCTTACTGTTATCCAACTGCTTTGCCGACCGATCCAAAAAAGTTTTGTTGCCATCCGAAAGGTAAACTAGCTCAACTTGAGCTGATGGATCGACGGCCCGCGCAGCGAGCAGCAACGAGGCGACCCCGATATCGGTTTCGTCGTCAGAGCGCGCCTTTCCGGTGCTCACTTTGCGGTAGGTTTTGCGGCCGTCTGATTCCAACAGGACATCGTCGGGCGTTACCAAAATCTTGTCATCACCAAAGGAAAGCGTCAGGGCGATCGGCTTCTCTGCCGTGCGACCCGCGCGGCTGGCCAGGAAAGAAGCGAGCATGCCATTGGCCAACGCTAGATAATCCTCGACATACCCGTGCTGATCCAAGCCACTGGCGGCAAACGACTCTCTCAACCCGACTGTTATGGCAGCGGGGTCCGCATCGCCCCCTTGCACCACTGATTGATAGCCTTTCCGCACCGCGTCATGCATCTGCAAGAACGCGGTCGCCTTGGGCTTTCCACCCACTTGCAACAAATGAACATACAGATAATTGCGTTCACACCCATGGTCGTAGCGGCCCACCTGGTAGCCTTCGAGAACGACCCCGCCCTCCGTAACCAGTTCGACAGGAGTGCTTTCCGGGACCGTAGGCGCTTCTGTTTTGGGCGTTACAACGTCGTTGCTGATGAAGGCGGCAATGCGATCGATAAAGGGCGATTGCGCGCGCTTGGATGGTTTTCTGTCGCCGCTACTTTCTGTGAAATTCACCGCATAGAAGAAGAGCCGAGCCCGCGCCCGGGATAGGCCGACATAGAAAAGACACTCGTGCTCCTTGAACGTCTCGTCGTTGTGATACTGCCCAACCGCGCCATGAGCACCCTCGATCATGTTCGTCGGAGGTGGACATGGGCCTTGCGGCACTTTTCGCGGAAGGGTTCCTTGATTCATCCCCGGCAGATGGACGACTTCAAATTCAAGTCCCTTGGCCCCATGAATGGTCATGAGCCGCACGGCGTCGATGCTGCGAGCGGCAGCGGGCAATTGCCGGAGGTCGCGCTCATCGGCCAAGCGAACCAACCTGCGGATGCGGTCGGTCAGTCGCTGGATGGGCAAGCCCTGCCCTCGTGGCTGCACGCGCATGAAGTTCAGAAGTTGCCAGACGGCAATGCCCTTGGCCCGATCGCCAGGCGTGCCCGACGCGACCAACTGCGCCGCCAACTGGGAAGGCCCAAGCAGGAACTGGCACATGGCTTCCCACGGATCGCTTTCGCGCTCAAGGCCGGCCAAAGCCGCATCCAAGCTCGCCAATGCGGCCCTACCCTCAGCAGAAAGCCCTTCCACAGTTGGGGGCAGTTCTCGCCAGGCACCCGGGGGCTGCTCCGCGGTGCGCAGGTGGTTCAATACTGTAACTACATCTTCCAAGGACATTGCGAAATCGGGTATGCAGGCTGTTCGCAGCAAGCCCGTCGCCCGTCGATCGACCAACAAGGTGAGCACGGCCAGCAGATCCTTAACCTCAGGACGCTCGAAGAGACTGCCTAGGAACAGAACGGGAATGCCCATTCGCTCAAGCTGCTCGCCGAAATCGGAAAGCTTGTCGTTACCTGTGCACAGCACAGCCTGGTTGCGAAACGCGTGGCCGGCAGACCGCATCTCCAAGATGGTCTCCGCGAGCGCTACTACCTGGTCGACCTTACGATCGACGCGCCGCATGGACGGAACGAAGCCGCTTTCCCGTTGGTTTGACTCGACCGCGCTGTTGGCGCTCGCCGCTTTCATGGCTGAGGCGAAGTGTGAGAAGGTCCTTGCGATTTCCGGGACCGAACGGTAGTTCTCCTTCAGCGGCGCCCTCGCGCCTTTCGGAAAGTCATGAGTGTTGAATCGGTCCATGCTGACCGAAGACGCGCCGCGAAACCGGTAAATGGATTGCTTCGCGTCGCCGACAACCCAGAGGTTCTCCCCCTCGCCACATAGCGCTTTGAGCAATCTAACGCTGCTTCGGTTCACATCTTGGTATTCGTCCACAAGAACATGTTGGTGGGCTTGCCTGAGCGCATGGGTAATCTCCTGGCTTCCCTCCAAGAGGCGCACCGGCAAAGACACCAGGTCGCCGAAATCCACAGCCTGCGCGCTGCGTTTGAGCTTCTCGTAGGCGTGATAGACGCGCGCGACCTCGGAGGCCTTGTCACCAGCGATGCGCTCCTCCTCGCTGGCGGAAGACTGCATCGCCTTCGCCAAGCGCTCGTAGTCATCGGCGAACACGACTTCATCCTTCGCCCGCGAGATCGCGGCGAGAAGGTCGGAGATAATCTCGGTTGGATCGTATATGTCGCGGTAATGGACCAAGCCCAGGCGAGGAAATTCATTCTCGATGAGCTCGACCGCTTCGGTTCGATCAAGCATTCTGGCATCGGGTGGGAGATCGAGCTCGCCGTAGAACCTACGGAGCAGATCCAACCCAAAGGCGTGGAAGGTGCCTATCCACATGGCGGCAGACGCCTTTGCGTCCACCGCTGCGATGCGTTCAACAATCTCAGCGGCAGCTTTGTTGGAAAAGGTCAGCACCAGGATGTGCCGTGGGTCTATGCCTTGGCTCAGCAGGTGCCTGATCCGCCCTACCAAGGTTTTGGTCTTGCCGGTGCCAGGCCCGGCTTCTAGCAGGAAGGCACTGCCGTGGTGCTTGGCTGCGGCAGCTTGGAGATCATTTAGCGGCCTTTCGGGGATATTGCTGTCGCTCGGAAGCTCGACCGGTGGCAACAACAGGGCATCAAAGAGTTGCTGGGCAACCACGGCCATTGGGGCGCCGAGCTTGCCGGCAATCTGAGCAGCGGTCATGCCAGCTTCAAGATGGAGCTTTTTGGCAACTGACCGAGGCAAGAGAAACTCGCGAGCAAACAGGTCCATTTGGACTTCTCGTCGCTGGCGGCGCCCATAGTCTATGACGCGCTCGACACCCATCGGCGCGGCCTCGGCTGGCCTGTCTGGGTTGATCGCGTAAGGCGGACCGGTGAAGTCTTCATCCTCACTGTCGCCAAGGTGCAGATGCCCGAGCTCGTGGGCGATCCGGAACGCCCGATCAAAGTCCGTGTCGCTATCTTCGTAAACGATTAGACCGGCTTTGGGGATATAGCAGGCCAGTCCACCGTCCAAAATATCGGCGCCAGGCATGGCGGGATTAACCGACAGGCCCTCGCGTTCTACTTGGGCCAACGCGAAGGCCAAAGGCGACCACGGGTCGCCTCCGGCTGCAACTGCCGCTAGATGGAGGGCTTGAGCAGTTTGTCGGCCTATCTCCACCCCATCCACATCAAGCGCCTTCTGTCAGAAGGGCAGCAATCTGATCCTCAGGCACTTTTGCGTCTCGAAGCACCTGCTCAAATGCCTGCTTGTCGGCGTCAGACCTCGGCTTTTCTTCGGCCTTGTGGCTGCGTGCGAGCGCTTGCTTGGGAAGAGCGAGCGACTCGATCAGCGATTGCGCGCTCGCGTCGAGAGCGCTCGCCATTCTGTTGAGAAATCGACGGGGCACTGACGCAGGCAGCACTCGCCTTTCCCAAAAGGCCAGGATCACTTGCCGTGGGACATGCAGCACCTCCGAAAGATCGCCCATGACCTGCTGCGAAAGGCTCGCAAGCGGGTCGGCCAATGGTTGACCGATACTGGCTTGAAGCACACTCCAAGCCGAACTGATCCGATTGCTGTCCAGGCTCGTAAGCTCCCGGTCCTGCACTAGTCCGAGCTGGAACATCTCTTGGGACAAATCGACAAGGTCCTCCGCAAACTGAGGGTAGTCGGCCAAATAGCGGCCCAACACTTCCCCACTGGGATTTGGCTCCATTGCAAAGGAGTCCAAGATCTCTTCCAGGGACGGGTTGTTTTTACGGGCCGACATTATCGCTCTCCCTTGTTCACGAACGCCTTGATGGCTGCAATAGCCTTGTCGCGCTGATTGCGGATGGTCTTCTCCGACTTTCCCAGGGCCTTCGAAATGGTCGGGACGGTCGGATCCTGTGAGTCAATGAGGACATTGTTGCGCATCATCTCGATAATCCTTTTCTGCGTGGCGGGTAACTCTTCCATCGCTTCATCGAGAACCGTCCGGTAATTTTCCTCGGACATATTTTCCGGGTCGAACGGATTGAACGAACCTGCGGCCTGATCGACCTGCGCGTCGACCTCCCCGGTTTCCTCGTTCATCAAGGGAGCCTTGCGGTTTTTGTCCTTCGTGGCCTTTTTCCGGGCATCTTGCAGGAGTCGCGCCAGCGCCCCGGCGAACTGGATCTCGCAGAAGTCGAGTTTGTCCTGGTATTCGACGGATTCCTTGGCCAGAAGCGAGGTCAGCCGATCCTGGACCTGCTCGAAGACCTGGACGCGGAAGTGGCTTTCTTTGTCCTCACGCAAGGGGATGTGGCGGCGCAGGCGCTGAAGGAACTCAGTGAACAGCGGACTGGTGAGCGCGTTGTTGTTGGCACGGAGTCCGCGCCGCAACATATGAACCACACACTCGATGGGCACGAAGGAGCTGTTTCCGCGGCCCAACCTGCACCGGGCCACGATGTCGGCGTCCGGCAGAGTATCCAGCGTCATTAGCATGCTCTGGATGTCGGGAAATCGACTGTATGGGGCACCGTTCTTATCTTGTTTTCGCAGTGGCTCGATCAAAGGTAGCGCTCCCGTAAGTGGTGCCGCAGGCATTTCAATGGTCTGATTGATACTCGTAGGCGCCCTAAACCTCGGTCGGGACCACCCCGATATGGACCATCCGACCAGTCGTTACAAATCGCCTTACCCTATACATCGATGTCAGTTGGCCCGACCGGTAACCCAGCGGCAGGCTGATTGATCGTCGCCGGTTTTCTGCCTCGGAGTTCCCGAGCCCACGTTCTGCCCCCTTCGCGAAACACCGCCCCCGCGCGACTGGCGCGCACTGCGCCTTTGAATCGATGGCCGAACTTGACTCGCTATTGAGGGCCAGCCCAGGCAATTTTGGCTGATCTTCCATTTTAACCGGGAGTCACCAGCGTCCGCTTAATGTCTATTGTGTTGAAAACTCACGTGCTGCGTCAGACACCTGAAAAGTGAACCACGAGAAGGCGATTTCGCGGCTCAAAACGTGAAAAATCCCGATTGAGCGCACTATTTCGGCATCACTTTTTGGTGCGCCCGAGTTTTTCAACACAATAGGTCGAAAGCGGACCTCCCTACCCCCGATAACGCTCCCTAATCGACGAGTTCGCGCGCGCTACTGAAAACTGCTCCTTCATCAAAAAGCTTCTCAGTAAGTTCCTGCAGATCTACAACGCGGACAAACGCTGACTTAGGTATGGATTTGGTCTTGACGCGCACGCCTTTGATGCCTTGCATTACCTCGAGAGTTCCTCGCTTTTCGGTACTCTGAAAAGTCGGGGAAATCATCACTTCCTTACGCCTCTGATTGCTCTCTCCCTAATCGACCACTAGGGAACCTCTGAACAAGTCACTCTCTGTGCGCTGTAGAGCCGAATTCGTCTGCAGTCGAGCAGCGAGATCGATGAAAGCTCGAAAAACACCGATTTTTAGCGCTTTCAGGGCACCTTTTACCCTTACTTCCCAAACTGCGGACGCAATTCTCCCGTCATCATCGTCAGCAGTTGTTTGCGCGCCATCCAAAGGTTCGCCAGCGCGAACAACGTCAGCACCTGCGCGGTGTTCTTCGCCAGGCCTTTGAAGCGGACCTTCGCGAAGCCGAACTGGCGCTTCACCACACGGAACGGATGTTCGACGCGCGCGCGAATCCGAGCCTTCAGCGTTTCCAGTTCTTCCACAGCACGCTTGAATGGGCCACGCTTCATCGCCTTGACCTTGCCGCGCTTCTCGGCAATGTGCCACTCGATGCGCTTGCTCTGCACGCGCTTGTCCGCGCCCGTGTAACCGGCGTCGGCATGCACCACCTTCTCCTTGCCGTGCAGCAGGTCTTCTACCTGGGTCACGTCGGCCGCGTTCGCCGCCGTCGTCGTCACGGTATGCACCAGCCCGGACTCGGCATCCACACCAATATGCGCCTTCATCCCGAAGAACCACTGGTTGCCTTTCTTGGTCTGGTGCATCTCCGGATCACGCTCACCCTCGGCGTTCTTCGTCGAACTCGGTGCCGAGATGATCGTCGCGTCCACGATCGTTCCGCGCTTGAGCATCAGGCCCTTGTCGCACAGATGGCCATTCACCCGCTGCAGCAGCTTCACAGCCAAATCATTGGCTTCCAACAGATGCCGGAAGTTCAAAATCGTCGTCTCGTCCGGGATCGCCTTGGTCAGTGACAACCGCGCGAACTGCCGCACCGACACCACCTCGTACAGCGCTTCCTCCATCGCCGGATCGCTGTAGCCGAACCAGTTCTGCATCAGGTGGATACGCAGCATCGTCTCCAGCGGATACGGCTGCCGACCATTCCCTGACTTCGGATAGTGCGGCTCGATCAGCGACGTCAGCGCGCGCCACGGCACTACTTTCTCCATCTCCGACAGGAACACCTCGCGCCGCGTCTGCTTGCGCTTGCCGGCGTACTCACCGTCTCCAAATGTCATCTGGCTCATGCTTCAATCCGGCTGACCGCGTTCGGTGCTATGAAAGCACACTGTGGGGGACTTGTTCAGAGGTTCCCTAGGACGCTCCACCTTGGCTGGATCGGGCCTTGGCATTCGTCCCTCTCGATCATCGGTCGTGCCTCACGACTCCTTCTGGAAGGAAGCGATTACCACACACCAAACAACGCGTTTTTATCCCACTCCCAATCACACGACTGTAAGCGGCCACGTGCGGCAGCGAGGTTGCGGAAAGGGCAAAGCTCTTTCTATGGGGATAAACATTTACACATCCTTGACCACCACAGTCACGTTCCTGCCATTCAAAGGACTGATCTGGTTCCAGATTGCGTTGAAGGCAACCTCCTCCACAGCAATGCAACCGTTAGAGTTGTCCGGGCTCGATCCTCGATGTAGAAAAATCTCCTTGGCTCCCGTAACTTGAGAAACGGCGTCAGGAAGGTAGATTCCCTCGATTCCTAACGTCGCCATGTAGGTTTTGGATGAGCGCAGGTAGGTGTTGGCAAGGATCCGATTGTTCTTGTCCCACCAGCACTTCGCATTGATCGTCAAGGCGCCGTCCTTGAACTCAAGTGCACCTTCCTCTGCGGGAGCTGCGGGACGCACGACAACAATGGAGTAGGTCTTGGCGACCAGAACGGATGCCAGCAATGCATTGCGGTCGAGCGAATGCTCCATCAACGATTGATTTGCGCTGAGGAACGCCTGGGGCGCCTGCACGCGAAGACCGGAGCGCATGCGGGTCAACCCGTCGGAAATCAGCTGGGCGACCTTATGGAAGAGGTCGGCCCCCCCCGCCATCAGACCTGCGGAGATGAGGATATCAATACCGTGCCAGACCGCTGACTTGAACGGTCCTGCGCCGGCATCGAGGGTGACTAGCGTCTCGATGATCCGCACACCCGCCAGTGCGACCAAGGCGCTGAGGACGAGTGCGGCCTGCATCGCGGCCTTTTTCGCATCACTGACCTTCACGACAGAACCGGACTGGGGATCAACCGCCTCTTCGCCATTCTGTTTTGTGACGTTCAGATAGGTCTCCACCGACCGCTCAATAAGCACTGACAGCACGAACATGATCTGAAAGCGACCCCAGAACGTCGTGAGCCAGGCCCCAGCGGCGTCATAGTCAACAAACGTTAGGTCCCCCTTGAACCAGCTAGCTGCGAAGCCGGCCAACAAAGCGCCGACGCCGAAGACCAACGCATAGGTCAACAGGTTTGGGTTTCTTGCGGACTGCATGGTCAACTCCTTACATCAACTGATAGTCGATCGCGGTCCCGAACGCGGGACGTCCAGCGATCCGCGAAATTTCGAATTCCCTCATTGCATTCGAGCCAGCAGCCATTCTCTAAGACATCGATTCGCCCGCCCCACCTTGGATACTCGTGTGCGATCACTGGCCCAGTGGCCGAAAATCCTCTACGCGGTCGGGTAGCTGCGCCCCACCCGTCCGATCCACCTTCACCAAGGCGGCAAGCTGGCAGTCGATGTCGTCGACATAGCTCCACACAAACAGGGCGTGTCGCCTCACTGTCCCGAGCGCCAAGTCCAGCACGGCATCTATGGGTTCAACCGCACTGGGAAGCGGTGCCGTCGCGAATAGCGGCGCCGTGGCTGCTGCGACGCTCCCTGCCCCCGCCGCTCCCACGAGTCCATATACGGCAGAGGGTGGCGAGAGGACGGGCTGCGCAACGACTCGTATTTCGACACTCACAAAACTAGCGCCCTCCTGAATGGAGAATCGAACCGTGTCGCCAGCGCGTGGCTGGGCCCGGCTACTCACGCCCGTCGCTTTGTCGACGATCAATAGAGACGACAGCGCGACCTTGTAGGCGGTGGCGGTGCGGATGGTGTGCTCGGCGGGAGGTTTGGTTATTGCACCCGCAATCGCGACGACGTACTCCTGGGTATCGCCAGCCGAATCGTTGCGGAGCAGCATTATGGTAACCGGGTGACTGACGGCAGGATCGCTTACAAATTCGCCCGACGCCACTTGGATCTCCCCGGCGGCGAGAATGAGGCTTTCCCCGGCGTCGTACTCTGCCCGGTCGACGGCTATCATGAACAACTTCCCGGCAATCACCGCCGTGCCCTGCTTCGCAGGGCCGGAGAGCTCTTGATCATAGGCAGGGTCACCGAATATCACCGTCCGTTGCAGGAGCGCGGGAACCGGGCGGTCGGTGGGTCGAATCGACAGCACGAGCCGAAGAATGCTGCTCAACGGCTCCAATTCGTCTGGAATTGGCGGTATGAGTGAGAAAGTTGGACGTATTGCCAGGACGAGCTCGACCCGTGAATTCGCCGTCGCAGCTCCAAGCCGCCGACGAAGTTCCGCGGCGTCCTCGGCAAGCACTTCCGCATCAACAACAGCCGCCCCAGGTCTCGCCGACAGCAAGAATCGCGCGCCCCACCCGTCCACGACCAACGTGGCTCTTGCGCGCGTTTGGATCTCGAGCGCAACGTCGTGCACCGGCTTGATGGAATTGACCGCCAGTTCGATTCGGCCGCTGAACTGTGCCGAGATCACTCCGCCAAGGGGCTGCTTCACTGTGAGCAGGTGGCTGACCTGAGACCACTCAGACTTGTCCTTTTGCACGCGCCAAAGGCAGGCGGGTCCGTCCAGTCGCAAGAACGGAACTGCGTCTTCGGCGTCATGCCGGTCCCACGCGACAAATGTCCGCCTGCGACGCTCCGCCGCCTTGGGGTCGAGCGTACCGCCCGGGTGGCTGCGTTCCCGCGGAAATGCGGGGGAGCGCGGCGAGCGGGATTGGCGAAAGAGCGCGGGGCCAAAGCCTGCCGGTCTTCCGAAGCGTACGTGCTCGTCGTCGAGGGCAAGGGTTGGCTCAACGCGTTCGTCGCCCAGCGGGACGACCATGCCCACGCGCGAGGCATGTAGTACACCCGGACGCGCTCCGACGGTCGTGCGTTCCATGGGGCCTGGTACGAGCGGCGCGATCGTTGGGGCACTTTCCTGGTGGTCCTCGCGGATGCGCATCAGTTCCGCGTCGAGCTGCACGGCGAGCGGCATCCGTGCGCGTGCCGGTAGTGGCGCGAGATGGTGTGCCGGTGGCGCGCGCATCGCCAAAGGCGGACGTTCGAACACGACACGGTCCGCGAGGGCGATGAAATACGCGTCGGGTCCCTTCCCGTCGCCGGCGGTGGCACGTGATGGGAGCATTTGTTGCCCGGCGCGAGCCGCAAATCCTCTTTCCGACTGGAATACGCGTTCGGCACCCAATCCAACGGAAAGCGACGCTTGAATCTCGACGTGATTTCCTGTCGGCCAGCCGAGCGCCGCCGAGGGGTGCATCGCGTCTTCATCCCGACGCAGCGCACGTGCGGGTGCGCCCAACGGCAAGTGTGGCGCCAAGGCGTCAATCACTGTCCACTCAACGTGCCACGCATCCGCCGAAGCGATAGCTTCGCCCACTCCCCGTCGTTGGAGGAAGTGCTCGGGATCGCGTTCGGCAAAGACTGCCACCAACGGATCCATGACTGCCTGACCTGCCGCGCTACGCAGTTGCGGACCGTCTGCATGCGCGTTCGCTCCGGCGAGTTCGACCAGACGCAGTCGGTCTGGCGCGAGAACCAGCAGGTCGTTCATTGGGCTCGTCTTGGATTCGTTCTCCTTATTCTTGGTACCACTGCCGCTCAGGATCAGTGCGGCGGCATGCCCGTCATTGCGACCCAGTGCGACCAAGGCAGTGACGGATTTGGGTGACGATGTGGACCAGATGGTGCGGAGCGCCACGAGTGTGCGCAACCAGAAGGGCGTCGCCTGCGGCGCAATGACTTGCGGAGCGCCGGCAGCGGGCCGATAGAAGGCCTGCTCAACGGGCATTTGTGCGCGACCTCCTTCGTTCTTGAAGAGGGTGAAAGCGCGCTCAAGTTCGGAGCGGAGGGACGCTTCGTGTCCATCAGCGGCATTGAACGACTGTGCGGGGGCACCACCGAGTGCCACCAGGGAGCCGGCGCCAACGTCGATGTCCGCCATCTCCCATGCGAGGGTGCCGTTCTCCACCGTCTGTCGCAGCGACGACAGGGGATTCGGCAATGCCGGATCGACGGATGTGCTCCGTGACACGAGCCATGGCATCGAAAACGTCAGGCCCATCGGCGGAAAGGCCTTTCCATCCGCGCGCTCGAGTTCCACGGCCAGCACGCCACTACCCGTCGCAACGAGGCCCTTTCCGTTCCAAGCACTCAAGGCGTCGGAGAGCTCATCCACAGGAAATCCGGCGTGTCCGACGGCGCGCTCGATGATGCCCGGGTGCAAGGGACCTGCCGTGGGCATCGATTCTCCCGTGGCGTCGAAGTCCTCCACATAGCGCGCTGCAAATGCGTATCGCCACTCTGACTTGCTGCGTCGTGCTTGGGCTTCCTGGATCAACGCTTCCACGTCGGCGATCATGACGTCGTCGAGCGAGGAAAAGTCCCACGTGCGCCCCGCCGGATCGCTTATCCGGTGATGCACCATTGCCTTGAAGCGCCAGGGGCGTTCCAGAAAGAAATCGTCGGCGTCGCGCGATAGAGAAGACAGCGTCAGCGTGTGTCCGCGGATGACTACCGATACGTCATGCTCCAGTGCCGGCGAAGGATGGAATTCAACGCGCACTGCGCTTCCCTTTACGTAGGGTGCGCCAGCCAAACCGGGCCAGCCACCATCTGGCAGCGGTGCATTGATCGGCCAGGCAATCTCGCTCCGGTCGTGAAAGTATTCAAGATCGCATTCAAGGCGGGATTTCCAGGCGTCAGAAGGCGCGCCGCGGTGGATCTTTTGACGGACGATGTTGCGCTGGTCTTGTAGCCGCAGTTCAAGACTGCCTACCCCCGCGGCGATGCGGTGCTTGCCGAAGCCTAACGCGTTCGCGTTCAACGGCAGATGCAGCATTAGTGCTCCCGACACGCATGCCGGCACGGCGGGCGACCCAATCGCGAGTCCTCGAATGATCGCCTTCGCGGTCGAGATCGACGGCATCTGGAGCGTCACAATGCCGCGCGAGTGGTCGATGATCTGCGTCGCGCTGCTCAGGTCGACTTGCGCGCCGAGCCAGCGCAAACGGTCTCCGATTCTCCACTCCACGACATCGAGCGTTCGAGGCTTGCCATTGGCGTCTGCGCGAAGCGCGAAGAGTGCGCGCGCCACGATATGTAGTGTGGCTCGACCATTCACCTCGAGCGGCCACCATCGAATCGTTAGCGCTTCAACATCAATTCCCACTTGGTCGCCGGTCGATGCCCATGTCCAGCGCGCTTCGAAGGCATCGCCGACGCGGATGGGTTTTCCCGTGATCGACACGTGGCTACCGAAGAGGATGGCGCTGAGCTCGATGTTGGCGAACATGGGACCGTCGCCATCAACGCCGTTTCCTTTGTCCAGCAACAGGGCCAAGTCGGCGTTGATGCGTTCTGGAGCCGCCACGTTTGCGTGCGTAACGTCGGCTGAAAGCCCAAACACCAGCGGTTCCTCCGAGGGTTCCACCTTTCCTTCATCGTCCTTTCCCTCACGGACGATCTTGCGACGTTTCAGGCTTTCGACCGCCAGCTTGCTACCTGAGGCAGTTAGCGAGAGTTCTACCAGGTTGGCGGCGGCGTATGGATGCTCGGCGCCGAACGGGCCGGCCGTTGCTCCGTCCTCCGCCATCGCGAGGCGACCGAGCACGCGCACGTTCCTAATGGGTTGCGCCTGCGCAGCGTCCGTGTTGACCTCCATCAGGCGCAAGGGAACAAAACGGTATCGGCCCAGCGCAATAGAAAAGGCGGGCCCAGAGGAGTCGAACAGACGCCACTCGTACGCGCTCTCGATCAGCGCGTCGCGGTCAAAGAGACGGTCATTGGGGCCTGCCGAACCCTCCAGAGGATTCCCAGCGCCGTCAAAGCGCCCGCCCTGTAGTGGCAAGTCGCGGAACCAGAACTTGACG
Organism: Lysobacterales bacterium; assembly: GCA_031391205.1. Lineage (GTDB taxonomy): Bacteria > Pseudomonadota > Gammaproteobacteria > Xanthomonadales > Ahniellaceae > 0-14-3-00-62-12. Next base: position 122,151 of record JANMUE010000446.1, on the reverse strand, counting down.
CCCGTCTTATTGCCGCCAGGTGCATCCACCTCAAGCGGGCCGGACAGTGTGGTCAGCTCGATGTTGCGTGTCGTGATGTGAGCGCCGTCCCGCAGCGAGGTCTTCGCTCGCCTTAGGATCAACGACGTACTACGGTTCGGGAGAAGCGCGAGGGCGCTACCGCGTTGATCAAACGCAAAGGAGTTGTGGATTCGTGACGCGGCGGCGAATCCGATGACGTCATAAGGCGCTTGGCCATTGTTGACCTGGGAAAGCCGATCGCCGTCGACCCAATACGACGCGCTCAATCCCCGCAGGGCGGTCTCGCCGTATACCCACGATCCCGCGAAGTGATACGCCCCAATGGGCCACGTCGTACTGCCCAGCGCGGCCCGGCTGGCGAAGGCAAACGTCGACTTGAGAACGAACGGCTCGATGAGATGGGCGACATCCACCGCCACGGGAACCCCGCCTGCCGCAAGCCAAGGCGTCGCGTCAACGGCCTGCGTATCTGCGAGTGAAAGGCGTGCAGCGACATCGGTCCAATGGTTCTGGAGGCGATCGGCATCGAGCGTTGTCAGCTTGGCTGAAACAGGCGCGCCTGCCGTGGTGAGCGGCTCGCCGAGCGGCAGCGAGTTCGGATCCGGTGGCGGTGCCGTACGGGGCAGGATGGCGGACGCGAACAGTTCGTCCAGAATCGGCAGATCGAAGCGGAGTCGCGCGCGAAGGGGTGAAGTCCCACTTGGCGGGGTCAATTCGACGCCGGGTAAGGTGACAGGAAGCATCGCCACTGACGGCGCCTTGCTTTCCTTGGGCCAAGGCCATCGATGGTCAGGCACCAGACCGCTGGTTATCCTGGCGCGCCACGCTCCCGCGGACGACGTCAGCGTCAGCGGGGGCAGTGCCGCTCCAATTTCCCACTCGTGAGGGAACAGGTGCCGAGAACGCGATGGTTCCGACGCGGCACCGGCGGAACGAAGCATGGAGGCGCTTGCCACGAGCGGCAGCTCCGCGTGGCGAAGATACGCATGCGCGAATGCCTTCACTTCTTCAGACCCGCGAACAAGAAGCACGAATGGCGTTGAGCTATCCCACTCCTGGGTGGACAGCCGAAAATGAGGATCCTGGCTCTCGCCGATTTCAAGCGCCACAGTGCGAAGTGCGATGGGGCCGCCCTGCAATCCAGGAACCATCTCCTCGGGCGTCGGGCTGGCCTCCAGTGTCCAAAATACCCCCAAGACCGCGGCGCGAGGCGCATATGCGCTCAGTTTTACGTGGCTGAGCGATGCGGCCGTCCACGTCGTCGTGATCTCCATCCCGGCGCTTGCCACGAGTTCCATTCGTGCCACCGCATCGCGATTACCGGCAAGGTTTGCTGAAACTACGCCGCGGAAGGACCCCCGCGAGATGGCGCGACGCAAAGCCACTTGCTCGGCCTGCGACTGTGGAGTCAGCGGCAACTGCAGTACACCGCGCTCGACGGGCACATAGACCGCTTGCGCCTCAGCATCAGTTGGAATCGCGCCGGCGGCGCGATAGAGGGTCGTCAGGCGAGACTGAAGGGCTGATCGGTCAATTGTCAGTGGGAGTTCGCGCTGCCCTTTGCCCGGCTTCAGAGTCGCGGCAGCCCCGAACGCCGCGGCCTTCGACCAGGTGATGCCCAATGTCTCGTGTTTCTCCCACGTTTCCGGGACCTTTCCCTCGAAGCTGGCAACGCGAACGGTGGTTGTCTTCGTCGCGCGGTCGAACGATATGCTCACCGCGAGGGCATCGATCTCCGCAGCGGACGGCAACGTGGCGTTAAGCGCCGCGTCCGTGCGAAGCAGCGGCTTCGTCACGGCCGCATCGAGCGTGACACTGACGGAAGTGGGGCGGAAGTTGAAGCGCAAGCCATCCTTTGTTTCATCCAACCACCACACCAAGGGCGGCACCCGGACCTGGACGTCGGGTCGGATCAACAAGGGCGACTTCACGTTCGAGTCGAGTTTCGCAAGTGCAGCGCGCAGGTCGACCAGCACGGCGGGGTCGGCGTCGACCAACCGAAGGCCGTAGCGCATCTTCGCGCGCACGGGGTCGATTATTCGACACAAGCGAAGCTGGCATTCAAAGACGTCGCCCGGCTGCCCGAACGTCTGCAGCGGATTGGGAACCTTTGCCGCGAATTCGACGCCGTCTGGCGTCAGGTCCAGCCACATCTCCTGTTGAGCGACGACCTCGACACCCGGACTGCCGTCGCCTGCGAACACCTTGCGCGCGTTCTCGTCCAGACCTAGCCAGCTATCCTTGGTGTTGGCGCTCAGATGGATGCGGATTCTGCCCTCCACCAACCTGACAGCCGGAAGCGCGACCTCACCTTTGCCGCTGTAAGGGTTCGGCGGCGTAGCCCACGCCTTCCCGGCCTTGATGAGGGGTGCCACGATCACGCTGCTGCGTGTGATTGGCTGTTCCGTGACTCGGAGAGGCGAAGACTCTCCAATCACAAGGTTGCTGTGCAATGAACTTCGGATGGTGAGTTGAAGCAACCGCGCCGTATGGAAAGGAACGCCTCGAAGAGCCGGGTCGTTCGACCAACCGTTAGCATCCGGCAAAAGTTCGGACGGCTCTGCGTCCTGCATGAGCACGCGGACGCCATGAGTCTTGGCCGGCACGGGCGAGGTCGTCTTGCCGTCATAGACCACCCGGACCGAATCGCGCCACAGACTGAGTTCCTCGTCGATGGCGGGACCGAGCAGCCTGACCTCGGAGAGGGATGTCGAATTCGGCGTGGTCATGGGGTGCTCCTGGGATCGCGTGCCATCGTCGTGTCAATGGGAGGCAGCAGTCCTTTGTACGCCGTGACCACAGGCTGTCGCCCCGGGCCGAATAGTTGATCCTGCGCGAGCGCCAGCACCTGCGGTAGCAAGGTGTCCCCACCGTGGATTTTGGCCATAGCCGTGAGAAATCCTTCGCTGGGTGGCGTGGGTAGCGCGATTGTGAGGCGATGTCCCAATATGATCTGACCAAGGGGCGCAAGCGCTTGCATCACCTGTTTTCGGTGCTCGTGCGGCACGTCAAGGGCACGTTCCACCGGGGAAAGATCGTCAGCGATGTCATCGAGTAGCTGCAGCGCGTCATCGACACCGGCTAACCCTTCGAGCGCTTGGTAGGCCTGATCCAGGGCGTCCGCAGGCAGGACGGCAGCACGTGTCCACTGAAGTCGAAGCAGTACACGCAACGCCGTTTGCCAGCCGGACTTCACCGCTTCGACGCGAATCCATTCCGTGACGTCAACCGTCAGGCCGTCGAACGGCACGGGCGCGCGCACTTCGCGAAAACCTCCAGCGAATCTTCCTCGGGAGTACGAGCGATCCTCGCCAAACGCGGCACGGAGCAACCTCATGAAGTCCCGTTGATCGGCGACAGGGAGGACGTGGGCCAGTGCTCGTCGGTGACGGTAGCCACCTCGGAGCGGGCTTGGCCATCCCCAGCTGCTGACGCGCGTCAATGTGATCAATGGAGCCAAGAGCGCCGGTAGTCCGGTGGGAAGGGTCGGGAGTTGTACGACCTTCTCAGCAGCACCTTCGGCAAACTCGATCCACGCCTCGTCAGAATTGATTGCGCCCGCGCGCGCTAGCGCGTCGAGCGCGACGCGGACCGCGTCCGAATGCTTGAAGTCGCGCCACACCGTATGAGCTGCATCGGCCTGCATCTGCAGGTCGGTCCAGGGCGTACCGGGCGCCGGACGCCGGATGCTGAGCTGATGACTGGCTTGCGGCGCTGCCTCGAGCCAAGCCTCCCATTGCTCTGGAGGCATATCGGTGAGAATCGACGCCTTGAGAATCTCTGCGAGGAGATTTGCGGCGGGGGCGAAGCGAGGTGATATCGCGACTTGGCTCCCCGACACCTTCACTTGGATGTCCAGCGACCAGGCCTTGCCGCTGGGTTGTTCCACCGGGCGCGGCTCAGCGCCAGAGAGGGAGAATCGCCGCCCGGTGGCTTGCACACGGTAAGGCGCCGCCCCCGCATCCATCGTCGTCAGTGGGGCAATCTCCACTTCGGGTTCAAGCGTGAGCCCGCCGGCCTCCAGTGACACGCGATAGTTTGTCGTCGTGTCGGGAAGGTAGAAGAGAGGAGGAACTGTTGCACCCCCGAGCCACAGCTCACACGCCGGTTCGTCCATGCAGTCCACGATGCGCACCAGGGGAATGTGCAGGGTCAGCAGAACGTGGTCCGTACAGCTTCCGACAGACCAGCGAGGAGACGAAGTCAACGGGCGATATGCCGGGCCCGGGCCCGGAGCGCCGTTCCAGTGCTCCCACGGCCGGTGGAACTCATAGTAGCCCTCGACAAACGTCGCAGGAGTCGCAGGCGAAACGACGGTCCCTGCGGCGGCATAGAGCAACGCATGAACGCGGAAGCAGTACGGCAGGGCTGCCAGGCGCAGTACTTGGGTGCCGCGCCATAGATCAGGCAAGCGGTCGTGCAGTTCAATGAGTGCCGCTTCGTCCATCGGCTGCTCAAAGTCTCCGCTGGGAGGAGCGATGGGGTGCAGTGCATCGACATACGGACCGAACGCGTGGCGCAGATCGACGTTGGGATTGACGGCGCGCGCAAATCGCGCGCCAGCAAACTCGCGCCAGAATCCGACCCCGATCTCGCGAAACCCCAACCCTGCTTCCACCGGACGATTGCAGTCCGTCAGCTGCTCCTCGCCGTGACGCGCAATCACGAGTTCGAGAAGTCGACCTGGACTGCCCTTGGTATCGCCAACACGTCGGGCGGAAACTACCAGCGGAGCTGCGACAGGCTCGGTACGGGCGACGACCGCATCGGCGAATTGCGAGCCTAGCCGTCCGTCGAGCGCTCCGTGCAGCGAAGGCACTCCTCCCTTCTGATTTACGGCCGAAGCGAAATTATCGTACCGACACACCGGTCTGACGGCAAAGTGACGCAGATGGCCGAAGCGATCACTTTCCGGGATGAGCACCTGGACGACGCCTTCCTCGTCAGGCGCAAGTCGCCAAGGCGCCGGCTGCGGAATCGAAGCCATCGCTGCGGAAATGACGGTACCTGTCTTCTGCTCGACTCCGAGCCCATGGTGGAGGAATCGCTCGGACCACGTCGCAATCTTTGCATGCAACTTCACCGTGTCTTCTTCGGTGGAGGGCTCAGGTGGCGCGAATCGCGATCGGACTCGTGCTTCGAAATCCTCGAAGCGAGAAGCGAGGGTGGGGACGGGAGGGACATCGCGCAACATGACTGTAAGCGCGGCGCGCCAGCGCGGTGGCAGCGCACCAAACCGCTCAAACGGATCCCGCACCCTCGAGTTCTTCGACTTTTTGCCCGCGCGGAGCACGCCTGGCAGGTCGATGGGCACGAGTTTGCCGTTCTGCGCGACGATCTCGTTAGGTAGAGCCCCGTCCTCGTTCCACGAGGTGATTCGTAGGAGCGCGACGCAAGTCTCAGACTTCACGCCCTGGACGTCGATCCGCCACGGCGCGGCAGCACTGGGCTGGTCGACGAGTGTGGCGGCCTTGGAATTCCAAAGCAGATGGGTGACGCCGACCGCAGGATCGCGCATGATTTCCTGGGCTTCCACGATGAGGGCTTTGTCCATCAACACGCTGGCGTCCACGACGAGCTCGTCGCTGCTCGCCGTGAGCACCAGTGCGGCATAGCGCACCGGCCAGACGCCCTTCGTTCTTGCCGTCACGGATAGACGGTCCGCGATTGGTCGTAGCGACACCTGAAAGAGGGCCAATCCGTCGGTCACGGGCGACAATTGGCTCGTCAAGGGTGTGCCGCCATCGAACGCCGCCAGTTTGAAGCGATCACCCGGTCGGCCAATGACTTCGATGAACGGGGCGCCCGCGGCATCCTCAATGGAGGCATAACGCTTGAGCACGTCGGTGAGAACATTCTGTGCGAGGCTCGTTGCCTCCTGCGCGTGTAGGTAGGCTCCCGTTCGCGTGTCGAAAACGCGCAGCCCAATTGCCAACCCCAGACCTCGCAATGCGCTCCATCCGTAGGGATCGCGGCTGGGCGGCGTTTCATCAAGAAATGCGTCGAACGCCGCGGCTTTCGCGACCGGCGTCTCCATGACAAGCTCGTATCGACGAAACTTTCCGGAGCGATCAAAGCGGATCAGGTCCACGAAGTCCGCCAGAATTGCGTGCAGGCTCGACGTGGCGTCCACGGGCACGCTGGCGTTTGTCAGCACCGGTGTTGTGCTTCCTACTTTCTCCCCGAGTGCGTCAATGCGCAAAGTGGCCGCAGGGAAAGTCCCATCGCGACTGTACGCGCGATCGGCGGCGCCGTCGGTACTTCGCCACACAAGATGCGAAAGCAAGTTACGAAGGAATGCCGGGCTGAGAGCTTGGCCATGCACGTACTCCCACGAGCCGCCTGAGGGCGCCAGTGTTGGCGTACCTTTTGGCATATTGCAGAGCGCAAGTTCAAAGCTGCCCGCCTTCCATGCCGACGTCGGTTGCGAATTCGCGTCTGCCGGCTGGAGCGAGAAGCGCAAGCCCCAAGGCCGCCCGTTGGCGAAAAGAGAAGCAATTGTTCCTTCCTCAGGAAGGGTCAGAAGCGATCGACGCAGTACGGTCCGAGGCCAGCACAGGGTCGACTCGTCAAGAGCAAACCAGGGATGACGTCGTCCGCCCGTGGGCTTGTGTGGACTGGTGGGATTCGTGCCACCCAGTCGAACTGTCTCGCTCGGATAGAACGCCTCAACCTTCGCGAAGTCGCCGGTTTCGCTGGGCTCCAACGCTGCGAGGTGCCTGGGTAGCAGTTGAACGCGGCCGTGGTAGCGCGCGTGCTCTGCGGGGTCGGCGTCCACCGACAGCGAGGCGACATCAATGGAGTACAAGTCGAACGCACCGACCAACGCCTTCAATTCTGGGTGTAGGCTGCCACCCGCCCGCGTCGATCGCGGCCGCGCGTTCCAGCGCAGCCGAGTGGCGACGCGACGCTCACCATCGCGTCGCAACACGGAGTTGAACTCGCCTTGCGACGAAATCTGCGCGTCGGGCGTTGGATACATCGCGAGCAATCGGCCCGCATCGATGTCCAAGTCTTCGTAGTCGAGTGCCGAGAACTCCGCATCGACCGGGTGTTCGAAGCACTCCACCGATGCCTCAAGACGGGCCTCCTTCGCGGGGTTGCGACCACCGATGACGACCACGAGATCGGCGCACACCCACGGGGCTGGCCGGGCGTTTGCTGCGGGCTGCGGCCGCACGTATAGGCGAGACGCACGAACGGCAGGCTGTTCATCCACGCCCAGCTCGCGCATCAGCGCTTCATAGCCATTGGCATCTACAAAAGCATAGGGTTCGGCCTTTTCGTCGAACTCAGGTCCTCCCGATAGCGCGGGAACTCGCCGGCGACGCAATACGACCGTGACATCACGAGCGTGCGCCGTTCCCCCCCGCCGCTTGAGATCGAAGTCACGTTCGTTCGCCCCTGGGGGCGCGTCGGCGCCCGGAGTCGCAGGCCGCGCAAGCGCCTCGGTAACTGCGTCCACTCCATAGATTCCCGCCGCGATGGTTCGCTCGCTTGCCACCCGCACCTGCAACAGGCCCAAATCGCGCGGTGATTTCTCGCCGAGCGGAACCTCGTCTTCAATCACCAGGGACAGTACGGGTCGAATCGCGTCCGTCAGCGAGGGAAGGCTCGGATATGCGAATCGCAGGTTGGCACGGGTGACGGCGCGAGTTCGATTGATGGGACGGTGGACATCCACCACGATCGGCAGCGCGGGACCGGCGGTGCCAGCGATATCGATCGGTACCACCGTGTAGACAAGCCGGACTTCGTCAACCGTGGGAAATGCTAATGCCCAAGCGGCATAGGCTTCCGCGCCGCGTTTGTCGGAGGTGGTAGCCAACAACGCCTCGCGCGCCGCCGGGGCCAGATCACTCAGGTCATCGAGGTACTGATGGTCCGGGCGAAGAATTGTCCAAGACGGGGCGGAACCGATCGCCGTCGATGTGGCCGCCACCACCGGCGCAGCCGCTTTCACCGTCGTGCACCTTGGTCGAGGTGCGTCGTCACCCAAGCCAATGAAACGCCGCTCGATCCGGTAGTGCTTCAAGTGGAATTCGGGATCGGACGCCGCATCCCCTGAAGCGCCCCATGTAGGCTCCAAGTCCCAGTTCAGCATGACTCCACCTTCGGTGAAGCGCTGGGTCGCGCCGGCAAGGCGCGGCGCGCTGGTTGCGAACATCCTCTCGGGTGGATTCAAGAGATGGACGTTGCCTTGTGCGGCGCCGGTAGCGCCCGTGGCGAAAACCTGGAACCTCGCCGCGTGCGAGCCGTCGAACAGCCGATTGATGTCTGTCGCCGCCACGAGAAACGTCAGTCCAAAGTCGCGCGCGTCCACGCCCGGAAACGGCAATACCGCGCCCTGCCCCGCCAGCATTGATGCAGTCTCACCGACAGCCCCGAGAACGCCGGAACGGCGTTCGGCGATGCTCGCCTCCCGCGCGAGGGTCGCCCGCAACTGTCCACGCTCACGCGATGCGTCCGCCAACATTTGGGCACGCAGCTGCGTGTCTTCCGGCAGTCGATCAGTGTCATAGGACATCACGTCGGGTTCGGTGAGAGCCCCGTGCGCATCCAGATCAAGGAAACAGGCTTGACTGAGTTGCCATAGCTGCAGCGTGTCGCCTGGACCTCCCGTTCCGCCTTCAGCCACCACCCGGCGCCAGTTGACGTAAGTTTCCAATTCCGAGGCGCCGACGTTCGGCGGTCGACCCGTAATCAGCGGCTCAAGCGCCGCTACCAACGAGGGCTTCTGGAAGACGAGGCGATGATCGAAGTTCGTGTCGTCCACATCGATCGAATCCCCCACCATGCGCAACCTCGGCGCCGCATAGAAGGTTGAATGCTCCGCCTCGATTCTTGCTGCGCCTACTGCGTGGCCTGGACTGTGGTCGCGTGGCATCAACTGCAACACGAAGCGCTCGGTGCCATCGCTGGCCGGGCTCGTCTTGAACAGCAAGGCCCAGTACGCGGCTTCCGTGAGAGGGCGCCCCACAACCGGCAAATCGTCATCGGCAACCGGCGGCTCCCCCTGCCCCGCCAACACTTCCTGGCGCTCCGCGACGCGTGAGATTCGCTCATCACCGGTCGTTGTGCTGCGCTCGCGGTCCCGATCTGGAAGTGGCGCCGGCGCGCCACGTTCCGGATCCGGATACTGCGCACCCAGCCCCAACTGCATGTAGCGCTCGACGCGCACGCGAGTTCGCGCGAGATGGTCGTTGTTGAAAGACAGGCCTACGCCGAGCCGCAACGTCCGCCCAAACGCGCACACTGCGATCGAAGCAGTCATCTTCGCCCCGATCTCGGACGGCGAGAGGACGAGTTCGGCCGCAACCGAGATCGCCAACTCCAGTGCAAAGCTCGCCTCGAGACGGATCTCATGTCGAAAGATCTTGAATGCAAGCCAGACGCGCACGCGGAAAATGAGTGCCACATCGATCTGGATCGCGCCGTAGAAGAAGCTCTCGCTGGTATCGCGTGCCGACAGCAGCGCAATCAGCTTGGCCCCGATTGCGAAGTCGGCGCGTGCCTCAACGGACGCGCCGAGCGACCGACCTCCGACTTGGCCGGAAAAGCGCGCATAACCGCGCGCCCGGAAGGCGATCCCGTATAGCAGCGCGCCGTCCGCGATGCGCAGGATGGTTCCACCTTCGGCCACGAGCAGGAAGTTCTCTTCCTTCAGCTCAAAGCCGAGCTCGTAGGGCCAGCCGAACTCCTGGTGGAACACGGATTCGTCGATGTAGAGCGTCGACGACCAACGCGTTGACTTGATTGCCTTGATGAGCGGCGCGGGAAGTTTGGGGTGGATCCCGACATGGCCCTCGGGATCGGCGATCATCCGGGCTAAGAACTGGCGACGGGGCACCGAGATATACATGTACCCGCGGAGCCCTGGCTGTGACTGCCACGCCGCTCCCTTGTCTTTGATCCAGTCACCATAGTTCACGCAAAGCCAGGCGCGGACCGAAACGAGGAAGGTTAGGTCCGAACGCAGTGCAGCGATCACATCGAACAGCACAGGATTGGCGGGGCCCTTTTCGCCTGGGGCTTCTTCCGCCTTCGCGTTGTATTTGCCGGGCGACGACGCTGTGCGATAGGTCAGCAGCGCCCGCATCGCCAAGGTGAGGCGGTCACCTCGCCACTCCGGCAACCAGGCGCGGACATCATCAAGGCTGCCCTGATACTTCGACACTTCGTCCAGCACTTGTACGAGCTGCCGAGGCGTCTCGACCGTGTCGGCCTGCTGAAGGCCCGCCAATGTGTAGCGGAAGCCCAGGCCGAAGCCGACCTCGCGCAGATAGAACTCGCCGATGGGCGTGGGGATGGGCTGCGACAACTTGTTGAACTGACCGTAGAGAAAGAACGCGGGTCGCGGAGGACCGTCGTTCTCGCGCAGCTCAAGAAAGCCCATGGACGCGGACATGTCGGCCCAGCCGGCAATGCCGATCTCGCCGGACGCCAAGAAACCGCGTGCCGTCACGTTCGCCGGTAGCACGTCCGGTTTGAACATGGAGGGCAACTTGTCATCGACCGCAATGGCCGTGCCCCGGATTCGCAGCGCACTTCCAATGCTCAGGCCGACCGTCAGGCCGTCGCAGCGGACGCGGGGGAGCGATCCGCCTTTGTCGTCGGGCGGAGCGATCCACAACTGGTGGAAATCAAACTTCGGACTGGGTATGTCTCCAATCTCGGCGAAGTTGATCTGACCCGAAAGCGACACGGCCGGCGAGTCGCCAAAGGCAGGCGACATCGGATGAAAGCCGATTCCCCGCAGCTCGAACGTAAAGAGGTCAAACACCGAGGTCCGAAACGGCGGTTGGATCGGCACCTGGAAGGAGATGGCGCGTGCAAGCGCACGCCCGTCGCCTGCAAGCGGGGCTTTGTTGAGGATGAGTTTGGCGTTGCGCAGGTGCTGGAGAATGCCTGAGCTGAGTTCTCCTTCGCGCGGGCGGAACTCGGCCGACCCCGTGAGCGTGAAGTAGAAGTGGTAGCCATCGCGTTCGATGAACTCAAAGCCGAGCGCGTTGATCGTGAATCGAAACCGGGTCCCTTCACACACCAGTGGCGCGCCCTTCTTCTCCAGCTCGCCGCTCGCACTCTCCACGCGCAAGCGGTTGTTGCCGTCGTCGCCGAACGCAATGCGTACCGTGGCATTCGCATCTCCGATGAGCGCCGGTGGCAAGGGGCCGGTGCCGAGCAGCGAAAAGCCCTGAAGGCGACCGCGGCGAATTTCCATGGTGCCGCTCTTGAAGTGAAATGCCGTTCCGACGCCGGCCAATTGGACGGGACGTTCATTGTCGATGCGGGCGGACAGGTCCAGGCCCTCGCGCGAAACCACGAATGCGTCGCCGCGGAAGACCAGCCCCCTTCCGGACTGAGCGAGTTTCGCGTAGCTAAGTTCGATGAAGGCGTCCTTATGCAGACGCAACTTCGGATTGCCATCGGCAAAATCCAACACGAACTGATCAAACTCGGGGGGAGCCGCGCTGCCTGCCTTGGGCAGGATGCGCGCAGTCATGCCACACAAGCTCTGCTCGACCGTCTTTCCCCGCACGACGATCTCATCGCCACCCAATCGCGCGTCCAGGGTCGACAAATCGAGGGACAAGGCCAATATGGCCTTGGCTTGGATATCGTCGACTCGAATCGTGACTGCGATGTCGAGTGAGGCGATGCCGGCCTGAACGACCGCCTTACCTAGCTTTTCGACCTGGATGTTCTGCGCGAACGGTACGCCTGCCCCCGTGCTGTCGCTCGGCTTCTTCAGGAACGGGAGCAGTCGGTCCTTTGCATCCGCCGCGAAAGCCACGTCGATGTCAAAATCGTTCGAAACCAATGCTTCGAGTTGCCGCGCTCCGGCGAGAACCGCCACGGCGCCGCTCGCCAACGGGTACTCGATCAATGACGCATCACCCCCGTCGAGCTTCATCTTGCGGAAGAACACGGGGCGACCTGAGATGACGGCCATTGGCACGAGCGCCACGTCCACCTTTGGTGTCGCCGACACCTTGATCAGGGGTTCGGGCGGTGGTCCTCCCGTCGCCATCTCATCCGGAGCATGCTCAGTGGCATTGCCTTGCTTGAGCCACAAATCGGTGGATAGCGTTAGCGCCGCGCCAGCCGTCGTCGAACCCACGGCAACGGCGGCCCAGCCCTCGTCGAAGTCGATAATTAGCGAGGGACGCAATTCGAACGGGATAGCGACATGGAAACCGAGCAACTTCGCACTGACGGATTTTGCCCCCGCTGCTGCCGATAGCGCTGGGCCGAGTGCAACCTGTTTGAGCTTGAATGTCCCCGGATCAACGCGCACCTCGATCACCAGACCGCCGAGTGCGCCTGCTACTCCTGAGAGCGCGTCGCGGATGCGCGCCATCAGCTGGCTAATGAGTGCGACTACCTGCTCTGCGAGGCCTGCAAGTGCCGCCGCCGCGGCTCCTGCCTGACGCGCCACCCAACGTGCCGCGGCGGCAAGAAGGCGGCCGATGCACTCCACGACACGTTCAAAGTCGACATCGGGGACATTGAGCGTGGGGAGGGCGAGGGAGAACTGCAGGATGTCCGGAAGCGACATCGAAGGGGTCGGCAATTCGACCTTGATTGAGCTCGGCTCCCAGAGATGAGCGTTGGTCAGGGTGACACTCGGCGCACCTGGACCCGTCCATATGACGGTGCATGCCAGATCCATGACCAACCGCGACGTTGGCTCGTCCTTGGCCGCAATGGCAAGGCGCTTGAACACAAGGTCCGTGCTGATCGTCAGTACATACGGGCCCCCAACGGGCCCTTGTACTGTCACGTTGGGCGTAATGGTCAGGACCTCCACGACCACCGAGTACGGACCGGGAAGGCGATCGAGCGTCAACGCATCGAGTCGAACGCTTGTGGACACCTGCGTCGAAAGTTTGCCGTCAAACTTCAGACCGGCCGCGTCCACCTGAATCGATACATCCGTCATGCTCAGCACATTCGTGCCATCAAAGCGCAAGACCCCGGAAGCCGGATTCATGCGGACGGTCAGCGCGCCGCCAACGATCTTCAGCGACACTGTCGGATCCGCGTTCCACGCAATCGTCAATCTTGAGGGGAGCACCGCGAAGCGGATCAATCGCAGGGCCTTCGCCGAGGGAAGGTCGATATCGACCAGGCGAAGCGTCGGCAACGACCAACTGGGAAGGGTGAGGTCGAGGGAGTCCAGGGTGTCGGACAGGAAGGACAGTGACGCTTCGGCGAGCCGGTCAACGGCGCGCGTCAGGTCGATGGTGATGCCGAGGCGCCCGCGCGCGTTGACTTGCTCGTTGAAGACCGTGGCATCCACCATGGCCTCTGCGGTCGCTGTCAGAAGAACCGCACCCGGCTCTGCCGACGGATCAATGTTCGGCAGCACAACGCAGAGGCGAATGCTCGCGAAGCCCGCCATGGAACCGATGCCGGAGGCGCCGAAAAAGCTGCCTGCATTTGCCGTGACGTCCAGGGAACGCAACCTCAACAGTAGATTGTCGAGGAGTGTTTGCAACTCACGCCGTATCAGCGAGTCGCTAGTGCTCTGAATCTCGCGCCAAGGCTTCAGTCGATAGCGTCCGCCACCAATATTCGCAAGCAGTCGTGGATCCACGACTGGGAAATCGGGAGGAAGCTGGATGTCAGCTCGATTTCCGGCGAGTTGCACAACCACCGATGTGTCGACACTACCGCCAGCGACATCCTGTTCGAGAGTGAGAATGACATTGCCATCTCCGTAGATCTCAATCACGTTCAATGCACGCGGCTCCTAGATGCATTCAGGTTGCTGGCGGCCTTAGCGAAAAGTGTCTTTCCTATCCCCAGTCAAGGGTGCTCACCAATACGTGAGTTCGAGGCAAGCACACATGTCACGTCGTCCTTGGTCGTCACGTGAGCAGACTTACCCGAAATGCTCTGGCTGCATTCCTTTGTCCAGCTTGCGCTGTACAAAGGAAACCGCCTCATGCCGGGTGATTCGACCATCCTTGTCGAGATCCAGCCCCTTGTTGCTCAGGTATTGCTTTGCCGACCCAAATAATGCCGTGTCGTCTGGCTTGCCGACGCCTTTGGGCCAGAGGATCGCCAAGTACACATCGCCGAGATTCTTCAGCTTCCCGCGATACGGAGCGAAGTAGGCCTCAACGAATCGCAACTGCTCTTCCGCGCTCATCCTTGCCAGCGCCGTGGTACTGGTCCCTAGAGCCGATGCAGTCTTGGGCATGAACTGGATGATCCCCACCGCGTTGGAAGCGGGATTGGTTTGCGCCGGATCAAACGACTCACCCGTTTCGAACGCCATAGCGGCCATGAGGTAATCACTTTGCGTACCCAGTCGCGCCGCGATATCAGATACGTGTTGTCGAAAGCCAGCCGATACATGCCGGCCCCACGCCATCACGGGAACGGCTCGCCCGGCCGCCAAACTCTTGCGCCGGCGCACGTGCGGGCGCTGTTGGATAAGTTCGAGAATCGCGACCGCGGTGTCTGCCGGTTCAATGTCCGGAGTCTTGTAGAAATAGTCGATGTTCTCCGCCCTCACCATCGCTGCGTTAAACGTGCCAGTGAGCCGGGCATTCTCGATCGAGTTCCCCCCGATTGATCCTGCATATCCCACTGGAACAATGACGGGAGGATTGCCGGAGGGTTGCCCGCTCACCCCACAGACCAGTGCGAGGTGCCCGTTCGTGTCACCAAGTTCTGTGCTCTTCATGCCGGCTATGACGAAGTTTCCAGCCTTGGCCTGTGCGATCGCGGTGGCGATGGAGGAGGTTTTTTTCCACTTGTACGTTGCGCCGTTGCGCAGCCGCGTGACTACAGTGTCAGAGAAGACACCGCCGTCAAAATCGGGACTGCTGAAGAAATGCTTCAATACCGCAGACGCGAACTCGACACAGTCGCCTTTGTGCGTTTGATAATTCTCCCTGCACTTGGCGATGATCTTCTCTGCGCTGGTGGCCGACATGCGTGCTCCCCGTAGTTCAATAAAGATTGAAATTGCGTGACCAGATGCGTGCCGCGTAAATGAGCGACTGCGATAGTGGACAGGCCGGCCGCCTGCGTCGGGCGATGCGGACCTTCGGCAAACCACTCCGCAATGTATGCAACCGGAGTTGGTCCGCACTAACCCTCCTCTGATGATCCGCTCTACCCTCGATAAGCCTTCCTAATCGGTCGTGTCGCCTCTTCCGAATTGAGATTGGATTACGCTCGCGAGCACAACTCTCCCCAAGCAGGAACAGGGAAAGACTAGAGTCGGGCGGCCATGAGGTGTGACTTGTAGCGTCCAAGGCACAAGTGCGCCGTGCCAAAAGGGCACGTGAAATTCGAGCTGTAGGATGATGTGCAGCAGGCGATTGCCTGCATCGCCGGCAATGCGCCGGGTGGCACGGAACATTTGGCGATAAACCATAACCACTTGCGTTCACGGGGCACGCTCCACAGTGGCTTTGAGGCCACGCTATGAAACAGGAGGGGCCATCGCGAGACTTGTCTCACGGCATCCCCTGGTCGCGTCACAAATCGCTTGTGGCGCGCGTCAATCCCCCGGGATCGACAAGCCGGAAGCTACGCCTGGAGTGCAGTGTTGTCAACGGCAAAACCGTAGGCGCTGTCGGAGTGAGCTCCAGTCATCAACCGCCTGCCCTACTCCCGATAAGGTTCTCTAATCGCCCTGCCCCGACGCACAACTTCGGCTTTCGGCCAAAAGCAGTCGGAGGAGCTTGCCGATATTATGCGCTGAGCAAGATGGCTTGGGTCATCACGTCCAAAACCAGCGCAGTCGGCCGCTTGCGGCGCGCGATGGCATAGGCTGCAAATGGGCACGAGCCGGCCTCTAACTGTCGCACACCCGCGGATTTCAGCTTTGTCACCCGACGAGGCATCATGGAGCCATTAATGTCTGCACTTGCATGGATTGATTTCGACGAAACGGAACGCTCGCGCATGCAGCGGTTGCTTGCGCTTTTTCAGGAGCAAGAGACGCGCGACGAACTCGGGGTGGGCAGCATTCGCGACTACTTGTCCGACCGCTTCTTTCCTGGCACCAGCACCATCCAGACTCGCCTGCGTTACATGCTGTTCGTGCCGTGGATTCTCCGCAGCCTCGAAGGGCGGAACGGCTCGAAGGAGCAACTCGCGAACGAAGGACGCAGTGCAGAGCTACTGCTCATTGAAGCGTTGAAAGCAGGCGGGGAGACCGGCGGCGTCATCGGGTCATCGGCAGGTGTCTCGTTGCAACGGTTACCGAGTTCAACCTACTGGGCTGGCCTGTGGCACTGGGGCATACGCAAGTTTGAGCAGTCGATGGAGGCCTACTTTGAGGCGTTGCCTCTGCTGCGCGAGCGCCGGCGGCGCGACGCACAAAACGGCGAGGTCACCGAGCGCACCTTCCATTGGCACCCCGATTTGCCCGAGCCACCGGAACGACTTCTACAGACCTGTTCGTTTGCGCTCACATCCGGCGAAGCTGACTTCATCGTGGACCGATTGCTGGCAACGCATCCTGATAGCCTACTGGCGCACCTTGCCCAGCGGCGTGATGGCGCGGAAGCAGACGCGATATGGCACCACCCGTCTCTCGGCACCTTCTCTCCCAAACATCGTGTCTTGGTGCACCAGGCAAAGCTCGTTTCAAACGTCCTCCACGGAGCTTCGTTGCTCTACAACCTCCTGCTTGCTGAGCACGCCAATGCAGTTGGCAACCAGGAAAACAATGGCGACCGCGTGAACGAGTACCGCGAGGCGATCGCATCTTGGGCCGATCACCTCGAAATGGATGCGATGCGGGCCTGGGAACCCGAAGAGCTTTTCACACTCATTGCGCAGGACGGCACACCGGTTCATCCACTGCTGCGTACCTTCTTCCTCAGTTGGAAGAAAGCCGTCGATGCGTCCCCTCACGGGGTCGCCGACGACCCTGTTGCGCGCGCCCATGTCCAGCATCGGGAGCAGCAGTTGAAGAAGTCGCAATCGCGGTTCACCAACATCGCCCGCTTGCACTCGTGGTCGGGAGCGTCGGGCACTCGCCCCCTCTCGTTCCGCTGGCAACAGACGCAAAGCCATTTGCGGGACCTCGCCCATGCAAGTTGAGCCCGCACTTCACCCAGAACGCCGCGCGCTCTACACGCAGAACCTCCAACCGCCTGCGGGTTATGTGTTCGATGCGGGTATCGCCACCACTTTTTCGATGGACTTCGACACCGCGCTCGCGGTGCCGGTCAGCCTGACGCTCTCGGCCGCCGAGGACAGGGATACGTTGCTCAGCCAACCGCTGGCGCTGCTTGAAGGCGCTCAACGGGTTGCCAAGAATCTCGTCGTCTTCACTGATGCTGGGCGTATCCATGCCAGCAGCCGACCGCAGTCGCGCCTGTGCTCCTTACTCGAAGACTGCATTGTTGAAGTAATGGCGCCTGGTGGTGGGGCATTCCACCCGAAGTTGTGGCTGTTGCGCTTCAAGCCTGTGAACGGTGACGGCCCACTTTGCCTCCGGCTTTCAATTCTGTCGCGCAACCTGACGTCCGACCGCTCGTGGGATATCGGACTGACGCTTGACGGTGAAGTGGGTGGTCGCATGCACAAAGACAACCGCTCTCTCGGTGAGTTCATCGCCAAGCTCCCCTCACTGGCATTGTTGCCCCAGCCCGAGCATCGAGCAGCTTGGATTGCAGAACTGGCCGAGCAGCTTCGGCGCACGGATTGGGACAAGCCGAAGCACTTCGACGAGCTCACGTTCGCCGTAAACGGCATGGGCGGCAAGCAGTGGCGCCCAGAGGCCGCAAGCAAGCTTGGCATCATCTCGCCGTTCGTCGATGAAGCCACACTGCTCGCACTGTCCGACCTAAAGGGTAGCGAGAAGCCCTGGCTCATCGGTCGCAGTGACCAAATCGCATGCATCTCGGAGGCCACACTGGGGAGATATGAGCACGTGATGGTGCTGCACGACAGCGCCACCAGCGATGACGCCGACGCGTCCCCGCCGACCGCGCTCGAAGGCCTGCACGCAAAAATCTACGTGGCTGAGACCGGATGGCGTACTGCTATCACTGTCGGGTCGGGCAATGCCACGTCCGCCGGGTTGAAGGGTAAGAACGTCGAGGTGTTTGCCACGCTGACCGGCAAGCGTTCAAAGGTGGGCAGTGTCGCGGAGAATCTGGGGAACGAGGGGTTCGGCAAACTCGCTCGCCCGTTCTTGCCCGGGGAAGTGGCGCCTGTCGATACATCAATCCGCGCTGGCGAAGAAAGGCTGCGCGAGACACATCGCGCTGTATGCGGAGCGCGTATGCAGTTGCACTGCGCACCCACACTGGGCGCAGGCACGAACACATGGCAGTTGAGTTTGGTACCGAAGGCCCCGCTGAAACTTCCGCACAGCGCAACTCTGGACGCTTGGCCCATCACCGTGAGCGACAGCCACGCCCAAGCGGTGGTCGAATCCTTGGTGGCTGGGCAACCAGTCGTGCTCGCGTCACTGGCCTGCGCGGACTTGACGGCGTTTGTGGCGTTTCGCCTCACCGATATCGAGAGAGGCCAAGTGCTGGTGTTCAGCAGCAAACTGCACATCGACGGCCTGCCCGCCGACCGTGATGGCGCCGTCCTGCGAAGTGTCATCAAGAACCGCCAAGCCTTTTTTGGCTACCTTCGCTTGCTGCTGGCCGAACCTGCCGAACTCCTGATATCAGGCTTATCGCTGTCGCGTAGACCTGGCGGCGATAGCCAGGGTGGTAATAGCGCTGATGATATTCCCATGCTCGAAGACCTTGTGCGTGCGATGTGCCGCGGCGAGCAGCGGGCCTTCAAGGCCATCGACGACTTGATGACGCGCCTGGACGCGCATAAAACTGAAGGAGACGACCCGGTGCCCGAAGGATTTCGAGAGCTTTGGTCAGCGTTCCGCGAAGCGCGCCGCATGCAGGAGACCGCTGATGCAACTTGAACGCTTCGACTCAAATGGTGCACTCGCGTCGTTGAAGACCTTTCAACGCCGAACGGTCGACTACGTGTTCGGTCGGATGTTCGACGGCGCCGACCTCACGCGACAGTTTCTCGTCGCGGACGAGGTCGGACTGGGCAAGACAATGGTGGCCCGCGGCGTAATCGCCAAGGCCATCGAGCGGCTGTGGGACACCACACCACGCATCGATGTGCTCTACATCTGTTCCAATCAAGCGATTGCGGCCCAAAACATCAATCGTCTCAACGTGTTTGGCAAGGAAGAACTTGCTTTACCGACGCGCCTGACGCTCGTTCCGTTGCGCATGCGCGGGAAGAGCTCGATGGCTGGCAACAAGGTCAACTTCATCAGCCTCACGCCAGGGACATCATTCGACCTGCGGTCGGCCACCGGAGTGGTCGAGGAGCGGGCGTTCCTGTACCACCTGCTCGAACGCATTGAGCCCAGCCAAGCCAAGCGGCGGAATTTCTTGCAGGTCCATGCCGGCTACGACAACTGGGTGTGGAATATCGACCAACTGAGCTTAGATGGCGTCGAGGCGACCATCGTCGACAGCTTCTTGCACAGCATCACGACGGATGCGGCGTTCTCTGGCCAACTGCGGCAAGCATTTCAGATGTTCTCTTACTGTCGGGAGGTCTGGCCTGACGAACATCAGCACCTGCGCAACGCGGTCATTGCGAAGCTTCGCAGCAAGTTGTCACGCGCATGCGTCCATGCGTTACAGCCCGACCTCATTGTTCTCGACGAGTTTCAGCGCTTCCGCGATCTGCTTCATGGGTCGAGCGATGCGGCGCTACTCGCGCGCGAACTGTTCGACTACACCGACAACGGACAAGCCGCGCGTACCCTGTTGTTGTCGGCAACCCCGTACAAGATGCTCACGCTGCAAGGTGATGCCGAGGAGGACGGCCAGCACTACCGCGATTTCCTCGACACCATCACGTTCCTCTACGGTGCGCAGCGCGGACATGATGTCGCCAAGTCGCTCGAAGCGGAGATGAAGCAGTTCCGCGACTTCCTGCGCGGTCTGCCCGCATCTCACGAGGAAGCAGCCACCGCGCGCGACCACGTGGAGACGCGGCTTCGTCACGTCATCTCGCGTACAGAGCGCGTGGATAACACCGCGGCACGTGATTCGATGTTGCGCGAGGTGCCAATGCACGTCCGCGTCGAACCCGCCGACCTCGTGCACGCCGCCTTGGTATCGCAAGTCGCGAAGGTCCTCGGCGCTCCTGACATCATCGAATACTGGAAGTCCGCGCCTTACCTGCTGAACTTCATGCGCGACTACGCGCTGAAGCGCCAGCTGAAAGACGCCCTGACGCGTTCGAACCCTGCATTGCACGAGGCATTGTGTGCCGCCCGCCCAGCCATGCTCGACCGGTCGCGTATCGACAACTACGAGCCGGTGGCGATGGCCAACGGTCGACTGCGGGCGCTCAGCGAGGATGTGTTCGGCCAAGGGCTCGACCAGCATCTTTGGCTGCCTCCGAGCTTGCCGTACTACGGTCATAGTCCGAGCGGCGCACCGCTGACCAAATCTCTTGTTTTCTCTTCGTGGTCCATGGTGCCCGACGCCATTGCCGCGTTGCTGTCGTACGAGGCTGAGCGCCGCGCGGTGGGCGAGCCAGAGAAAGACAGGAAGCGAACGGGCTACTTCGACACACATCGCACCCGACCCTTACAGTTCTCATCGGGCGAACGGTTGACCGGCTTGCGGGCCATGCTTCTCGTCTGTCCGTCCCCCACCCTCGCGTCCGGATTTGACCCGTACGCCGAGTTTATGCGCGCCCAAGGGCCGCTCTCTTTGCAGGTCGTCCGTGAGGTCGCGCGCGATGCGCTTGTGCAATGGTTGAACCGAGAGCAAGCCAATACCTCCGCAACGGACAACGCCGACGGCTCGTGGGTATGGGCCGGGCCCGCGGCCTTGGACCATTTTGGCTTTCCTCACTTCTCCACGTGGCTGGACTCGCCTGAGGGGTTACGCGCTGTTGTGACACCGGCAGGCGCACGCGCGTCGGGAGAGGACACCGGCTTCACGGACCACGTCGTCGAACTGGCCCGGGTGGCTGGCGGGCTCGACTTGGCTGGGGTGCCCGACGACGTGCTGGATGTCCTCGCAGATGTCGCGTTGGGTAGTCCGGCGACCTGCGCCCTGCGCGCCCTGCACAGAGTCGCTCCGGACCTGTCATGGGACGACCCTGTGTTGCTGCAAGGGGCGGCCACGGTGGCTTGGGGCTTCCGTACGCTCTTCAACCAACATGAGTCGGTAGCCCTCCTCCGCGGGGACTCCGATGAAAGTTACTGGCGCGCAGTCTTGCAGTTCTGCGCATCGCACAACCTTCAAGCGGTTCTTGACGAGTACGCGCACTACCTGGTGGACGCCGAAGGGCTGTCGTCAAAACCACACGCCATCCGTGCGAGCAAGGTTGCAACGGCGATGGCGAAT
The DNA here is from genome assembly GCA_031391205.1 of Lysobacterales bacterium. Lineage (GTDB taxonomy): Bacteria > Pseudomonadota > Gammaproteobacteria > Xanthomonadales > Ahniellaceae > 0-14-3-00-62-12. The sequence continues at coordinate 100,741 of JANMUE010000446.1, read as the reverse complement.
GCCCTGAGCATTCGACCCGCGCTGATCGATGTCGATGACCCGATGACCAAGGGTGAGGACACGCATCACGGCAGTTTCAAGATGCGTGGGCGCTTCGCCATGCGGCTGGGCGACTACAAGGATGAGGACAATGGCGCTGAGCGCTTGGGTGCCGTGCGTGACGCATTCAACTCGCCTTTCCGGCCTTTTGTCCTTGCCTCGACTTCGGTGGGCCAGGAAGGCTTGGACTTCCATCCCTACTGCTACCGAATTTACCACTGGAACCTTCCCGGCAACCCCGTGGACCTCGAGCAGCGTGAGGGTCGAATCCATCGATTCAAGAGTCATGCGGTTCGGTTGAACCTCGCTCACAAGCAAGGCGACGCGCTGCGGCAGTCCTCGGACCCGGGTCGTGAGCCCTGGGCGGCAATGTTCGCCGCGGCGAGAGCGGAGACGAGCAACGACAGTGACCTGGTGCCGTACTGGTTGTATGAGGGTCCCATAAGTGTCGAGCGACGGGTCCCCATGTTGCCATTCAGTCGTGAACACGAGCGATTGGACTGGCTCAAACGCAGCCTCACGGTCTACCGCCTCGCGTTCGGTCAGCCACGACAGGACGACCTGCTGAACTACCTCAACAGGCTCTCGGTGACCTACCCTCCTGAGGAGCTCGCAAAGCTTCAGATTTCCTTGCAGCCGCGAGATGTCGCAGCATCCACCGAATCGAGCGAAGCGGCGCGATGATGTCAGCAAGAGTGCGAAGACGAAACGATTCTAGGCAAAAGCCTCTCGCCGTCGAAATCGCAAGTAGTGCAGCTGTCGACTGACATCATCCTGCTAGGCCTCTGCCTCCTTGAGTGCGCGCAAAAGTTCATCCAGCCAAAGCTTCTGGTAGTTGACGGCATCGATGAGCGCTAAGCGCCCGAAAAGCAGTGCAGACAAACGAAAACTGGGGTCAGGTTGGCGTTTCGAACGACCGCTTCGGGTCTATTGTGTTGAAAAACTCACGTGCTGCGACAGACGCCTGAAAAGTGACCCACGAGAAGGCGATTTCGCGGCTCAAAACGTAAAAAATCCCGGTTGAGCGCTCTGTTTCGGCATCACTTTTTGATGCGCCCGAGTTTTTCAACACAATAGGTCGAAAGGAGTCCTTCCCTACCCCCGATAACAATCGCCTATCGGCACGAGTATGATCGAAACTCGATCAAGGAAGAGCGTTCATAGATGGAGTGCGCCTATGGTCCATTAGAACCGCGGTGGAACGGCTATGCCGTGCACGCGTGCACTGACGCAACGACCACGTTGCGAGACGCGGGCAGTCGGCTTACTCGAACCCGTTTCCGAATAGCGGCGGCTCGCCACCGAGGCTGAAGTTCGCGAGTGTCGCGGCATTTGGCCCGACCGTGATCGGCGTGCCGTTGGTCGGGCTGCAGACACCTTGCGGACATGAGATGTTGTTCCATAGTTCGTCGTCGGTGCCGGTGTCTTCGGTGCGCGCAAAATAAGTGCCAGCGGCGAGTCCGCCGTAGTGGTAATCGCCGCCCGCGTCGAGCAACGCGATGCCGAGTGATGCGCCCGCTTGCGAGTAGATCCGCACCAACCCGTCCGATACCGGCTGGGCAGCCTGATCAGTGACAGATCCGGCAATTGTGCCTCCGGCATCGAGCACGAAGTTCGCGAGCGCGGTCCCGGATGCCCCGACGGTTATCGGTGAACCACTGGCAGGCGAACAATTGCGCTGCGGACACGCGATGCCATTCCACAACTCATCGAAGTAACCCGTGCTCTCGGTACGGGCGTAGTACGTACCGGCCGCGAGGCCGCTGTACACGTAGCTACCATCATTGCCGAGCAACGCGATGCCGACGGAATTTGCCGATGCGTCGTACACGCGGACCAGTCCATCGGAGATCGGCGCGCCGCCCGCGGTTGCCGTCACCGTTCCGCCAATCGCGCCACCCGATGTCAGCTCGAAGTTCACCGCCACCGCGTTAGCCGCAATCGCGATCAGTGTGCCTGTGGTCGGTGTGCAGCTTCCCTGCGGGCACGGAAGGTTGTTCCAGAGTTCATCGTTGGCTCCGGTGTCTTCGGTTCGCGCGAAATAGTTTCCGGCTGCGAGGCCGCCATAGCGATACGAGCCGTCATTGCCGAGCAAGGCAATGCCGAGCGACGTGCCGCCTACGTTGTACACGCGAACGAGCCCATCTGAAATCGGTGTACCCGTGCCCACTCGCGTGACGAGTCCAGTCACGGCACCGCCGTCGGCCAAACTGAAGTTCGCTGTGCTGTCAGCGTTGGCAATGACCTGGATTGCGGTCCCGTTTACGGGCACACAGTTGCGTTGCGCACAAGGCAGGTTGTTCCACAGCTCGTCGAATGAGCCTGTGCCTTCCGTGCGCGCGTAGTGCGTCCCCGCTGCCAGGCCGCCGTACCGATACGAGCCGTCATTCCCTAGCAGCGCGATCCCGAGCGAAGTGCCGCCCGCGCTATAAATGCGGACCAGTCCGTCGCTGATCGGCAAGCCAGAGGATGTCGACACGACCGTGCCGCGGACCGCGCCGCCCGGCGCGAGGACAAACGATGCGGTGGCGTTCGTGCTACTTGCCAAGATGATCGGCGTGCCAGACGTCGCGACACAGCTTCGCTGCGGACACGGGAGTCCGTCGAAGAGTTCGTCGTAGTGGCCAGTGCCCTCCGTGCGGACGTAGTAAGTCCCGGCCGCGAGGCCGCCGTAAGTGAAACTGCCGTTGCTGCCGAGTAGGGCGATGCCCAATGACGTTCCGGCCGAGCTGTAGACCCGTACCAGTCCATCGGGAATTGGCGCCCCTCCGGGCGTCGTGACGGTTCCGCTGATCGTCGCCGCGAACGCGCCATGCCCCACTGTGGCAACAATCAGCGCCGCAAGAGTTCGAGTTAGCTTCAACCGCGTGGGGGTCATGCTGCTTCCGGTACGCCAACGTCGGCCGCAACAATTGTACGTCTTTGGCGACGTACATGTTGTCACAGCCGAGATAAGGTTCTCTAATCGCCACTTGTTTCGGTAGCCTCAGCCATCGGCCACAGCGCAGCTCCTTTCAAGTCTGGAAGAGCGGTTAGAGCCTTTGAACCGCCCCGGCTTTCAAGGAGGCTCCTACTCTTGAGAAGATGGAGCCATGAACAAGTCGAACAGGTTTTCCCCTGAGGTCCGCGAGCGAGCGGTGCGAATGGAGCAGGAGCACCGAGGCGAGTACCCCTCGCAATGGGCAGCGGTTGAATCAATCGCGCCGAAGATTGGCTGTGTGCCGCAGACGCTGCTGGCCTGGGTCCAGCGTCATGAGGTTGACGCGGGTGTACGAGACGGCGTGACCAGCGCAGAGGCACAGCGCTTGAAGGAACTCGAGCGCTAGGTCAAGGAGCTACGTCGGGCCAACGAGATTCTGAAGTTGGCGAGCGCGTTTTTCGCCCAGGCGGAGCTCGACCGCCGACTCAAGTACTAAGGGATTTCGTCGACGCGCATCGCGACACCTACGGGGTCGAGCCAATCTGCAAGGTTCTGCAGATTGCCCCGTCGGGCTATCGACGTCACGCGGCGCTGCGACGCGATCCGCAGCGCCTCTGCGTGCGTGTGCAACGTGATGAAGTGCTGGTGCCGCAGATTGAACGTGTTTGGCAGGACAACATGCAGGTCTACGGTGCTGACAAGGTCTGGCGGCAACTGGGGCGCGAGGGCGTAGCGGTGGCGAGCTGCACTGTCGAACGTCTCACGCGGCGACAGGGACTGCGCGGTGTGATGCGCGGCAAGGTGGTGCGCACGACGATCAGCGATCGCAATGCGCCGTGCCCGCTGGACCGGGTCAACCGTCAATTCCGTGCCGACCGGACCAACCAGCTCTGGGTCTCGGATTTCACCTACGTGTCGACCTAGCAGGGCTGGCTCTATGTGGCGTTCGTCATCGACGTGTTCGCCAGACGCATCGTCGGTTGGCGTGTCAGCAGTTCGATGCGGACGGACTTCGTGCTCGATGCATTGGAACAGGCCCTTTACGCACGTCAACCCGAGCGCGACAGCACCTTGATCCATCACAGTGACCGTGGATCGCAGTACGTGTCGATTCGCTACAGCGAGCGCCTGGCCGAGGCCGGCATTGAACCGTCAGTTGGCAGGAAGGGCGACAGCTATGACAACGCGCTCGCCGAAACGATCAACGGACTCTACAAGGCCGAACCGATCCACCGGCGCACACCATGGAAGACCAAAGAGTCTGTGGAGCTCGCCACCCTCGAATGGGTCGCGTGGTTCAATACCCAGCGCCTGCTCCAACCCTTCGGCTATATTCCTCCTGCCGAAGCGGAAGCGAACTACTATCGGCAACACGTCAGTCCTGCAGTCCCAATGGCTGCATGACTTAAACCAAACAGCCTCCACGAAAGCCGGGGCGGTTCACCATGCGAATCCTATTCTTGGCTGCCAATCCGAGCTTGACGCCCCGCCTTGATCTCGAAGGCGAACTGCGGAGTCTCGAGCGGGAGTTAGCAGGCACCAGCTACAGGCGCGAGATAGCGCTCGTTGCGAAACATGCAGTCCAGCCCGATGACTTAGTTCGGTGCGTGCGCGAGGAGAAGCCGACGGTCGTTCACTTTAGTGGGCACGGGTCCTCAGCGGGAATCGTCCTTCGTAACGAAGACGGCGGAGAGCATGTCGTCGAGGGCGACGCCCTTGCACTGTTTCTGGAGAACCGTGGTGTCGAACTCGTCGTACTGAACGCGTGCTATTCGGACGATCAGGCACGGCGGCTGTCTGGTGTCGTCAAGGCGGTGATCGGAACCACCAACGCGCTGGACGATGATGCGGCCAAGCGATTTACGGTCGCGTTCTACCGATCGCTCGGCAATGGTTGCACAGTGAAAGACTCGTTTCGCGACGGGGTCGATGCGGTACGACTCCATGGTCACGATGACGTCAGCGCACTGCATACCGGTGACTTGAGCCTCACACTGGCCGGCCCGTCGGCCCAACTTCTGGGCAGCGCTACATCAAGACGACCTCGAGCCGCCGTTATCGGACTAGTGCTGCTGGTAGTGGCGTACGGCTTCAGCGAGCTGCTGCGACGGCGGCCAAACCCACCCGCAGAGCCGTCCCTCACCTACGAAACGTACATCGCTAATTTTGATGAAAGTGACTTAGCGAGGACCCAAGGATCGCTGCTCAAGGTGCCCGACCAAATGGCCGATGCGATTGGGCAGCTCTTCTCCAACACCGCTTGGATAGGCGGACCGCACTGGGGTCGCGTGCAGTTCGATGCAAGCGGCCGAACGGCGACTTTCACGAATGATCCGGGTAGGGCGGGCGGGAAAATCCTCTTGCAAGGCATTCCACCCGCAAGTTCCCGAGTCGTTTTCGGTGAGTGGATTCAGCGTGATGGTCAAGCGGGACGCCTGATGGTGCGCCTTAACGGATACGGCGAGGCTGCTGTTCGGTGGGGACCCGCCTTTACCTCTGACAGCCAGTGGCTGCGCCCGGAAAATCGCTTCGTGCTGGCCGCCGACGGTGTATTGGTTGATCAGTCGAACCAACGTCAGTGGCAGAAGGCGGACAACAGCTTTTCGAACCTAGAAGCCTTCCGGGGGGATCTGACTTGGAACGACGCGCGGAGCTACTGTGAGGCCAAAGGCCCCGCGTGGCGTTTGCCGACCGTGGACGAGCTGAGAGGGCTGTACGAGGAGAGCGGGACACTCACAACGAGTTGTGGCTCGAGCGACTGCAAGGTGTCGCCCCTTTTTCAGCTTTCGAAGAACCAGTTTTGGAGCGGGAGCACAGCAAGCCCCGGAACGGCTTATCGCGTTGTGCTTGTTAACGGTCAGCGCGCTGCGGTTTCTACCGACGATTCGGTCGGAAAACGCGCATTGTGCGTTCGCGACGCATACCCATAGCACCGGGCCCGAGGTCACTCAGGTCACAGGTTCAACTACGCCACTGAGATCCAGTGAGTGCCGTTCTCGCGACCGCGCCTGCTCTCGCTCAGGCCAGTGTGGCGTGCAGGAGTTCGCTTAGATCGCGGCATCCACTACGTCGGGTGCGAGAGAAGGACCCGCCAAAAGTGGTCCTGCCCTGCCCTCGATAACGCGCCCTAATCGCATAGAACTCGCAAGGCACCTTTGCTTGTCAACTTGATTCCGAAGTGCACCAGCCAATCTCTCGATCTAGCAAGTTGATCGCCTGCCGAATCGTCTTCAAGCGAGCTGACGACTGTTCGGCATCCCAATAGCTCGTGTGCGTGAACTTGCGGGATGGCTGATCGCCCTTCGATATGTTCATGTCGAGGATCGCCTTTCCGAAATTTTCTGCAAGGGGACCGCTGATCATGTCGCCCTGCACCACTCTTCGCGCTGGGTCGAACACATTGGTCCAGCGGACCGCGGAGAAGGGAGCAGCGAAATGCAGCGCCCACTTTTCCGAATTCTCTCCGATGCGATAGGACAGGAGGCTGGATTCGCCGTGGGGCAGCAAGCCCGCGCAGTGCGCTGCCTCTGCGACTTGTGGATCAAGCTTCTCGCGAAATGGCGGGCAGGTTGGCAGCTCGCGGGTTCGGCAGCGTGCCTTCAAGTCATCAGCTCCTTCGGCCAACAAAACTTCGGCATGAGTGAGCGGGCTTCCAATGGTCACCAAGTCGCTGATCAGCCATCGCGAACGGGTGTCAGGGCGCTGAGATTCTGTGCGCAATATTCGCCCCAACTTGCCTTGGGCCTTGCGAAAGGTGGCGAGTACTTCGCGAGATGCGTTCGACTCGATCGCTGCTACTGCTGCTTCCAGGCGTGCTACAGCCTCGCCCTTCTCCGATCTGGCGTCAAAGGCTTGCGCCCCGATCTGTTCTGCCCAGAAGTGACTGACGAGATCGTGTGCGAGGATCGTGCCCAAGCTATGCCCGACAAGCACCACGCGATCATAGATTGCGTTCCCCTCTCCTGCGTGAAGTTCGCGTAGTAGAGCCAGGCCACGTTCGCGAACTGCCTTTCGAGCGGCGATATTGTCGGGGTCCGACCGGGTGTATTTCACGACTCGCCCGAAGCTCGCGGTTGCCTTGCGATGCATGAAAGCGAGAATCGACGCGGTAATGGCCGCAATGGTTGCCCTAGACAGCCAGCTGGGCGCATGCTCCTTCCAAGCCGCTTCGGGAATCAGGGACACGAACCCCAGGGCGGTGACGATTAAAGCTCCTATCCATAGGCACAACCAAACCGCTCTGACGTCGACCGGAACTTTCGACCAGGGCCGAAACAACAAATGCCGAACCCACGACGAGAACTGCGCCCATGTCGAGCCAGCAGTTAGGTCCGCCCAATAGAGTTCGTAAAAATCGGTCCGCACACCCTTAGGAAAACTGTCGCTGGACCTACTCCTGCGCGTCGTGATTCGCCTCAATTCCAGAGAGCCGGTCCGACTATCGGGCCGGCTCCACATTTGCTCAGCATTGGGCATCTTGGGTACGTGCATGTCGGGATCGAGCGCCCAAATCGTCTTGGCGAAACCCTTAACCGTATCCATAGGACGCTGTTCGCCCATACCATGGATCAGGACATAGGCCTGCCGCGCAATACCGGAATCAGAACCGCCCGTGGTGGCCGCTGTTCCGCTAATTGGCTCGATCTTGTCGTCCGACATCGTCGCCTCCTTTCAATCGTTGAAACAGCGGCGTGGTGCTCGCTGCATCTGAATAGCGCTATGCCGCGAAGACGGGAATTGCATCATCGTCGGCCGCCACCCGGCTTTTTCTGGTCGCGCAGGTTCCAGATGCCTTCTGCGCAAATGACTCAACGTTTCATGGCTTCATCACCCGTTGTCCTGGCCTAGTTCGACTAAGAGCCCGGCGCCGGGCCGGCCAAACCTCGTCTTGTAGCCGAACGCCTCACTTCGATCCGGCCTCCCCCAATCCCGGTTGTATTCGCTTTCGCAGTTGAAGTGCAGCGTGACGTCGCGTCCCTGAGCGACAACCACCACACGGGCGATCGCCGGATCGTCGGGGTGATTAAATCGCGCGCCGTCCGTGGACACTAGGTAGTGGTCAGCGGGGAACGCCTGGAGCATCGGTATCGACACGTTCTTTGCACTGCCATGATGGGGAAGCTTGAACGCGTGGACCGGCACCGGCGCTCCGAGGAAGGGCGCCCGTTCGATGCTGCCGACCAGGACCGAAGGATGGGCATCCGCGCCGAACAGCACGCGAACTCCGTTGTGCTCGGCCAAGAAGGCGATACTTGCGCCGTTGGCTGGCGTGGGATCCTGCTTGAACGGCAGTTTCGCCATGACTTCCACGTCATCGCCAAGAAAGCCTCCGGGCAGCACCGTTTCGGCGTCCTCAAACGCCGTGCCCGAAACCAAACCCGCCTCCTGGATGACCTGCTCCCAGCTGCCCTTGAGTTTCTGCAGATTGTCGAATGTGGGGGAAAGCGGGGTCAACTTCATCCCGGTGAACTCGTAGGACTTGAGCCTTCCTTGGCGCGGCACCATAACTGCCCGGCGCCGGTATTTCCGGTTCCATGGCCAGCCGCCGCGGCGAATCAGCTCGGTGAGCTTCTCAGCCTGCACCGCACCCAGGTCGGAAGGGATTTCGTCGGATAGGTGGAAGTAGCCGTTAAACCAGACTTCCTTGATCTTTACCGCGGTCGGGTCCAGTTCGTCGAGCAGACGCAAGGATCCGCCGATATGGTCGTCATCGATATGTGTGATCACGAACAGCTCAAACACGCACCTGCCTTCGGTATCCACCACGGACTGGATTCGCGGCAGCAGTGAGCGGGTGTAGGTGCCCGCGGTACCGGCATCTATGAGCATGCGCTTGGCGGCGTTAGGACTGCCGTATTCCACCCAGAGGCAGTCGCCATGGCCGGCATCAAGCATGTGGACGTTGAACATCGGTGTCCTCCGGTCAAATCCGCCACGAACTGTGGCCGTAAGCAATCAGGCTGAAGGCGACGCTGTGGCCGGCTGCCGCCAGCCTGCGCTTCACCCCCAGGATTGCCTCGTCGAAGCGAAGCACCTCATGCTCGGGCTTGGCGATGGCAACGAGCAGTTGCTTGGCAACCGTCGACGCCTGGGTGCCGTGGATGATTGACAAGGTGCCGATGACGATCGGTGCACCCGACAGGTTGAATCGGCGCACGAAGTTCAGGAACGGCGTTTCGGCGAAGGTTGTGCTGCAACCCAACAGCATTACCAACGGACCCTTTATGCCGGAATCACCGGCCCGTACGTACGTCCCGTCGAGGTGGCTGGCGTGCAGGTCATGCAGCGACACTTCGAGTATCGGTATGCCAGGCAGCTCCGTGGATTCTCCCGAATGCGGCATCAACATCAGCAGGTCCGGCTTCTCCTCGCCAACCTTTGTCTTCCATTCTTTCCAGGACTTGGCGTGGAAAACTTTGGCGACGTGTGCGGCCACAACTTTGGGAAGCCCCTGGGGTCCCTTCATTTGATTCACGGCCCGGGTACTTGCGGCGATGAGAGCGGACGTAAACGGGCCCAGCCGTTCGTCGCCCGGCACCGGCACACTGACCAGATGCGCGCAATCTCCGGTGGACGCATGGCGCTCGATGCATTTCCCGAACCCCCAGAATGCTGCCGGGCAGACGAAATTGACGTCGTCCCGGTGCGGGCAGTCATCATGGAACTTTCGCGTGGGGGCCTCGAGGGCTGCCACGGCGTTGGGACAAACCTTTGCGTCCAGCATCGGTGCTTTGCCGGCGTACAGGAACTCGATGGGGAAGTAGGCCTTGTCTACGGCCTCAACCACCTGTACCCGCGAGGCGCGATCTAATTCCCCCAACGGATGTTGGCGGCTGATCGCCTCGAGGATCATCGCGCCGTGGTTGGCCAGCATCAGCATCAGCTTGAGATTGGACTCTGAGTCGATGGCCACGGTCTCCCCCACGTCCGAGGCCACCGCGGTCGACAGCGCGACCCGCATACGTCGGATGGATTCCTTGAGCCCTTCGGGCTCCAGGAATGACACTGCATTCGGTAGCAGGGTGGCCAGGCCGGAGGCGCCATCGGGATTATCGTTGACCACGAAGGCCAAGTCGGCCGGCACGTCGGCGCTGGGTGAGGCCAGCATGGGCGCGAACCGGTTCTCGGGTTGGAGTGCCGGCATCCCGGCTTCGTCCACGGTCAGCATCAGCGTCTGCAGCACCCGGTTCTGGTGCGCTACGATTACCCGCGCCCGGAAATTCCGCGGCGACTCGCCGCAACGAAGCACGAACTCGGCTGGGGCGCTGTCCCCGGTGACGGGAAGCCGCACGTTGGCCTGCATCGGTTGCGGGATGCTGCGGCCACCGGCGGCATCGAAGGCCGACGAGAGCGGGCAGTAGACGATCTTCAGCAAGTGCCCGTCGGCGCTCTCCGACAGTGTCGTTTCGTCCAGGGGCTCTCTGGCGACGATGAAGGAGCCTCCGCGATCAATGCCCACATGCACCAACAGCTGGTAGTCGGTGACTGCGGCCAGAGCGATCAGCGGCACCGGCTCAGAGTCCGGCGCGACGCCAAGCGGAAGTATCCTGGCCTGCACATGGCGAGTTTCGCGCTTCGCGGCCACGGGCGATCTAGCTAATGGCGTACGCCTACCTAAGCTTGTCTCCCTCTTAACCGACTCCTGCTCACCATTACTTGAACGTGGTGTTCCCTTCTCCAAGCGGGGAGGGCCGATCCTATCTCCGTTTGCCACAGAGGTACGGTGCCGCCAATGCGGGCGTGCGCCTACATGGCCACCCAGAATTGTTACTACGCCGGCGGCGACTGTGTGGCCATCCTCCCGGATCGCAAAGCGCAGACCTTCGTCCATCGCGATCGGCGCGATCAGTTGCACTTTGATCTTAACGTTGTCGCCTGGCATCACCATCTCCACGCCTTCCGGCAACTGGCATTCGCCTGTCACGTCCGTCGAGCGGAAGTAAAATTGCGGACGATAGCCCTTGAAGAACGGGGTATGACGCCCACCCTCTTCTTTTGACAGCACGTACACCTCAGCTTCGAATTCCGTATGCGGCGTCTGCGAGCCCGGCTTGCACAGCACCTGGCCGCGCTCCACTTCGTCGCGCTGGATGCCGCGAAGCACCAGACCAACGAGGTCGCCCGCTTCGCCGCGATCTAGCAATGTGCGGAACATCTCAACACCCGTCACGGTCGTCTTCACCGTCGGGTGGATACCCACGATCTCGACTTCGTCGCCGACGTTGATCGCGCCACGCTCAATGCGACCCGTCACCACCGTACCGCGTCCCGAAATCGAGAACTTGTCTTCCACCGGCATCAGAAACGGCTTCTCGACGTCACGCAGCGGCTCAGGGATGTACGAGTCCAGCGCGTCCACCAGCTTGATGATCGACGGCACACCGATTTCGCTCTGGTCACCTTCCAGTGCCTTCAACGCCGAACCCTTGATGATCGGCGTGTTGTCACCGGGAAAGTTGTACGTCGACAAAAGCTCGCGGACTTCCATTTCCACCAGATCTAGCAGCTCAACATCGTCGACCATGTCGACCTTGCTTAGGAACACGACGACATAGGGCACACCGACCTGACGAGCCAGAAGGAGGTGTTCGCGCGTCTGCGGCATCGGACCGTCAGCGGCTGAGCACACCAGGATCGCGCCGTCCATCTGCGCCACGCCCGTTATCATGCTCTTCACATAATCGGCATGGCCAGGGTAATCCACGTGGGCGTAACGCCGGTTCGGCGACTCGTACACAACGTGTGCCGTTGAGATCGTGATGCCGCGCGTCTTCTCTTCCAGCGCATCTTCAATCTGATCGTATGCCTTGAACTCGTCTCCGAAACGTGCCGCGCCGATCATCGTCAGCGCCGCAGTCAGCGTCGTCTTACCGTGATCCACGTGACCAATCGTGCTCACGCGGACAATTGGTTTACTGACGTGTAATGGCTGACGGGCCATGGGCGTTAGTCCTCCAGCGTGTACTTGAGAATGATGGCTAGGATTGCGCGCCCCGCCGCCGGTACGGCGCTGCCCATAGAAGCGGGGTCCACGGACGCGAATTCACTTTCGCAGAAGCCGCTGCGGACTGCCATGAAACAGACCTGTTGCCGTATGTCGCGCTTCATACCGTTCAATGCCGATCCGAAGCTCATTGGAAACACTTGGAGTCTTGGTGTTATGCCAGCTACTCGCGATAGACCTTCCTAATCGGTCGTGTCGTCTCTTCCGAATTGCGATTGGACTGCACTCGCGAGTGCTGCTCAGCTCAGGGAAGTTCAGAGATTGATTGCGGTTGGCAAGCTTTGCTGTGTGAGTGGTGTCGTCCAAGGCACGAAGGCGCTGTGCCACGCGATCACGCAGGGTTAGAATCGTAGGATGAAGTGCATCGCGCGCGCGCCAGCATTGGCGGTAGTGCGCCGGGTGGCACGTAGGACTTCGCGATGAACCAAGACCACTTGCGTTCACGGGGCACGCTCCACAGTGGCTTTGAGGCCACATTATGAAACAGGAGGGTCCATCGCGAGAGTTGTCTCACGGCATCCCCTGGTTGCGTCACAAATCGCTTGTGGCGCTCGTCAATCCCCCGGGATCGACGAGCTGGACGCTACGCCTGGAGTGCGGTGTTGTCAACGGCAAAACCGTTGGCGTTGCCGGATCGAAGTTTGGTCGTCAACCGCCTGCCCTGCCCCCGATAAGGGTTCCGAATCGCTTGTAGGTTCATTCACGACCCACGTCAGTTCTTAGAGATCGGTGCTGCATCGTCTCCCGCGTGGGCGCTGCGGGCTCCGTTCTCGGATCTTCTGTACGGTCAGGGCTCAATGAAGCATGAAGCTCGGATATTGATTCCGAGTGCGCTCCGGCAGACGCACTCACATTGCGATCTGGCTGAAGGGAGTAGCCGCCCGCAACGAGCAAGGCACCGCCAAGGCACGCATCAAATCACGCATCAAATCACGCGAGCGGGCAAGAACCAAACCAGGCACGGAAGAAGTCGAGACACTCTCCTGAACCCAGACCCGGAATCATCATCGGCACTGTCTGTCGATACACTCAACGCCCGCCGAGGGACGCTTCCCTCGGCTTCCATTCTTGGTCAAGTTTCAACGCGCAGAGATTGTCAGTTTTCGACGAGCACCAACATTATCCACTCACTGAATGACAGTGCGAGCGCTGCTTTTAGTGAAGTTTGCTTTCTCAAGAGCTTATCCACTGCTCATCGGGTTCGGGATCTTTCTTTTCTGAGAGCGGATCTGAATCCGGGTCGTCCTCGTAATCTGACGGATGCGGTTGATCAGGGTGAGTATCCTCCCGATCTTGCCGTTCCCTTTCTTGCTGTTCATGCTCATCCTCTTCGGATTGCATGACAGGTGCGCTTAGCGCCGAGAATGCCAGAATACCTGACAAGACAAAAAAAACGTACTTGAAGTGTCTCATTGTCGGTCCTCAAAGATTGTAGATCGAACGTTGACGGGAATTGCTGTTGGGATAATGATAAAGATCGTTTTCCTCCTCCTACTCAGATCAAAGCTACCGGGCTTAAACCAACTTTTGTTTCGCTTAGAGCCCACCCCGATATGCCTTCCCAATCGGTCGTGTGGTCTCTTCCGAATTGAGATTGGATCGCGCTCGCGGGCGCTGCTGAGCGCGGGCAAGAACTGAGATAGGTTTGCGGTCTGGCAGCTTTGCTACGTGAATAGTGGCATCCAATGCACGAAGCCGCGCCGCTCCGTGATCATGGAGGTCTGGATCCGCAAGATGAAGTGCAGAGGGGGTGCGCCACCAGCACCGGCGATGTTGCACCAAGTGACACGGAACATTTGGCAATAAACCAAGACCGCTGGCGTTCACGGGGCACGCTCCACAGTGGTTTTGAGGCCACGCTATGAAACAGGAGGGCTTAACGCGAGATTTGTCTCGCGGCATCCGCTGGTTGCATCACAAAACGTTTGCGATACCCGTCAATCCCCCAGGATCGACATATTAAAGACTACGCCTGCTGCGTTGCCGGTGTCAACGGCGGTGATTTTAGGTGCCGCTGCACTTCCTCCCACCACAAATTGGGAGTAGTTATTCCTCGGTAAGGCGGGAGGATTTCAATTGTTTGCTTGTCTATGCCCGGATGAATTTCATTGCGCATGATTTCAGGCAGAGGTGCAGGCGGGTTGCGAGTTTGGGCTTCGGAAAAGCTGCTGGTATGCACTGTGTGGTTTCGGCGTCATGGCGGTATCCAAGCTCCCGTCATTGTTGGCTGGATGGTCGAAGTCAACGGTAAGTAGCGCATTGCGTGGGAGCCGGGATTGACCGCTGGATGCGCTGTACGAGCTGCATCAAGATTCGAAAGCCCGGTAGGATCCGGGCTGATCCGGATTTGCTATTCCCACACGCCCCGCAGATCGGCAGCGCGCTCTCGGCGAGACGCGCACTATTCACTCTTCTCTAAACACTTGGAGTGTGCCGTGGGCCCCGCCCTACTGATGTAAATTCGTGCCTATGCATCTTCGCTTGTCTGTCTTGCGCTTGCGTTGGCCGTTGCGAGTATTGAAGCGCGACTCAAGACTAGTTCGCTTGTGTCCGAGGGCTTCGAGCTCCTGCGGTGGGTTCCGGTTGCAATCGTGAGTTTATGCGCGGCTCTTCAGGCCAGGGCAGCATCCGTTCGGCTCTACCGATGGCAGCAGAGGCTATGGGCTCATCTGTCACCACTGTGGCGGCCCCCTTGCACCATCAAGGGCTGATAGGTATGGGGTCTATTGGCGCTACTGGCAACCTGTGAGGCCTTGGAGTCCAAGCGTAATCGGGCGACGATCTGGTCAGAGCGTTCGGTTGCAACGTCCTCAGGCAGATCTTCGATATGGAGGTCGTAGGACCTGACAAAGCCGATGTACAGGGCGAGGGCCTGTTTGTAGGGGCGGTGGCAGGCGTGGGGCTTTCAGCCCTCATAGGATGCTCGGCACCGCTCGATCTGTTCAGTGCGCCTTTTAGCGTGTCCGCGTCGTTTGACATATCCGGAGTCAGCGGAGTCTGCGCGGTCTATTTTGCCTATTCATCTTGCGTCTGCCTCCAGCACACAACGAACTCCGATTTCGTAGGGGAACGCGTCGCTAACCGGGTCCGTTGCGTAAACGGTGGCGCCGTCACGATCGTTCCAGTAACCCCCGCCAGCTTGCATACTGCCGGTCAAGTCGCCATCGTCGACCCACTCGCCTGAATTGCCGACGGTATCCCAAACGTCGAACGGGCTGGTGCCTTGCGGAAATTGATCCACGGGCGTCAGCGCCATCATCTCGCCCGTCTTTGGCAGTCCGACGATGTTGGCCAATGTTCGGTCAAAGCGGTTGCCCCACGGATACAAGCGACCGTCCAGTCCACGGGCTGCCAGTTGCCATTCGTCGGGTGTGGGCAGGCGACCGCCGCGTTGAGTGCACCAGGCCACCGCGTCGTCTTTGCTGACGGGCGCCGGGCAGTCGTCACAAGGGGTCTTCGTCGCGCGCAGCATTACCGAGGGAAATTGCTCTGGATCAATCCCGCGCAGGTTCTCGGTTTCCGCATCCAGGTACGCCATGATGTCCTTCATGTCGTCGACCAGCTCCGGCATGTTTCCGGCTGGAACCTGAGCCAGCGCGTTCTCTACTGAATCTGCTTCGCGAAGCTTCGTATCGGAATCAGTACCCCAAACCTCGCGGGCACGTACCGGGAAAACGTCGATCCAGTACGGGTTAGGCGCTTCGATCGGTTCGCTGTCTCGACCAAGCGCTACTCGATCGCCACCGGCACTGATCCAGGCCATACGGCTGGCAAACTTGAGCGATGCTAACGTTGGCATCGTAGGTTCCACAGTCTTGAGCTCTGGCGAAAAAGTGCCGTGCAGCACCAAGGGCCAGACCAAGGTTCGAGGTTCCTGATCGGCAAACTCAGCGGATATGCGGAGGCTATAACTTCCGGGTGGCAAGTCCAATCGCAGCGAACTGCCCGGCATCGTGCCCTGCTGCACGATAGATCGCGCGTTTTGCTCAATGCCCCAACGCGTGAGTTCATACGTCCAGCCATGGCCAAAGGAAGCAAGCTCAGCAAGATCGACCTGGACCCACGTGGTCTTCCACCACCAATACGCACCTGATGTGGCTGCAAACAGTGCAGCGGCTCCCACTGTCGCGAACAAGGCTTTGAGCAGCGCAGCCGTACTCTTTTTTCGAGTGGCTGGTTGTACGCCTTGGCAACCGAGATCGAATCCGCTTCCGATGCTCCAGATCTGTGGATGGAGTCTGGACTCGATGGGGTCCGCTGGCGATTTGCGGAACTGGGCGATGAGCTCATGTGCGTTGAACTGGCGCTTTACGGAAATAATGCTGGCCAGGTTCAAGGTCAGCCGAGTGGCGCGTTCGATCGCATACTCCTCGGTGCGCTCATCTGCCGCGCAAGCCATCAACACCACAGCATTGCTCAGGCCCAGATGGCCAAGCTCCGGCGCCAATGCGCCGGCGTGACAAACGTCGACCAGCAGCAGCAATGTGGATTCTTTGTTGACTATCAATTGCGCCAACAACTCCACGAGTGCCTGTTCGTGCCCGCCTGCGGTTGTCAACAATCGGCCCGCATGAACCCAGGCGTGGCCCAGGATATGCACCACTTTCAAATCTGGAATTGCGGTACAGCGGCGAAAGCATTCGGTAAGGCGCGCTTCACTGTGCGCCAGCGTAACCAGCGGCGCGCGGCCATCGCCCTCACCAACGTGAACCGCCTGGTAGTCAACTACCACTCGCAGAAGTCCCGGAAACTAAACCCAGTGCTTGACTGCGGCGTCACCAGTGCTGGCGGTGCGGTGGCTAGCTTCTGCAACAACAACGGCGCCGACGCGCCAAGATGGAAGCACAGCAAGGCACTCGCGGAGCCGGACGAATAGAGAATCGGCGTCACCGCACCCAGCCCCCACATCGATACCGTGCTTACCCAATAGAGCCGACTGCGCGTGAACTGCTTGTTCGGAAACTTCCGCGTCAGCCGGTACCAGTGCAGCAGCTCCAGCATCATTCCACCCGCCATCCCCATCAGCGCTTGGTGCCAAAGTAGGTCGAGAATCACTAGATGCTCCTTGGTATTTGACTGTGTTTTTGCGGCATCTGAGTGCACCAATACGGCGCCCTTAGTGTCTTTGTCTTCCGGGATGAAAGCAATGCAATAGAGAAAGCTCTCTCTATGACTGGCGATTTAGAGCACTGCCAGATTGTCCTTGTCTGAGTTGATGAGTTTCACCCGGCCGGAAACCACATCCACAGTCTGTAAGTAGGTGGCGCGTGGAACCGGGCAGCCAGCGTAATCCGCTTCAACTGCAGCCGAAGTTCGACGATGAGCACATGGGTCGCGGGACCGTTGACCAGCGCGTCGTCGCTGTAGACCAGACCCTGCGACTTTCGCTCGGGATGGTTTGCGTGCAGGAAGTGCGCGGGCTTCGGCATAGTCGTTCCTTGAATGTGCTCAATTCAACGGGGTCCACGCCGCGCAAAGCAGTGCACTCATATCGTCACAGCCCCCAGCCACTTCGCTATCCAGGGCGATATCGCTGGCGCCGCGATGAACAGTACTGAACCGATCTGCGCAAACGGATTCTCGTGCAGTCCCTGCTTCTCCAGCCATTCGGAGCGTTTCGTACCCACACCGCCTGTCTTCTGGTCGAAGAACAGCGTTTCCATGCGTCGATACAGCAGCATGCCCACCGGCACAAACACCGCAGCGATCGCAAAGCTCAATAGAAGTCCGACTAGGATGGCGTTACCGAAGGGATCGAGCCAACTTGGACTCGGATGTCGCTTCACGTACAAAAATACGTTGCCCATTCCGGTCACCAGGAGCAACGATCCGCAGGCAAGCAGACTGCGATAATGCGCCAAGGCGCTACTGACTTCGGGGGCGTTGAACGCAGACCAGTTGCGTGATCGCGCGCTCAACGTGAAGGCGCCGAGGAACATCGTAAAGAAAGTAATGAATACAATCGTCAACTCGGTCGGCGCTGCGCTGCCGCAAATGCCGAGGGCACTTCGACCAATCGTGACCCAGAGGACGACTGTAATCAAACCAAAGCTCCCGGCATTTCCAGCTGCGAGGACCAGCCAGCGCAGCCCCTTTTCGCCTTCCAGTACGACCAGTTGGTAGAGGCAGACTGCCAGCAACATCAGAAAGCTGAAGGACAACAAGACTGCACTGACGATGGAGGCGCGTCCAAGCGTCTGCTCAGCATCGGGCCGCACGTCGACCACCAAAGGTCTGCAGGCGATGCTGGCGTCGTTGGTGACAACGATGCCTCCTGCCAGTACTGCAAAGAGTAGACCGACCAGAACGATCAGATTGATCATCGGAGCCCACGGCGGAAACATCTCGACCCACTGGGTCAAGAGGCCCTTGGCGACATCGTTGGCATGAACGGGCGCTTTGCTGCCCTTCTGGTTACTGCTCACTGACAGCCTCATTCTGCTCTACTTCCAACACCACCCAACCAGAATTGTTCTTGTAGAACAGTTCAATGCGCAGGTCGTTGAAGTAGCACATCAGCTGTCCACTGACCGGCGTCGAAAATTCGCCGCCATCGCTGATCAGGAAAGGGTGATCCTTGTCGATCGTTCCGATCAGCGCGAACCACTTCGCATCGTTGTTACGCTTGCCGTGGGCCAGGCTGGCGGTGCGGTGCGCAATACCGTCCCAGTCTTCGCCGGCGATGCTGCCGGCAAGATAAGTGTCGTCGCGCAGCGGCTCACCGATCCTCGGCACGACGCGAATGCGGTAGCGCGAATTGGCGCGCAGATAGACGCCGGTTTCGTTCCAGTATTGGTTGGCGTAGACGCGATGCGTGCGCTGTGCCAGGTTGGCTCCGACAGGCAGTAATTCGGGACGACGACGCAGATACTCCGCCAGGCCAGGCGGTCGATAAGTCGGATCTTCGTTCCATCGATGCATGACGCTTTCGTCGATGCATTCGTTGATCGCCCACAATGCACCGGGAACTCCGGCACCCGTAGTAACGGGCTTGGCGTCCTTGCCAATCTGGCGGTAGTTGCGCTGGTCGCCGGGAATTAGTCTGTCCCACAGCGCCAGCACTTGACCGGCAAAGGCTTCGAAGCTGTCGTGTAGCGGGGCGTGCCAGGCGCCGCGCTGCGGCTCGATCGTGTAGGTGAATGCCAGGCCCAGCGCACTCGCCTTCGACATCATCCAGCTCAGCGAAAGATCGGGCAGATTGTCTTCGCCATAACCACCGCCGACATCGGAATGGGCACCGATGAACCAGCGTTGCTCGTAATACCTGGCGTACTTCGCCTTGATGTCGTTGGCAGTGCCGTCTTCCACAAACGCGCGCCACAGCGTGGCATCGAACATTGGACGGTGTTCGTCGATGGCGAGAGCGTGGTAACCGTATTCCTGTGCCTTGGTGGGGCGCACGTTGTGAGCGGAAGCCTTCTGCGTAGCGACCGCCTGGTCGTGAATGGCATTTCTTCCGATCGCCCCGACGGTGTCCCACAGTCCGGCCATGCGGATTTTCACTTCGCGCACCTGGACCTCATCCATTAACCGCCGATCGTCCAGCGTGGGATTCCAACCGGCAGGCTGCTTGTTGGGATTGCGTTGCCAGTAGCGCAACCGCCAGATCGGTGCAATCCGTTCGACAGTCTGAACCGAGATTTGCTCGTAGCGATCAAAGACCTCTTCGGTACGCCAGGCGGCCGAGACAGCAGGCCGTGTCAGACCGCAGTTGGCGACCATCTGCACCAGGCTTCGGGCAGAGAACGCACCGCGGCTGAATCCGAAGACATAGATCTCGGCCCCATCTTCGTAATTGTCGACCAGCCATTGATAGCCGGTGCAGATTCGCTTCGATATCGTGCTGCCGAAGATGCTGCCCCTCACGCGTTCGCCCAACTCGGTGCCTACGCCCTTGATATAAATCTTCAGCTGCTCCACGCCAGCGGCGTCCTTGACGGCCAGCAACTCGTGCGTGCGCCAGACGTTGGTGCGGTCTTTGGGTGCGTTGTCTGTGCCATCGAAAAATACAATCAGCCGACGCGAAGGAGTTGTCATGACTTGGCCTACTTAGCGATTGGCGATTGGATTAGGTGCCTCGTCGACAATCTGTGCGGTGCTAACCACGAGACCACGATGCCCCATCAGTCCGGGAGGCGGTGGACGATATCGTTAGCGGTGCCGAGACGCGCCCGTCGGGAGATAGTGAAATGATCACGCGGCAGTACACACGCGCCTTGAAGCATTCGGAAATTATCTGTAGCCGACGGACGTTCACGGGGCACGCTCCACAGTGGCTTTGAGGCCACGTTATGAAACAGGAGGGGCCAACGCGAGACTTGTCTCACGGCATCCCCTGGTTGCGTCACAAAAACGCTTGTGACACTCGTCAATCCCCCGGGATCGACGTGAGAACGCTACGCCTGGAGTGCGCTGTTGTCAACGGCAAAACCTTTCTCGTTGCCAGGATGAAATGCGCTTTCTCCAAGGCTTCGCACGCAGGTTGAGCGCGCTCCCGAGATGGGTGCCGTCGAGCGTAAACCAAATACGTGAAGGCCCGAAAATTCGCCCTGCGCCAAGTGTCTAGCTACCCAACGAACGATGCATCTTCCTTTTATCGCGATCGGTCGCCGCGGCGTAGGCACATAGCATCGCCGCCAGGTCGTCGTCTTCGCAGTAGAAATATGCGACTGGAACTCCCAACACTTTGCCCAGCAGGGCTAGAGTGTTGTAGGTCGGGACATGCTTGCCACGCTCATACTGATTGATTCGAGGCGAGGCGACGGACGGATCCATGCCTGCGAGAATTCCTAGATTCTTTTGCGACAATTCTGCTCGCGTGCGTGCCTCCATCAGTCGCTTGGGGACTGGATTTTGAGATGGGCGGAAGGCAGATGGCACGAGCAGACCCAGTTAGGAGTGTGCTCAAGAGAGTGTTAGGTCGGAACGCACCTGAATACTAAGAATTCCTTAGAATAGGCATCCCGGCCCAATTTGCGTCGCTACCAATGCCAGCCCATGCCCAGCATCTGTCTGAACTCGGCGTCTACGACGCCTGCGGATTGTTGGCACTCATCAGGAGCCGAGGGATTCGACGATCGATTAGTCCCACAAAGGCGATGGCCGTCAGAATCCTGGATACACTGCGACTTCGGGGCGTTGTCGAGGTGCCGTGGCCGGCGGCGCACTGGGAGCTTCCTCCGAGGGGATATCTCACACCCATTGAGCAGCTTTCCTGGGACTTTGTCTGGCCAAGCATGGAACTCCAGGGCCTGGACTCGCACCTTGAGGACTTGTTGCAGGAATACGCATCAGACACTGCATCACGGGACGAATCGATCATCGTGTGGCGTGCACTCATTCGAGCCGAATGCGTTGAATATTTCGAGTTTCAGTTGAGCAAGCACGGCTTCGAGCCCACATGGTCGGCCGACCTCGACTGGCTTCCTGCGCACTACCACGACGACCTATCGCTGGTGCAGTGGAAGTACTTGATCTGGTCTGCCGTGAGACATGGAGCGATGGAATGTCTTCGAACGCGATTCAACCCACAGCAGACCCGCAATGCGATCGCCGGCATGTTGGCCAGTGCGCACCGGCTGCGATTTGCTCTAGTCGGCAACTTCGAGGGATTCCTCCCTCGATCAACGCGCCCTTACAGCCTTATGGGCGAGGCATTCGTCTTCCATGCAACGCGACTCGGTTTCTCGTATTGGACGGAGCCACCGTCAGAAGATGCCCTAAAGCAAGCGATAAGGGCAGCGTCGATATCGAACCGTCGAGAAAATTCGTAACGACCCGTACTGCGGCAGGTCGCCGCGCCAGTAACTTCCCAGCAACTCGCGCATCATCGCTGTGGCGCGTTTTCCTACCCGCCATGGGGTAGTTTCACCCGACCATTGTGTTGGCCATATGCACGTGGATTGTTGCGGGGTTGCCGAATAGCCGTATGACCGTCGACCAAGTGGCCCAAGGAGTCTGGGCGCCAGAGACGGCAGCATGGTGGCGTTTCTCGCGCCCAGTTCCACTGCTGTAGATGCGGCGTATGTCGCTGGAATCGCGGCTGGAGTTTGCGACGAGGGGGGACCAGGGCAACGAGCGCATTATGGTCCTGGCCAATACGGTGCGTACTTGCGCGACCCTGACGGCAACAAAGTCCATGTTGTGTTTCGCGGTGACCTCGTCGATGAACCGGTCTAGCACCGAATCCCTTCAGTCCAAGTCAGCAATTTTTCGGGGTACAGCGACAGCACTCGCCTGCGTGCGGGCACTGAGATCTATCGAGTGCGATGAATTGGTCGCGCAAGCAATCATGGAGCCCAGTGCAGAGCGGAAGAGAACCGACGCGTTGATGGGATACCGGCAGCAAGGCGATGCAACCTACGCAGTCGACACACCTTACAAGTGATAACAATCGCTAATCGCCCAAGCCACACAATGAAGGCAGAAACTCGCGTAATCCCCGCATCAATCGCATACAGAGCCGCTTCGTTGCCAACTGCCCTGCCCACCCCTAGAGCCGAATAAGGAAAATTGTGCGACGCCCGTCCCTCTGGAATCTCGATACCTGCGATTGCTAGAACGCCACGACCTCAGTAAGGGCCATCACAGGGAACAGGATAGACGCGACGAGTAGGACTACCGCAATCCATCGCGCAATAGGCGTATGCGCCGAGATCGAATGCCAGCACCAACCCAGGGCAATGCCTACGGGCGTCGCGAGGGCTATCCCTCGAATTACTGCCTGCTGGAATTCGGGATCAGAAGATGTCACAAATCCAGCGGCGCCCCCAATTAATTGAGCAAAGCCGCAGAAAAGCAGAACGCGCCAAGCAACGACTGCGTCCTGCAGTTGGTGGTCTAGAGGGTTGGCCATGTGCCTCCATTGTCGGCCACCTGATCACCGCGCATCAGCATATGTGCCTCGACAATACTGCATTCATCGAAGCCATTCTCGAGCGCATCGTCTTGGAAAGAAAGTTGGGAGCACTGCAAATCTTGCGAGGTTGCTACGAGCAGCCAAGGCCGATCATTGCCGCATCCGCCGCCTTACCAACGGAAAGCTAGCGATTGACGCCACAGGAATTACTACCGGAGCCCACCCTATCACTGATTTCATTGCCGCCGCTCCTCCAATAAGGAGAGCTATTAACGCCATTAGGAACCAAACGATTCCTGAAAACGCAAATGCGCTCACAAGCGCTTTGAACAATGAATACTTTCGCTCCTCGGAGGCTATGGCTAATTTCTGTCTATTTCTGGAAATTGTGTATATCGATACCAACATCGCCATATACGACGAAAAAATAATGCCCATGCGAACTCGCGCTGACCCCATCCCCTCTGTTCCAGATGCATCGCGCATAAACATTGTCGCAAAAATCGCGACTATTGAAATCAAAATAATTGTCCATGGCCATCTCGCACTCATTTTCCGCCTCCGCAGTCACAAGGCTCTGTGCGACTGTCTGTCAATGTTGAACTTCCGTACAAAACGCCAGCTCCAAGTGCTGCACCATAGAATCCGCCACAACTCATGCCGCCAGCCTCGCCCAAAACAATAATCGAGCAAGAGTAGCCATTATCCCTTCGTTCACGCGGCTTTCCAGCCAGCGCCCTTCCGAGACGCTGAGCGTATGAATCTGCAGGACCAAAAATATCTGCCGACGCCAAGAAGCCATCACTGTTGAATATTATAGGAATTGGATTGTCGTAGATGTCCTTGATCTCCACTTGCTCCTCAGTGCCCTCGAATTCCAGTCCGACACCCGCACCAACACCAATAAATATAACTGTTACATAGGTTCTTTCTCCGCCAAAACACTCTTTGGTGTGTAGCTGAAAGGTGTACATTCCGCCCGTAAGCACGGAACCTCCCGACTGCGTACCTTCCCATTGAACCAACCCTCGGCTGTCGCTCTTCACGATGGGATTTGCGCTGACGTAAGCATACGTACTTAAGCCTCCGGCCAATCCAATAGGATCCGTTTGATAATATCGTCCTAGCGCCGGATCGTAGTCTCTAAAATAGTTGTAATGCAGTCCGCTTGAATCATCAACGCTCTGACCAGGAAAGCGCATCGAAAGACTAGTCGTCGACTCAGATCGAGTTACAGTTCGTCCAAACCCATCTCGTAGCCCATCCCACACGACCTCTCCTTCATCTGCCGAAGTCAAGATATCGGCTGCGTGCAATCTGTCGTTGTGGGAGATGTGTAGCCCCTGAACATCCAGTTGCCAAACAAGTCCGGTACTCCATTCCCCTCCTTGCCGCCAGCCGTAAACTCTGATCGGCAATCCCGCTGCGTTATACTCGCCGAGCAGTCCCTCATTCGAGAACAGGAACCAGGTGACGCTGGAGTTGGCCCCAAAGGTCTGCCGCCACACCCTGCGCCCCATGGGATCGTAAGCGTATTTAGCGATAGTGACGCCATTGTCCTTCACCTCTACCATCCGATCCTGGGCGTCGTAGGCATACTCGCGTGTCGCGCTGATTGGGTTGCCGGTCTCTTCCTTGACCGTGCTGCCGTTGTCGTCGTAGCTGATGACCTTCAGCTGTTCACCCACGCCCCACTGCTTCAGCTCGTTGTTGGCGTTGTAGATCCATGGGCCAGGCTGATGCGCCGAGGTCAGTCGGTTGTGCACATTGTCGTAGGTGTAGGCCTCATCGGGCAGGCCATCGGGGTTGCCGGGACCGGCGATCAGACTCGCCGGTGGCGTGGCGCGGGTCAGGCGATCGAGTGCATCGTAGCCATAGTCGTAGGTGCCATCCAGCGTGGTCTTGCGGTTGATGTTGCTGACCTCGTCATACAGATAGCGGTGATCCATGACCGGCTCGCCGTTGTTGCCGGTGCCGGCCACCAGGATGCGCTCCGGGCGTTGCAGCGCATCCAGGGTCTCCGTGCGTGTCAGGCCGCCGGGCATGGTCGCGTTTTGAATCGCGTTCCAGCGGTAGGTGTAGGTCAGCGTGTCGTTGCCGGCCGCCAGATTTGGTATTTGGTAAGTCTTCAGCTGATTGTTGGTGTCATAGGTGAAGTTCAGCGTACCAGTCGTGCCGGGATAGGTCAGTGATTTGGGCAGGCCGTTGGCTTCGTAGGTACGGCTCAGTGTTTTCGTGAATGCGCCCGCACCGTTGCCGAAGGTGATCGTCTCGGCGATCTTCTGGCCCTTGTCGTCGTACACGTAGACGCCAGAGGTCAGGCCATCGTCATACGTCTTGAGTAGCCCGCGCTGATCGTAGGTATAGCTGATCGTCTTGCTCGCCACCGTGGTGCCCGGAAGAAAGTGCTCTTCCCTCTCCAGGCGACCGTCGTCGTCGTAGGTGAACATCCGCTTGGCGCCGTTCGGGCTGCTGCGCTCGATCACGTTGCCGTTCGGATCGTAGCGGTAGCTAATGGTCTGCCCCATCGGCATGGCCTCGGTCTTCTTGCGGTTGACCTTGTCGTACGTGAAGTGGTGCGTGTTGCCATTCGCATCCTTGACGGTCAGCAGATTGTCGCGATCGTCATAGGTATAGAACGTCTCGCCTAGAATCGGGTCAATCTCTTTGACCAAGCGACGCAGCTCATCGTAGAAGCGTTGGCGCGTGCGACCTTTGGCATCGGTCTGGCTGACCACATTGCCGACCGCATCATAGGCCATGGTGCTGGTGTAGCTCAGCGTGGGGCTCAGGATCTGCTCAACCTCAACCTGCCGATCACGCTGATCGTACTTGTAGACTTCCTCGAAGGTCGGGTACTTCCTCTTGGCGACCAGACCTTCCAGGGCATCGCTCTCATCGCCATAGATCGTCTCGGTGACATTGCCGTTACCGTCGGTGATCGTGGTCCTGCGACTGCTGCTATCAAACTCTGTACTCGTTGTTACGTCGCGGGCATCCGCAATCTCGTACAGCCGTCCCTCTTCGTCATATTTTTGTGTGATCGTGCCACCGTCAGGGTCTTCGATTTCGATTAGGCGCTTCCTCTCGTTATAACGGTAGATCGTGTCCGCGGTGCGTGCGCCGTCGATCGGGGCTTGCGTCTTGGTGCGGTTGCCTGTTTGATCGTACTCAAAGGTGGTCAAGAACTGCAGCGGCGTCTTGCTAGTCTTCGACCAGCCCGCAGCCGTATAGGTCATTACACTCGTCTTGGATCGCGCGTCGGTGCGCATCAGGACATTGCCCATCACATCGTGCGTCGCCGAGGTGACTTGCGCTTCGGCATCGGTGGTCTGGGTCAGATTGCCATAGTTATCGTAGGCGTAACTCGTGGTCACGTCCTCAGCCACCGTGGCACCTTTGAGCGTGCGCGACTCCAACTGTCCAAACTGGGTGTAGGTGTACTCGATCGCGCGTTCGACCGGCGTACCGGCCGCCTGCACCGCACGCGTCACCCGGCCTTGGGTATCGTAGGCGTAAGTGCTCCTTACGCCCAGCTCATCGGTGTGTTCTGTGACATAGCTAAACGTCGGCAGGTACTTCCAACTTTGCTTGGTCCCGTCCGGAGACTGCACTTCGATCACGTTGCGATAGCTGTCGCGCTCGGTGCGCGTGACCAGCCCGCGTTCGTTCTTGATGTAATCCACCAACGGGCCGTCGGCGCGGCGTTCTAACTCCTTGCGCGTGCCGGTCAGACTCTTAACCAGGCGCCCTTCGATGTCATAGACGTGTTCCAGCATGCGGCTGACCGGCGCCGGCGTCGTCTCGATCACCGTGAACTGACGTCGATCACGGGCATACTCGTACTGATAGCGCGTCACCCGATGCATCGGATCTTCCAGCGCCGCCACCCGCGAGATACGAAAGTCGCGGCCTGGCCGACCGGTGAACGACACCCCCAGCGGCGCCGCAATAGCGCCAGCCGGAAACGATTGCACATAGGTCGCCGTCGTTACCTGCTCTTCGGGATCGGTAACTTCCACCAACTGACCGTTGGCGTCATAGCGGTACTTCCAGACATAGCCCATGGTGTCGCGCACTTCGCGCAGCTCGTTGCCCCCCCAGGTGTATTGCACATAACGCCCCGTGCGATCGGTCACGCGATCGAGCTTGTCGCCGGTATAGCTGAACGTCAGCGCGGCCGTGCCGAAGTGATCCTTGATGACTTCGGGCTTGCCCTCGGCATTGCTTTGAATAGTTACCTTCACACCGTTCTTGTCGGCGTAGTCCTGCAACACGCCAGTGTCGGAATACAGCGCGTAGTTGCCCAGGCGGTCGTACCAGCGCCACGCCCCGGTCGTGGCCACACGACGCACAAACTGGTTGCTGTCAAAGCGATACACATCGCCATTTCCGGTGCGCTCGAACACCGTGCCCGCGCGATCGACATACTTTACCTGGCCGCTGGTGCTGTCGATCTTGAACTTCAAATCCGCCCACAAGGGATTGAAGTACCAACGTCCATTCGTCCATGTCCGGCGCACCGACAGGCTGCCACCCAGCACCTTCACCCGCACGTCCACATTGCTGTCCGTCAGCTCGCCATTGGGGAGACGAACGCGGGGTGCGGCTTGGGCCTGAATTGCGACCAGAAGGAGTAAGAAGACGCCGAGCCGAAACATGAAGGTCATGGGTAGTCCTTGAAGTGAATGCCGCCAGTGCTGGGGGTTACTTGCTACAACAATTGCCACCGGGGCACGGTGGCGGTGGCGGCGGGTCACTGGGAGGATCGCTGGGAGGATCGCTGGGGGAGGACGGATCGCCGGGCGGACCACAACCGGCGCTACAGCTGCAACCTTCCTGACAATCGGGGCCGCAAGTACCCACTGGACCACCGCCGTTACCTCCGGCATCACCGCCCCCGCCCCAACCAGCTCCACCTCCGCCCCAGATGACTGCAGGAGGGCCATTGGCCGAGCAATTCCCTCCAACCGCGCGGACAAACTGCGCTCCTGCTCCACCGCTGCGACTGTCACCTGCTGGACATACGAAACCGTACTGGAGCCCGAGGCCGCTGGAGAACAAGCCGCATCCCGACGACAGGGTGGCACTAGACACGTTTCTTGAAAGCACCGGCGGGTCCTTGTCTTGCAGCCAGTCAACAAGTGACTGTTGAACGGTGGCAAGACTGGATGTGGGCAAAGCCTGAAGCGCGGTGACACGGTAGGGCAGCGTGACGATCTGTCCCGCCGCGAGTTCATTGGGCACTTCGCCAAACACTTCAATCCGGTAGTAAGGATTGGGTTGGGGTAGAGACATCACTACGTCATCGGCACGCAGTAGCCCATGATTGGTGATGATGAACTCTCCGGTGATGAACTCTCCGACATTCAAACTTGGGATGTTGATCGACGTCGGCTCGAGGATGACAACCGGAGCGGGAACCAGAGTCGAAAACACTGCGCTCAGCGTGACGTCGTAATTGTCGGGAATCGTCGTCGGCGTTACCGACCAGGTGAAGCTGACCGTAGTGAAGTCGAGGAACACTCGCTCGTCCACGGTAATGCCCGGCCGCAACACGACGCGCCCGCTGGCGGGCGCATGATTGGGCGCCTGAACTTGATAGCTGTAGCGCCCTGGCGGTAACGGCCCCATGGTGACTTCGCCGCCAGCACCTGAATTAGCAACTGCACGGATGTTAGCGTTCAATTCGTTCTGCATCGAAATGCGCGCGCCGGTCAGTCCAAGGATGGGTTGGTTGTTGGCATCGAGCGTAGAGGTGAAGTTGTCCACCACATGAAACCGCACCCGCCCTTCACCGCTCTCATTCACGGCTACGGTGACAAAGAAATCTCCACCGACGGCGTTGCTTGATGTCACTCGCAGTTTGACCTCATAGAGCCCGTCGCTGACTCCGACATCAGGGGCGAAGCGCAGCTCCAATGTGCGGCTCTCGCCGACGCCAAGAGATCCCAGGCTCGATGAGGAAACCAAAGTGATCCAGCCCGGTACAGTGCCAGTGCTTGCTGGTACCAAGATAGCCTGGAGGTTGCTGGCGGCAACAAGCCCTTTGTTTTCCAGGTTGAAAGTTTCACTGGCAATCTGCCCGCGGCGCACACCGGTATAGACACTGGTGGGCACGCCACGCAAAGAAGGTTCAGCGGGAAACAGCTCGTAGTCGAGACGTGTTCGCGCCCGCACCACGTTGCCTGTGCTTTCCTCCAGAACCGCGACGATGACATTACCGCTGGAAGTCGAAGTCAGCTCGCTGCCCAAGGTCGCGGCAAAGGTGTGACTGGATGCCGGCGCGATGCCGATTGCACCGCCATCCTGGAAAGTGATTCCTGCGGGTAGGGCGCCCCCAGGCTGGTCCTCAGCCCGTGCCACAAGGCGGACATTCTGCGCTAGTTGTCCTGCACTGTTGCGCACGGTGATGGGCACGACCTGAGCGAACCCGCGCGCTGCCGCAACACCGATACGCGCCTGAGTGACGGTCAACCGGTTGATCGAGTATGTAGCGACTCCAGTCGGCGTCGTATCCACAAAAGGCGTCGCACTGGGATGCATGGCGGTGACGCTGTACTCGCCTTCATCGCCAGCCCGGGGCACGAACACGTAGCTGAAATCGCCGTTTTCGTCAGAAACGAGATTGATCCGTCGATCAAATCCGTTGGTGCGCAGGACCAAAGTCAATGCTGCATTCGACATTGCTGTCGGCGAGGCGGTTTCACGTATGCGACCGGTAATGGTGACCGGCACATTGCCCGAAGAGATGGTGGGTGTCGCCGACAACCCCAAACCGACATAGGGCGGAACAAAGGGCTGGGCGGGTGCTGGGGCTCGGCGGAATATGAATTGGCTGGTCGCTTCCGCAGTATCCGGCCCGGAATTTCGCAGCAGCGCGCGCACGGTTTTGACACCCTCGCTCAGGCCCGCAGTTGACAGATTCACACTGAACGGCGCGGCGCTGTCGATGCCGACCGAGCTGCCATTGACGAAGAACTCGACATTGGTATCTGAGCGCTGATCAATCAACGATGCGCCGAGTGTGATGGCATCCGACACAATGGCACCGGCAGGCGGACTGGTAACGATGATGCTGGGTGGCGGAATGACATAGGTAAAGGCGATGAATGGAGAGCGCGCTGAAGTGGCGATGGCATTGGTGGCATCGGCACTCAAAGTATGCGCCCCATCGCTGGTGAGACTGACCAAGCTGCTGAAGCTGCCATTGATACCCACAGAAATCGGTTGGCCAACTGGCTGATTGTCGAGATAGAGCTGCACACGGTTGCCGATGTTTGCGGTGCCCAGAACGCTCATGCGATTGGTACGCACCACCGCGTCGGTTGCCGGATAGATGATGCTGGGTACGGCAGGCTCGGCAAGGTTCAGCGTGGCGGTTCGAGTAACCACAGTTTGATTGCCGGCACCGTCGCGCGCGGTCAGCACCACCTCGACCGGCCCATTTTCCACTTCTTCGAACGTCACCGGAAACGCGTAGACGGAGTCATCGTGCGTACCGTTCCGGACGGTGATGCCGTTGATCTGAAGCTCTGCGCTGCTGACGACGCCGTCATCGACAATGGTGGCGGTCAATAGCCCAGGGGTGGTGAAGGCATAGCCGTTGATCAAGGCTTGGCCCGCAAAACGCAGGCTGCTAACGACCGGCGGAGTCGTGTCGCCTGGTCCTTGCGGACGGCGCAGCTCGACAACAACAGACGCCGAACTGGCTGCCTCGTTGACGTTCGTGGCCACCACCAGGAGCCGAACCATTCCGTTGCCGCGACCGGTGGTATCGAAGTCAGCGGAGTACGGCGCGGCGGCATCGGTCGCGATGCGCGATCCGTCTACATAGAACTGAACATTCTTGATTGGAACCGCGTCTGCAGTGACGGCGCTGATGCTGAGGTGTGCCGTGGGATCGGTGACAATGGTGCCATTGCCGGGGGCAGTGATCTGCACCTGCGGACCGCTGCCTTGCAGGGTGAACTCAAGCACCGCCAACTTGGTTTGCTGCTGTGGGCCACGAAATTGAGCGTAGATACGCTTGATACCCACGGTCGGCGATAAGGAGAAGCTTCGATTCGGCGTAAGTGCGCTGTAGCTTGCCCCGCTGAAGAGCTGTGACTCGCTGAGTCGTAGTTCCGTCGCATTGCGGCAGCGCGTATCCAGCGAAATATTGGTGCTATTGACCGTATAGAAGCCGTCACTGGGTACGACGACGCAATCGATCAGCGGGACCGCGGTAAGGTATTGACCGTAGAGCACGCCAGCGCTGACGCGATTCCCCTGGCCGCTTGGATTGTCCAGAGGGTCAAGAGGCCCGGTCGCAGCGCCCCACCAGTTCGATGTTGCCGTCAGCACTTTCGGTGGCGTCAGGTTTTGCGCGCCGTAACTGCTGTTGTCGTAAATTTCCGAACCTGTGACTCGGGGCTGCGCCGAACCGGAGCGTAAGCCCACAACATTGTTGCGAAGTACCAAGCCGGTGAGTACGGGGCTGGCATCGCGCAGAATGCCAACACCAACCACGCTGTCGGTTACCGTTACCGCATTCAGCGCTTGATTGGACTGCAACTCCAGTCCCGCCTGCCCGCCCTGGCCGGCATATCGAATCGTCGCGCCATCAATCTTGACACTGCCAGCCGTGACTGAATCGATGCGCACACCAAACCAATCCGCCGATGCCGGCACACCCGGGGCAGGCAATGTCTGTCCGCTCAACGCGTCGTCATGAATACTGGTGAAAAATACGTCACCACTGCTCTTCAGTTCGGAATGCACTGCCATGCCAGAATCAGCCGCAAACTTCACGACGACACCGGGCTCGATTTGCAGGGCTTGAGCGCACAGAGCCTCGCTCACGGTGAGTCCAGCCAATACCAAGCCGAAGTGCAACGCGATGCGGTTCATGGCGTCACCGTGATGGTCTGACTGTTGAAAGTGCCGATACCGGGCCATTGCACCGAAAAGCTGTAGTCGCCTGGCGCAAGGCCATGAACGTTGAACTCCACGTAGCGCTCGCCGGCAGGAATTTCGACCGTTGGCGGAACTGACGCACTGCCGTTGCTGCCGTTGAGCGTGAAGGTCATCGCGCTCGGTGCATACACGCCGTCATAACTGTCGAAGGGATACAGGACGATGAAAACAGCCAAGTCTTGGCCCACCTGGACACTTCCCTGACCCACGGAGACTTCCAGAACCGGATCCCTTACTTCGACATTGCGGCTTACCCCTTGATAGCCAGGCGCGCTCAGTGTCAGCAACGCGGAGCCATTTTGCGACCCCAGCACGTTGAAATCGACTGTTGAACTGGCGGCCGGGATGATCACTGGAGTGACCGGAATGCAGACATTCGCAGGCGCGCAGCTGGCACTCACATTGACCGGCGCTGGCGCGGCGATGCTGCTGTTCAAAGTGACAAGGCTGTTTAGTCCGCGCGCCGCAATGATGGTGTAGTCGTAGAGATTCAAGACCGCCGAAGAGGAAATCACCGCGGAATCAAAACTGCCCGCCGTGCCGATCGTCGCGCGAAGGCGATAGCTGCCTGCACTCGTAGGGGTGCCTAGTTGCAGACCCACACAGATATTGCTGCTGTCCTGCCCTTCCGGGATGGTGATGACATAGGATTCAGTCAGAATACCGACCGGATCCTGGTCGACGATTGTGATGTCAGCCGTTAGCTCCTGATTTGCGACACCCGGGCCTACAGTGATGTACCAGCCGCCAGGGCACTCGCCATCACCACCATAAAACCCGAAGCTACCGGTCAGCGGAACCACATCGATCGGGAGCGCCGCTGCGCCGTATGCCCTTGGCGCGGAGTCGGCAGTCAAAGTGTCCGCCCCCAGATCAGCGCCGACCACAGGAACGTCGAACACCGTTCCGTACATATCGATCGATGTCGGGACGCCGCATTTGCCGGCAGCACAACTCAGGCCGACCTGCAGCGGAACCGGTGTCGGCTGCGCCGGCAGCCGAAGGTAAGGCGATTTGCGCAAGCCCTTGCCGACGGTCAGGGTCGCATCATCGAATCTCAAGGTATTGTCGGTGACGGTTTGCTGCGCCGAAACGACCGGATTGCTCAGCCCCGGAACTGTCGCACGCAGCGCATAGCTACCAACGGCATTGGGCGTGTCGACAAAGCCAACAACGCTACCCCAAATCGATTGGTAGTCGATCAGGCTGCTGGGCGATCCGCCACTTAGCGTTCGATAGATGCCCGGCTCACTGCCCACCGGAGAGGCGTCTATCACTTCGATGTCGGCAGTCACGAATCGCGGCGACTGGTCGATGTCTGCGGAACTCAATACCTTGAATACCAGCCGGAACTGGTCGCGCGGCGAACCCAGCGCCCGTTCAGAATCGAGATCAGCGAACTCGAATGTGGGCTCCACGACGGCAATCGTCAATGGTTGTGCGCCGTCATAACCAGGCGCTGTCGCATTGACAAGCGTGGCGGCGGTAACGCCCTGACCCACAATGCGCACTGCCACTTCAGACGCATTGGCGGGAATGACGACTGCACTTACGCCGACACGGGTTGGGTCCGATGACGCCAAGCTCACGTTCAGTGGCGTATTCGGCGCATATGCATCCCCTCCCTGTTGTCGCCGAATGGTGACGAACCGCGACTCCAACAATTTTCCCGATACAAAATTGGACTCGGAGAAGGCGAGGTTCAGGCCGACGCTTCGCTGCTCGATCGACGTCCACTCTCCAAGACCAGCGATCGCGGCACGGACCTTGTAGGTCCCCAACGTATTGGGTACACCGACGTAGCGCGAAGCGCTTAGCCAGCCGCCAGCCGACATATCCGTCGTGCCGACTTGGCCGCCCGAATTGGAAAAGAGATAAAAGCCATCCACGATGTTTGCCGGCGCCGCATCAATGATGCTGAGTTCTATCGATTGGCTGGTGGCCGCCACTTGTTGTTCGACGACGCCAGGGACTGTCCATTGAAAGCGGAATTCGTCTCTACCGCTTTGCGGCGAACGAACGTTGTCCAGACCGAGAATCGTAAGGTCGGACTCGACAACTTCCACCTGCAACGGCGTGTCTGTGTTGAGTGCGCCGGCCGCGCTTGCATTGATCTCGACCGGTGCAGTCGTGAGCGCGTTACCCACCGTCGTCAGCTCCACTTCGCTTGATCCGGCAAACAACAGCACCGTTGCGGGCACGGTCACCGCCACGGCATCGGAATTGGACATCGAAATTTCGACATTTCGGCGCGGCTTGAACTCCAGCGCACCTGAGCGCAACTGAATCATTGCGGCGCGCGATCGGAGTCCCCGGCCCACGATATTGCTGGTCTGCGTGAAGTGCAGCGTTGCCCCTGGTCCCACCGTGAGATCGAGCGTACCCGGGACCAGATTGCTGCCACCGGTCGTGATAGTCGCGCTGCCCTCGGTCAGCGCCTGCACATCGACGATGGCACTGCTTGCTCCGGCCGCAATGCTGACGCTGGCTTGAACCGGGCTTGCCACCGCCGTGTCCGACGATGTCAGAGTGACGATGACGCCTCCCTGCGGCGCGGGATTGGAGAGCACCACCGTGAAGGGTTCAGTAAAGCCCGCTGGCATCGCGCGCGCGGCAACGTCGAAGTATGCGGTCAGGCGCTCGACATCGGCACTGACAGTGGCTTCACCATAACTGGCATTTGCCGCAGTCAGCGTCACCGAGCCGACATCGACGCCGGTCAGCGGTACATTGATCCCGGTCGCACCCGCAGGCACAGGAAGACTTGCGGGAACGGTCAACCTGCTGGCGTCTGAACTGTTCAACGTCAACGTCATGCCCCCAGGGGGGACTGCGTCTGAAAACGCCAGTCGAGCGATGACGGTGCCAATGGGTATTTTGATCTGAGCAGGCCAAGACATGCTCAACGGTTCTGCCGTGACGGAGGAACTCGCGTCCACGTAACCAATCGCGCTGGCCACCACTTGTGTCGACCCTGGCGC
Source organism: Lysobacterales bacterium (assembly GCA_031391205.1). Lineage (GTDB taxonomy): Bacteria > Pseudomonadota > Gammaproteobacteria > Xanthomonadales > Ahniellaceae > 0-14-3-00-62-12. The sequence continues at coordinate 65,981 of JANMUE010000446.1, read as the reverse complement.
CATTCCCGTTACCGGAATCGTCACACCGGCATCGCCAGCCGGGAAGACAACGGTGGCCGGCAGTTGCGCGATGCCTGAAGGTTCCGACGACAGAGTGACCGTAGCGGCACTGGCGAGCGCCGAGGCAGGTCCACGCGAAATAGCCAAATTGCGGATACGGCCCACCGGAACATTCAACAGGGACTGGGAGATTTGCAGTGTGGGCCGCGGTGCCACCGCCACCCCAGCGGATGCCGAATCGCCACCCACATTGGTCGCAGTAATCGTAGTGTCCCCGCCGGTCAAGGCTTGCACTGTGACCGACACCGAAAACGCGCCAGCTGGAATGACGACGCTGGCGCCTACGCTGGCGACCGCGGGTTCAGATGAAGTCAGTGAAATCTCGGTGTTTGCCGTCACCGGTTCTGGCACCGAGAGCAGGAATTCACTGCTTTCGCCAGGCTCAAGGTAGCGATATCCCGGCTCCAGCGTTAACGGTGAAGGACGAGCGCCGATATGCAATATGCCATCAGAAACAACATAGGGAATCCCGACCAATGCCCATCGAGTCCGCGCCAGCATTTCGCCGGCCGGCACTGCAATGCCATTGACCAGATTGCCCAACGCAGTAAGACCGGTTCCCTGCGGCGATGACTGAAGATCCATGGAAATGGCCGGTCCGGCGTTGTGTTCCATCGCCAGCGACTGAAAAGTGGGCGAAGCCTCGACAAGAACCAGCCCCTGGCCGTAGCGCACGCTGACGTTTGCCAATGAAGTGGTTTGGGCTCCATTGCCGTAGGCAATTCGCAATGCCTGCCAGTCACCAGGAGCGGCGCTGGGGGAAGCGCCCGCTTGATCTCGAACCGAAGTAAAGACGATCCGGTTGGCCGGCGTGCCCAGAGCGGAGATGTGCCCGCCCTCAGCCAGGAACGATGTGCCCGGAGCCATGTAGACCACCACGCCTGGCTCAATGGTCAACCGAGCACCGTTGCTGACGCGAACCGACGCCGTGACGTTGTAAGGCGACGCAGCGACACCCCAGGTCGCATCAGCGATGATCTCGCCACTGACATCAGTCGCCTGCGTCTGCGACGATGACAGGCATAATCCGAACCAGGCCAGTGCATGCATTCCGCGTCGCAGGCTCATAACGCACTTCCTTCAAGAATGGAGATCAAGGGACAAACAGCAGCTTCAAGGCAAATAACAAGGTCTGCGTAAGACCGTCGACGCACCTTTCGCACTCGCTTGCGCGTGTATCAATTCCCGGCGAAGGGCCTGCACTCCGCCTAGCAAGTAGTAGTCCAGCGCGAGCGCCTGCATAGGTGGACTACCGGCGTAATCGGTCAAAAACACGATCGGAGCTGAAAGACCTGCCTCCATCTCATCAATATCCACGTAGTTGAGTCCCTTGGCATCCAGCATTCGAGCCAGCGTCTGCTCGCTGCTCGTATCGAATGCAAAAGTGGATCGAGCCGCCAGTGCTTCGGCAACACTGACCTCTGCAAACTTGCGACCGACCTCAAATCCGGGCGCTCGCGCCAAGCCAGAAAACCTGACCTGCCAACTCCTCACGCCACCTTTCAGCACGTACGCGCGCGTTGCTGTCACGGGTTGGCACTGTTGTGCAACAACCGAATCATTCAGACCATCACCCAGCAGTACACGGGTCAAACCCGACGCCGGCGGACGCTCATCAAGCTGCGCCATAGTGAGCACTCGCGCGCCCGACACCGGTTCTCGGACAGGCGATGGGCGAACATCCACAAACTCGAGAGAGGATCGCTCCGGCAAACCGCCAGCATCCACAATCCGGCATGGGAATCGCGTCACATCGGGATTTTCCGGTGTTGGCGCCGCTTCGGGTGCAACTGCTACCGCGGGATTGGCGCAATCCTCGACTTGCGCCGACGTCAGCCAGGCCAAACACGCGAGTGCTGCGAATTTCATTGCACGCCTTGTGGCGCGTCGTTGGACTCAAATCCATCGATCATCAATTGCGTCGGCCGTGGCGCTGAATCAGATGAATCTCGTGTGTTCGCTGGATCGCTCCCAAGGCGATGTTCGGAATTTCCGTCTATTGGCGAACTGGCGGTACCCGGAGTCGTCGGCTGTGCAAGTGTGGCACCTAGCATTCGAACCAGTGGCGAGGCGGATGCTTGAGCCTTGGATTCAAAACCGTCTTCAAACGAAAGATCGCCGCCTGAGGTACTCGCGGTGATGTTCAAATGTCCCGTATTGTTGGTGATGTCGGGGTCGGATCCGGCGGCCAGCGTCGCAGCGATCCCAAATGTCCCAGCGCGCGTTGGACGCACGACCAGGGTCAGCATAGACTCTGCTTGCACTTGTAAGGTGCCAAAACTCCAAAGTCCATTGTTGATCGTGCCTTGGCCCGCAGACACCGAGACCACCGTCAGGCCGGAATCCACCGTGAAATTCAGCGTACCGGACGCGACATCCGGTCCACGATTCTCGATGGTGATACGGACCGTTGCCTCTTCATTGATGGTGACCGAGGGCGTAAGCGTATTGAGCACCACGGTACTGTCAGCGTGAGGTGTCGGCGACGTCGATCGTTTGGCAAAAAGATACCCGCCCAGCGTGCCTCCCGCGGGCACCGCGACGTCGGTGATGCCAGTCGGCGTTATCGATCCACCCGCGGAACCCGTAGCATGCATGCCATTTTCCAAGCCTGGCATGTCCCCCACCGTCAGCGAGTACGTGCTCGACTGCAGACTGGTGAAGGAGTAATCGCCCATTGCATTCGTAATGACCGACGTATCGATCGCGTCGCCCGCCACCGTTCCCACGAGCCGCACTGGGCAGGCTGCGATCCCCGGTTCATTGCCCTCGCGTACGCCATTGCTGTTCAGATCGCGATAGACCGAACCGGATACGCTGGCCTGTGCCGCGTTTTCAAATGCAATCAGGTAGCTACCGCTTCCACGCGCATCGTAGAGGTTGAGGAAATAGTTGAAGCCTGTGCCAGACCCGCCGCTCTGGCGGGATCTCGACAGCCACACATTCTCAAGCGGCAGCTCAGAACCATCCGCAACACGGATGGCACCTGCGACGCGCAGTGTGCCGTGACTCGCATCAGGGACTCGTGCAAAAGTGGAAAGCGTGGACGGAGTGAACGTCAACAGATAGCGATTATCGGGTTGATTGGCCAACGAAGCACCCTGCGACCTGTCGACGACCTGTATGTCGGTTCCTTCTGACTCGTAAGTCCGATAGGTACCTATATCCAATGCAAGAAAATCGCGCACCGCGTCGCGCCCATTCAAGTCGACTCTCACGTCCTTCACCAGTTCATGCGGTGTCACCGAATCGATCAGCGACGTGAGCGCGCCACCCAGTGCGTCATCATGGGTGTACTCGGCGTTGAAGGCCGAAAACCTGCCTAACAGCGTGGTCGTCATCAGCCAACGGCCGACTTTGCTGGAAGATGCATCGATTTGGCCGAAATCCAGCAATAGCGTGGGTTGTGCCGGCTGATTCTGCACAAACGAGCCCTCAATATTGAAGCCTATGACCAGTCCTTGCTGATTCTCGACGATGCTCGGCTGCGCCGATTCAATGCGGGTGTGTCTGGCCGCGCCGCCACCCACGTTCTTGATGCGCACGCCCAACGTGAAAGGCTCCGAAGGCTCCACGATTGCGGTGAACGGATCGTCCGCATAGACGTCGGTAGGAAGGAAGTAATCGAGTTCCAATAGCGGCTGGGGCTCAACCGTTATCGTGTCTGGCACCACCGACACTGTCTTGGCTTCGCCAGCCTGGGTGTAGGTGATCGTGGCGCCCACGTAGTAAATGCGCCCAGCCGCGGTTGTTCCGCCCGTCCCCGCGGCCGGAATAATCAGCCAGTTGGCCTGTGCTTGGACGCGAGCCCCGATGACACCTGCGCCATCGACTCCGCCGACAATGCCAGGGGTGTCGTCGAGGCGAAGAAAGAATTTTGCAGTGGTGTTATTCGGATCGGAGCTACCGATGACGGCGTTCCCAGCATCATCCATGAACTCGACATTGACGCCGAACTGCTGCAGTTCTGCATCCGTACCGTTGTCGATTCCAAGTTTCGCGTTGAATGCCTGCCGCTCAAGGCTGACCGATTGGGGAATTTCGATCTTGACTTCGGCGCACACCGCGCCCTGCGCATTTACACCTGTCGCGGCAGTAAACGCCAGCAAAAGACACATGACCCACTCCCCGGGCGCGAGCCAACCGCGCCCGACCCGGCGTCCCAATCCGTTGCGTATGCCCGTCATCGACCGTAGGCCCCTGAACCCAGCCACCACTGTATCAGCAAAAAGTCGAACGAATACAAGGCATTGGTTTCTATGAAATATGCGTAAAACAAGGGGTGTGCGATGCCCAGCCGGCCGGCGCGTAGGCAATCTGCCCAAAGTCACGAGACGCCCCCGCAGTTGCAGGCAAGCGCTGCTCGCAGAACGATGCGAGCAGCGCTGGGAGACGTCGATAGGCGTGAGTCGAATGTCTGTGAGACGTAGGGAGCATGCATTTGCGAGGACCGCCGTGAGAACTCTTCCAAGATAGACGCGAGGTTTGGTGACAAAATTGATCATGTTTCTCGCGCGAGCTGTCACCTTCAGTCCTCTGTCAGTGGCGAGACCTCCCTTCGACTCGTACTAAGCACAAATCCGCCCTACCCCCGATAACGCTCCCGAATCGCCTCGCACTCGCCACCTCAATCAACTCCCAAATGCGCTGGAGACCTCTGAGTCCGAGCTTGGCGAATGGCTGTGGAAGCTCCAATCACAGCCGACTCAGAAGCTGACTAGCGACCTGCCGGCGCAACTCCACCCCCACCGCATCAGGCGCCGTTGATAGAAGCAACCGGAAGAGCGGTTGCCAAAGAAGCATTCCCTCGGGATCCACTCCCGAGGTTTCCATCTGTCGAAGGTAGGTGCGCGAGGCGACCGCTCCCGCAGTTTCGCTGGCGAATGCGATTCGCCTCGCGGTGAACTCAACGGCTGCCTTGATGAACCAGGGAGAGAACGTCGGCGTCTGCATGCTTTCTACATAGAATGCTTGGCCGGGAATTTCCCCAAATATCACAATGGGCACAAAAATCATCGATTCGCTGTTCTCGAGCTCAGACAACTGGCGGGCACGTACAATGATCTGCAGTAGGCGCTCCAACGAAGGCGGTTGAGTTCGCACGCCCACGATGATCATCGTGCCGAGAACATCGAGCTTGATAAAGCCGGGGCTGTCCTCTCGGACTCCAAAGCGAAAGGACACTTGCCTCGATTCAGATCCACCAAGGCAAGCAAGAAACTTTGCGGCGACAAGCGCCGTAAACTCGAACAGCCCCGAGTTCTCCCGCGAGATCCGCGGGGCATCTCGAAGTGTACAACGCTCGGAACGACCGTCCCAGGAAGCCTCGGTAGGCAAGTATTCTTCAAACATGGATTCGGCTCGTGATGTCCCGTATGGACGCTAGGAACTTGGAGGCAAACGGGTGATCAGGCTCCATGACCGTTGCTCTCTCGAGGTCGTCGATGGCTCTTGGCCAGTCTTTCTTCATGCCGGCCAGTTGTGCGCGGCAAACGAGCAAGTTTGCATCTGAAGGGCTGAGAGCGATCCCGATGTCTATAACGGAAAGTGCCTCGTCCAGGTTGGCTTCTGGCCCGCTCCGCAAGGTGTATACAAGTTCCAAAATCGCCCTGGCGTCGGCAGGTGCCTGCTCAAGGCAAGGTCGCAGCCATACCAGCGACTCGGCGTAACAGCCAAGTTTCCTGCATGTCGTGCCGAGGTTGAGCCGAATCGTCCAGGCGTCCTCCGGCTCGCAAACCAACGCACGAAGAAGCGTCGCCCTTGCCGCTTCAAACTTCTCAGCTATCAGCTGTGTATAGCCAAGTTCCCCGAACATTTCAGCATTTGGATGGAGCGATCCACTGGCTTCGCGCAAAAGTATCTCCGCCTCAGAGGCTCGGCCAGCGGCGCACAGCACCCGCGCAAGCGCAAGATGGGCGCCGACATGGCCGGCATCGAGCGCGATCGCGCCTCGCGCTGCGGCTTCAGCCTGTGCCAAGCGGTTTGCCGAAAGATTGGCGTAAGCAGAAGATACCCGCGCTTCAATGGTCTGTCCCCGGTCAGGCTCGGGCCGATAAGCTTGATCAAACCTTGCAAGGTAATCATGAGGTTCGTCTGGAGTTGCAGCGGCGCGGGATGCATCACTCTCATATTGCAACCCGTCTGACTTTGCAGATGAGGCATCTCTCGATGTCTCATCTCCGGAGTGGTTGCTCCCTTGGCTCGATCCTGGCGCACTCGCGGCCAATCGGTTGAACGCTTCCACTCGGTCGCGACACATGGCTGTGTATTCTTCCCGCAGCCTAGTTGCATCAGGGTGACCAGGACACACGCGTTCGATCGCTTGAAGCACGCCCTCCAGTTCGGAAATCGTGATCCAGGACGCCATCATCGCGTCGGCCACCACGAACAGGTTTGGAACGGAACTGGGCTCAGCGTCCAATGCCTCAAGTGCGACGTAGAGCGCTTTGTCCTCAAGTGTGTCGTCTTTCGCTGCTGCTTCTGGATCGGCGAACACGACCTGCCTGCCGAGCCCCGGCGCGCTGAGGATTGCTGCCGCGCCTTTCCAGCGAACGTCTTGGTAGAGCTTTCGATAGCACCAAGCGAGCAGCGGCGCCGTCCTGAGCAGTCCGGCACGACTTTCGGTTTGAAATAGTGCCATTGCGCGCTCGAGTGAGTCGACTGCCTCCTCGATCCTTTCCAGCTCCACGAGCGCCTTTCCACGGGCTTCCAGCAGCACCCCGTGGTTTCCGTGACGTTGAAGGAGTGCGTCTGCGATATTAAGGCGCTCGATTGGCACGAGATCTGACGCGCTGAGTGGTCCAACTGAGTCGAGTGTGGCCCAGTCTTCATCCGGATCTGCAGACACATAGTTCTGAATCTTTACTAATCCGCCGGGAACGCTCAGTAGCAAGGCTGGGTAGAGTTCCACTTCGGCAAGCAATGAGCGCGAATTGCCCTCAAAGCGTATCGGAACGGCCCACCTCCGATACTCATGCGTGTCCGGAGGGAACCTGCAGATCTTGACCACTCCCGTGAGCTGCGATAACTCCAGGTCGATGAGTTCGTAGACGATCGCTTCACCGCCCATTCCAAGTAGCCGGCCTATGCCGAGGACCGCATGGCCGATACGAATGTAGCGGCCGCGGAAAGGTGCGTCCTTAGTCGGCACGAGGGCGATTTCCTCAAAGGGCCGAGCCAGCACTGCCGATAGTCGCGACTTCCACATCATTGGCTGGCCTCAGATCGTTAGGTCCAAAGGCCGCAGAGCGAGGAAAAGGGCCGTCCCTTCAAGCATTCTTTCCGACCGAGAAAACGCGGCGATACGGACCAGTGCCGCAAGCTTTAGAGTTCGGCCCGGCGTAAACAGGATCGCGCTTGTCGACGTTGGCAAGTAAGCGCCGTGCTCTTCTACTACGCCAGAGAAGTTTGACGTTGTGCATGTCAAGACAAGGCTGACATCACCAACTCGCCCGAACAGCCTCTGAGTTCCAGCGCGCTCGTCCCATCCTTCGCTCTCGAAGTCTGCGCAAACGATGTACCAGTCCGCTGACAACCGTCCATCTCGTACGGCTTCTTCCAAACCCGTGACCACCGCGCATTTCGCGATGTGAGTTAAAACTGTACCTAGTTGGCTCACGAGAGCACGGCGACTGCGATCACTTCCGGAAGATGCGTTGGGTTCCGAGAATAGTAACCATGACCGATTCGTAGAGAGCCCAGCTTGCAGCGTCTGAGCGTCCACTTGGTGGAAAAGTGACGCGACGCGATCTCGAGAGACGTAGAGCAGATAAGCCGCTGAGGCTCGATCCTCGCCGTCTTCAGGCCGAGTGATCATCGCGTGAAGTCTGGCAACGAGGCTGCTTGCGTTTACAACAGGAGCCTGCACGTCTGGCACTGAGTTCTGCAGAAACTGCACCAGCAGGCGATGTTGCATCGCACTGGAGTTTTCGACGCATGCGATTGAACTGTGGTCTGAATCGGGCACCTTGTAGTGCTCGCCGAAATAGCGAGCTCCGGCGAAGGGCTCCACCGCCTGCTTGCGCAAGAACGGCCCGCCGACAATGAACCGATCTTCTATGAGCTCCTTGCCGTTGATCCGCAGTCTTCCCGATTCCTTGAGGTTCATGAACGCCGAGTCAAGGTCCATCAGCCAAACATTGTCGCGAACGAAGCGCAGCGCATCCGCCTGCGAGTGGCCCATGAGCTTCGCTAGGGGCGACAACCAATCGGCATAGGCAGAACCAAGAGATGGTGAGGCGACGAGAAACAAGCCCACGGAGATGTCTCGCTCGATGAGATCCGCTGCTCGATCTACGAGGTACTTGCGAACGACAATGCCACCCATGCTGTGACACACAAAGACGATGCGGCACGCTTCAAGGATTCCGTCGAGCTGAAGATGTTCCTTTAGGGCGTTCATGGCATCACCAATGCTGTAGCTTCCTGAGAAGATGCCCGTTCGGTAGGTAAAGCTATAGACGCCGAAATCACGGAGCCCCTGCTCGACAGCCAGGACGTCAGGCCAGAAGACGCCGTTGGGATGTCGCCAACACTTCTCTCCGCTGGACAGGACGCCGTGTACAAACACAACAGCGACGCTGCGCGGAGAGGGCTTTCTTACCCATGTGCCAAACATCTGAACCCTCGCTCCTCTGGTGTGATCCTTAACTCGTGTTCGCTTGTCAGCTTGGACGAGCCGATGGCGAGAGCCTGATTTGATGTAGCTGGTACGGCAGCTGATAGTTTGGGGTGAGCGGGCGCCGGGATTGACGCGACAGTGATCGAGACATCCCATAGCGCTCGAACCGTGTCTAGGCGTTCGATACACTCCACATAGCCTGCCATGCCGTGATCGGTTGGCGCGCGTACCGTGTGGCTTCGGAAAGCCACAAGGAATTGCCCGACGTTACCGATTGGAAGGCGAGTCACACCTGCTCGGCTAGTCGTTTCCATTGCGTACGTTCGTGATGTAACCGGCCAGCCGAGTCGAAGTACCTCACCACCCCAATTTGTGTGGAGTTCGAAGGCGGCGGGACGTGGGGCACGACGTCCGAACTGAAGATTTTCGATCCGTGGTCCCACCCTGGGCCGAAGCGATGCCGGCGAAACCTGCCTCCCCCTACCCCCGATAAGCCTTCCTAATCGGCCGTGTCGTCTCTTGCGAATTGCGATTGGATTGCGCTCGCGAGTGCCGCCAAGCCCAGGCGAGTACCAACTTAGATTGCAGTCGGGCAGCTGTGCTGCGTGATTGGTGACCTCCAACGCACGAGGACGCCGCGCCGCATGATCACGCAAGGTTAGAACCGTGAGATGAAGTGCAGCGGGTGCGCGCCAGCATCGGCGGTAACGCACCGAGTGGCACGGAAGATTTGGCGATGAACCAAGACCGCTAGCGTTCACGGGGCACGCTCCACAGTGGCTTTAAGGCCACGTCATGAAACAGGAGGGGCCAACGCGAGACTTGTCTCACGGCATCCCCTGGTCGCGTCACAAAACGCTTGTGGCGCTCGTCAATCCCCCGGGATCGACGATCCGGAAGCTACGCCTGGCCTGCGGTGTTGTCAACGGCAAACTTTCGGTGCTCGCGGAGCGCGTCTAGTCGTCGACCATGCGCCCTACTTCCGACAGGTTCTTCAATCGCCCAAGCCATAAGCGACGCACCAACTCGCCTACTCCCGCATACCAAACCCTACGAGTACCGAGAGATCAAAGAATAGTTCAGCACGTTCTTAGCGCTGAGACGCCCGTACTCTTGTCCTCCTCCGAAGCAGTGCAGCGTCTCGCCGAGAAACGCCGGATCGATCGGCGATACGATGGTCGCGGCTAGGCTCGCGTCGCCACGCGCACACGCCCTCAACGATTTTTGTAGACGCCGATGCATGCTGTCGTGCTAGCGTCTTTTTTTGCTGCTCTTACGTCGCGCGCCCTCGGCACCGTTGGGACGCACTAGTGTGCGGCAAAGCGCCTCGCGGCGTCTATTGATAGTGATCTAGCAACTGGAGCGACCGAATGAGCCCCAAACGTTCCGCATCTCGCGATGACAGTGCATTGGCGACAACCGATCACAAGAGTGCGCTTGAACTCCTACGCGATGCTCCGCTCGCTAATTGTGCCCTCGTCGGCAGCGGCATCGGGTTTCTGTGGCTAGCGAGGTACTGTGCCTTCCACAAGATCCCTACGCCACTGGATCTTTCGGAACTCCCCATGCTGCTGCTCGCTATTGCAGCATTAGGAATCTTTGCGATGGTTCTGCTGCAGTCCTTTGCGCTGTTCCCCTTGTTCGTAAGGCTGCCGATATTTCAGGATGGCTATCTTGCCTTCTTTGGTGTCGCTTCGCCCGATCCGACAAAGCCACATGCGAGCAGATCCCCGGAATCAAAACGTAGCTCGCGTTTCCTTCGGTTTACATTGATTGCTTTGCCCAGTTTTCTGGTGTTCCTTGTGGTCATCAAGCAAGCATTGGGGACAGCGAGTAATTCCATATGGGACATTGTTGTGACTGTGCTTGCCGCAGTAGGCTTTCTTGGACTCATCAAACTTCTGCATGCACAAGGCAAAGCGACCGCATTGCTGAGCTTCTTGGCGTACATATTGATGGCTTGGTTGTTGCTATTTTGGACGCTGTTCCTCGCGGAAATCATATTGCAGTCGAGCGCCCTATCCCTTTCTGGGACACCCACTTCATTGCAAGTGGCAGCGGTGATCGTCTCCTGGTTGCTCCTGACTGGCATTTCGGCTTTGCTGATGATCCCAGGGGAAACAGCAAACCCCATTGACTCCAGTAAAATCAGGATTGGAGCACTCGCAATGCTCGTCATTGGTGTGTCGCTACCTTTGGTGTATCCGCGATTTCTCAACGCGCCGATGTCCATGCTCGGGATTGGTGGCAACAAGACTGTCGAACTCATACTGGGCGAGGATGTGGATAATCGAATCCTGTTGCAACTTCAGCTACCGGAGGATTCCAGCGGTAGGACGCGAAAGCTTAAAGTGCTGCTCGACGTCGGCGACCGGATGATCGTTCGAGATGCAGAGGACGAGAGCGCAATGGCGGTCTTCATAGACCACGACATGATCGTATCTAGGCGAAGCACGCCATGAAGACGCAGTCTTTCGGAACGTCGCGTCAACCACTGGCCTCGACCAGCAAAAGAGCCGCCAATTGCTACGTATCGACTTCGACAAAGCCTACGACATTACTTTGAACTTGAAGGTTTGCCGGCAAATGCGCGAAAACCTGCATAGCTAGGGTCAAACGATTGATTTTATCGGAAACTTTCTCCGCGTGGCCTTTTTTTGGAATGACTTGGCGGTTCAGCAGCCCGACACCTGTAATTAACCCGCCTGGACAAGTGGATAGTTGGCTCAACAGCGCGATCGCGGCGGTGATCATTTGCTCGTTAGGCGCAGCTCAACGGCGACATTCTGGATGAGAAGGATGAAGAGTCCGACGGCTTAACGCGGTCTTCAGTCCCATTGCTCCTCCCCCTCCTGAAAGCGAAAGTCTCCGGTCCGCAGTTCATTGGCTTGGCGACGCACCCATTGCTCAATCTGCGGACTTGGGATCAGGCCCTGACCGTCGTGGGCGTAGTCCAGCCCCTTGAGAACTTCTGAGTATGGGCCGAACCCCTGCACCCGGAACGGAATGACGATGGCGCGGCCACCCTCATCGCCGGCGCGCGCGACGATGGTGCGAATGCGGAGTTCCGCAGCCTTGCGCTTGTCGGGCCAGTCCTCGCGCAACGTCTCCACTTGCACGCTGCGGAACGGCAGCACAGTCCGAACAGATTCTGCACGGGCATTGATTTGTTCGAGCCAGCGCCGATTCTCGGCATCGTCGCCAGGACCGTGCGCGAGGATCAGCACATCTTCATGCTCGGGATCGCGACTCAGATGGCGCGCGCGATCGGCCAGCACCGCCCCGATCTCCGGCGCGTCCGCCAGCCCTTGCTTGCTGAGGGCGAAGGCAGCATCGGTGTCGAGCCGCCAGAAAGCCATGCTGTGGCCGCCATGCGCGCCGTGCTCGGTGTGTTCGTCGGTCGCCGGCTTTACGGGTGCGCCGGATTTGAGGCCAAGGATCTGCTCGGTGCGCTCGTACCAGCTCTCGCCGCTGACAAACAGCCGCACCACGCCAATACGCTCGACGCCCTGCCGCTCCAGCTTGGTCACCGCTTCCTGCAGACTGGCAGCATCGGCCATCCCAAATGCAATCTGTAGCGGATGGTCGCGGCCGATCGGTGCCAGGGCGTCCGTGACCTCACGGTTCCATTCGTCGCCGCCACCGTGTGCCATCACCAGCAGACCGAAATCATCCTCGGAATGCACGGTGCCGGTCTGTATTGAAGTGCAGCCGGCAATCAGGCCGAGTGCGACGGCAGCAAAAGCTGAGAACATCTTCATGGTTGTCTTGTCCTTCCAATAAGGGAAACAGTTGAATCGCGAAACTGAGCTGGGCATTGTGTCCGAGACCAATTGCGTCGAATGCAATCCTGGGTCGGCGTTCATCAATGCAGCAAAGCGGACTGAGATGGCAACGGCACTGGCGGCGGCCATTCATCGGAGGCTCCCAACATCAATCCTGCGTTGTGAAACTGCGCGGCGATTGCGGCAGCGTGCGCGGTCGCCAGACGAACTCCGGTGGGCGACAACCAGAGTTGCCAGAAATGTGTGAGTTCGTAATCGTCGCCGGATTGCAGCGTGCCCAGAGCGTCCAACAGCAGCACCTCATCGCAGCTTACCCAGCTGCGATCCGGTGGCAGCAGGTGCAGCTGCCGCCCACCATCGGCGGTAAAGCAGTCGACCAGAATATCCAGATGCTTGTGCGCCTGACTCAGGCCCACGCGCTGTAGGGCGTCGGCGATCAGCTGCTTGATGACCGCCTGCCCATTGCCGTACCGGGTTTGACGAAATGCCCACAGCAACAGCTGTCGCGGGAATCGCAGGTCGGTGACAAGAAGATGCTCGGAGCTATTTGGGTCCATGACTCGCTCTTCGTGATGTGATCGGAAACGCCACCCACGCTCAATAGCGCGCCGCGGCGGAAGCAGCTGCGGCGCACTCGCCTTCGGTGAGATAGCCGTCGATACGTTGCCGCGCCCAGTCGCGTAGTTGCTCCGGCTTGGCCCCGGCCAGCTTCCTGGTGTCATCCGCAAGCGCGAACAACGGGATGAAGAGCTGCTTCTGATCGGGTGCCCCGCGCAGGCACAACGGCTTGTCATGCGCGAATAACTCGTCCCAGTAGGTGCGCACCTCGGCCCACAATGCGCCGGTATGCTGCCAGTACTTGTCGCCGGCACTGAAGTCGGTGCCGAGAACACGCTCATAACGCGCGATACCGTACTCGCGACCGGCGAACGGCAGGGCATTGCCTGCTCCACCCGTCGGAACACGCTGCTTGAGATTGTTCTCTTCCTGCACCCAGCCCGTGGCCAGAATGGTGTGGCGATTGCTCGCCATCAGCACCTGATAGTCGTCGCGGAAGGTGTACTCGCGGCGCGGCAGCGGTCGCAACGTGTCTGCACCAATCCAAGTCGAAAAACTGCGGTTGTGCTGCCAGCGCCCGAGTGCGGCATAGCGCGGCGAGTCGTCGACCTGATACGCAGTCTGCGACCACTGCCCATGGCTTTCCGATGCCGGCAGAGCGCGCCGCTGCCAGCGCACTGAGCCGAGATACTCGTCAAGATGCCGCGGCTCGTACTGCCAGTCCTGACGCCAATGCTTGGTGACGAAAGGACTCATTGGCTTGCCGTGCTCGTCCAGGATGTGCATCACCAGGATGTGCTGAAGGCTGACGAAATCCGGACGATCCGCAATCACGTACACCTTTTCGGTCGCCCAGCTCTGATATGGACGATCCTTGGGCGCCGTCGCATCGAACTGCACCACTTCGAGAAAATCGAAGCTGACACGATACTCGCCCGCCATCGCCAGAATCGCGCGGCGATCACGCTCCTGGCTGTCGATGCCCGCCTGCTGCAGCGACTGCCAGGCAGCCGATACCTGGGTATCCAATGTCACCGGCACGCCTTTGGTTGATGATCCGCGCGGCTTCATGGCATCGTCATCGCTGAAGGGATAGGAAAACGTGAAGCGATGCTCGGGCGTCGCCGGAACGTCCGAGCCTTCGGCTGCAGCGGCAGTCGACAGGAGAGCAGCGAAGAAGAGAATGCAGCGCAGTTTCATGGGGTGTGTTCCGATGGCAGGGTCTGGCAGACTTCAGTGCCATTGACCGGGAAAGTTGTCGTGGCTGTTTCGGCACTCGCATAAGGAGAGTTCGTGTCGACCGGCCCCTGCCGACGAGGGAGACAGATCATGCTTGGGCCCGTCAGCCCTCCCTTGGCGACGCTGGACTGCCCTAGATAGTAGGCATCCACGCACATCAAGACTCCGGCGGCATAGCCAATGGCCAGCGCGAGAGCGATCCCGGAGAAGGATCGGATGGTTTGCATGAGGGTGTCTTCCCTCGCCGGAGGCGCACGGTTGAGATCGGCCTGCGCTATCGGCTGTCGTTCGAGTGCCGCGCATCGATCCTCGATCTCGCGAAACTTCGCGAAAATTTCGGCAGCCGAACCGGCGAAGCGCAGGATCATCAGCGTTCTGTTCCGTGGCTCACCAATTCAGCGAAACCGAGGTGGATACATAGCGTCCGGATTCGGTGAATCGATCCAGCGTCAAGTCAGTGGCGCTGCGGCCACGCACCGATGACGCCTGCCAATACTTGCGATCGGCCAGATTGAACACGCCGATGCGCCAGTCGACATGATCACCGATGCGCATGCGCGCCAGCGCATCGATCACGCCATAGCCGGGTGTCTGGAATTGGCCGTCTGCCGCTTTCGTATTGCGCTTTACGCCGGTGCCGATCAGCTGCGCACCGAAGCGGTCGTCCACGCTGCTCCAGCTCAGCCCCAGCACTGCCTTGGCAGGATCGATCGAGGCCAGACGGGTGCCAGTATCGAGATCCTTACCGGCACTGCCACCGAGCGCAGCGTTGAGCCGGAAGCCCGACAGTGCTTCGCTCAGTTCACCAAGCTCCAGCAGTCCACGCCACTCCACGCCATGGATGCGCACACGCGTCAGGTTCTGCGACTGGAACAGCATGATGCCATTCGCGTCGAAACCGATATTGACGAAGGATTCGATGAAATCGTCATAACGATTATCGAACCAGGTGATGTCGCTGTATCCCAATCGCCCCTCGTTGCGAAAACCGATTTCGATGCCGCGGCTGGTTTCGCTTTTCAGGTCCGGATTGGGAATGGCGCTGTAGCCGAATTGCAGATTGGTGAAACCGACATTGACATCCGCATACGGCGGCGCGCGGAAACCTTCAGCGTATTGCGCGTGCACGGCCAGCGCCGGCCACGGCTGCCACAGCGCGCCCAGCTTGGGCGACACATGCTGCTCGTTGACATCCGTCGGCGTGATGCCGGGATTGTCGGCGCTGAAAATCGCGTCGACTTCCGGATCCAGCTCGAAGCGATCGAAGCGCAGTCCGGGCAGCAAAGTGAACCTGCCGTCGGCGACGCGGATTTCGTCCTGCACGTAGGCAGCCCATTCGGTGGTTTGCGATAACGGAAAATCCCGCACCGGGAAATTGTCCGGGCCAAGCACACTGGATGACGTGCCGGTGGTGAGATTGCGGGTGAGGCCAGTGCGCAGCTGTTCGGTGTCGGTAGCGATCCACTCCGCGCCCCAGGTCAGCGTCTGCGCAATGCTGCCGTCGAATTCAGCGGTTGCAGTGAACTCGAGACCGCGAATGTACTGATCGAACAGGAAGCTGCGATCGCGTTCGCTCAGCACCGGCGTGGCGTTGGTCGCGCTGCGTGTGCTGCGGTCCTCGAAGGTCTGCTGTTCGGTCTCGCTGCGCTGTCCATACACCTGGACCAGGGCGCGATGCATTATCGGCAGGCCGGTTGCAAATTCGTAGTCGACACTGATGCGCTGATGCGATTGCTCGTCGATGCCGTCGAGATCGGTGGTGGTGATCTGACTCGGTCCGCTGGCCGTGGTCGCACGCGATGTCAGCACATCGGTCTCGGTACGATCACTACCCGCATCCAGCGTCACGCGCAGCAGCTGATCGTCGCCGATGCGATTGACCAGCTTGGCCAGAACGCTGTCGCCTTCCTGCTGCTGGGGATTGGGTTGGGTGCGCGTGCTGTTGAGGCTGTCGTTGCGGCCGAAGTTGTCGGACTCGCGGCGTTCGTGCCGATCGATGCTGATCGAACCCGACCAGCTTCCAAACCCAAGCGCGGCATTGGCGGTCTGCACCCAGCCATGGTCGGCACTGTCATAGCCGGACTTGGCGCCGACATGGTACTCGGCGCCCTGCAGCATATCGATCGGATCGAGCGTGCGCAGGCTGACCACGCCGCCCAGCGCGCTGCTGCCGTACAACGACGACGCCGGGCCACGCAGCACTTCGATGCTCTCCAGCATCTCGATATCCACGGTGTTGCGCGTTGCGTTGGAGAAGCTGCCGATGGCGAAGCTGTCCGGCACACGGATGCCGTCGACCTCCACCAGTACACGATTACCTTCGATGCCGCGCACATTGATGTCCTGCAGACCGAAGCGCGACATCGCCGAGCGCATCGACAGATTCGGTTCGTAGCGCAGTGCCTCACTGAAATCTCCGGCCAGCTGCTCATCCAGCGCCTTGCGGTCGATCACGCTCACCGTGCCTATGGTTTCGCGCAAGGGTTTGGCGGATTTGGTGGCGCTGGTCACGACGGTGTCCAGCCAAGTGGGGGCATCTTCACGATCGGCGTCGGCAGCTGTGTCGGCCGCTGCAGATGCCAACGACTGCCAGGACAGGGCGGAGACGACGGCCAGATAGAGCCACTTGCGCCGGTTGGGAATGTTCATCCGCACGATGTACTCCAGCTGATTAGATAGTCATAATGCTACGCATTCGTATTACCATCGTCAACACACGCCTACTCGGCTTCGATCTGGTCCCCGCAACGGCAACGACCGCCTCAACCGCCGAACAAGTCCGCGCGCCCCTGATCTGGCAGATCACCGCGAACTTGATGGCAGCAAGGTCGACGCCCCGCCCCTAGTGCAGCAACCCAGAAATTCCGTCAAGCCTCTACCGCCTCACCGGCAGAGCCACCCTTCCCCTTTCATACTGAGCGAGCCTTTCTTTACGACTTCGTGCCCTGGCCCGACGTCCCAACCAAACATGCAGCCCAATCTGGATGGGCAAGGTCATGCCGACCAGCAGATGCACGTTGCCAATCCAGACGCGCACATCTTCAGCCCCGAGGTAATAGAGGCACCACGCCGAAATCACCATCAACGACATTGAACTGGCGAGCACGATTCCATGCACGCGCGAGCGACCGCTACGCCAACCGGCCGGTACATGATTGAGCAACATGGCGCCGATCAGCATCAACATGGTGAATGCCGCAGCACCGTGAATCTGCAGTACGGGTTGTTGCCAGGGATGCGTCTCCAGTCCGAAATCCCCATCAATCTGGAACCAGCGACGTAACGCGTAGAACACCAGGCCAGTGGTCCAGCTCATGGCAAGCACGGCATAAAGGGTGCGCCGCACACTGGTTCGCAGACGCAGATCGATCAGGCGCATGTGGGCTGTTTCATTGTCGTAGGATGGATCGACTGCCAGTGTCCACTCGCATCCAGCCGGTAACCCTCGGCACTCAAGTCAGTCAATATACGCGCGGGATCCTGATGAACGCGCATTACCTTGGTGAGCGCGTCGGCAAGCATGGCGTTGCCGGCGAACACGGACAGGCTCAACGAATGTCGCCTCAAACGACGACGATGCGGGCCGACCACCACGCTGTAGCGATCACGACCCAGGTCTGCACTGCTGGCCAGAGCCGCATTTCGCATGGAGACAGTTCGGGTTAGTTCGCCATGACCCGGCAGGCGAACTTGCGCGCTTTCTGACCGCCAATGCGACAAACGCAGATCGCCACCCGCATTCACGCCGAAACGAACATCGTCCGGCAACACCGCGCACGCTTGGTCGACGGCATAGCCTTTGGCAATACCGCCCAGATCGATCAGCAATGGGCGATGGAAGCGCACATGGTGGTCAGTCAATTCGATATCGCGCCAGCTTGCTTGGCGATCGAGGCACAAAGCCTGTCGCGGAAGAACGCCTTGCCGCATCAGCGTGCCGGCGACACTGACATCGAAGGCGCCATCAGAACGGCGACTGATGTCCAATGCGGTCTGCAGTACCTCGTGGAGCGCCTCGCTGATCGGCACCGGTCGAGTAGTCGCCTCACGGTTCACTCGACTCAACTCGCTATCTGCCAGATGGAAACTCATGGCCTCATGCACCCGACGGATTGCCGAAAACGCCTGATTCGCCAACGACTGCAGGGAAGCTGCTGACGCGCTGCCTTGCAAGGCGATGTCAACATAAGTACCGAGCCACGGCTGGCAGCGCTGTACCCGCTCCATGGCTCACTGCGTGCTCAGGACCAGTTGCCACGTCTGCAACAACCGATTGGCTGCGTCGGTGATGTGACTGCACGATAACGTGGCACCGCTGATATTCCGGATCTGTGCGTCGAGCTTGAGGATGCCCGCCGCGTTACGACCCCGAAACTGTGCCCGCCACTTGGAATTGCGCACTTCGTGACCGTAGCTTTCGCGGTAAGTGAGGATCTCGATGCCGGTCATTTCGCCGGTATGCGCAATGCCTACCGCTACATCGATGAATTCGTGCTTGCCGATCACCTGATCGACAATGAACCAATCACCTGCAGGTGTGCGCCAGGCGTTGAGATCGGCGGACCGCACGCGCACTCCCGACGCTTTCTTGATGGCCTTTTGCTGCTCGGCAGTCAACGTCACTGCTGCGGGCGCTAACAGCTGGCCAGGCCAGATCAACTGTTGCGCTTCAGGCACGGAAAGATAGGTGGTTGCGCGCAAACCACCCGACAGCAGATAGCCGCTTGCGAACAGCGCTGATTGAATCAACACACGACGGCGCATGCGCTTCTCAGATCTCAAAGCCGACGGTCACGCCGATGTGGCGCTTTTCGTGCTCATCGAAATTGCGATGGTTGCGGCTGTACGAAAACTGCGAGCCGCCACCACGCACCTGCCAAAGAATGCCCGCAGTCGCCCACCAGCGCTCATCGCCGTAGTGGAACACCGGGCCAAGGTAGTTGCCGCGCTGATGTTGCGAGCCGACGCGAAAATCGGTCAGGTCGAAGCTCGATCGCTCCAATTCGGGATTGAACTCACCATCGATTTGCGGGTTCAGGTAGTCAGACTGGTGTCGATATTCGAGCCCCGCATACCAGTTCGGGCGAAAGCGCCAGGAGAGACCTGCCGCCGCGTCCAGCGCAATTTCTTCTTCTAGCACACCCGGCGACTTGCGACGCTCGAACTCGATCTTGGGTGTGATCGCCAGCACCAGGGTGTCATCCAGCCAGTTTTTCTGGAAGTAACCGGTAACGGTAAACGAGTCCTGATCGATGTCGGCACCATCCAGACGATACTTCTCTCGCCGCTCATAGCCCAAGCCAATGGCGACACCCATCGCATCTTTGTAGGCACTGAGCAGATTGTACTTGCCACTCAGTTCAAAGCCCGCGTACTGGGTATCGCTGAAGGTCTCGCCCAGACCACCCTGGGACTCGAACATCGGATTGAGGTTTTCATCATCCACAGAATAGTCGTGGTTGAAAATCAGTACCTCTGCCGACACGGTCAAACGGTCGGTAACGCCAAACTCCACCTCGGGACGGATGTCGTTGAAGGTGTAATCACCGGAATCTTTGTCCAGGCGAACGACATCCGAGACTTTGAGCTCCCACTTGCCCTTGGGCAGCGTGTCGGAGCCGCGGGCATAGATCCAGAAATTTTCGTCGGCCATTGCCAACGAGGGAAGCGTCAAGGCCAACACCGCCCAAAGGCGGGTACGAAGCTGCTGTTTCACCGATTCTTCTCCATCAAAAGGCGAAGTATAAATGCGAATCGGTCCTATTTGCACCCCTATCGGTCCAATTCGCGCAACAACGGCCGAGATCGCTGCACAAGCGCCTGTAAGGCTTGCGTAGATGTTGAGCAGGACAGCATCGCGCCGCCCCCAGTTTGCTGATAACGCAGGATTTATCCGCAACCCGCCAAGAAACGCAAAGGCAAAGACATCCATCGCCGATAGGCTCATAGCAGCAGCGCCACGCGTTCTTGGGGAACACGGTTCGAATGACTGCCTTCTGGAATGAGGTGCCGTGACGATTCGATCCGGGCGATCCGCCAGGACGCCCGTGGCGACGGTTGCCCAAGACGCAGTGCCTGAAGCAGCGACAGCCGCCCCGTCGCGACGGCGCCAGCGTTGGCGTTCCGCACTGGGGCTGATTCTGACTGTCGCTTCCGTTGTGCTGCTCTGGCAACGGAGCGCGCCAACGCCGGGGCAAGCGGAAATCTACCGCCCTGACATTGTGGCTACCGCCGATCACGATGCCGAAACGGGCGAGACTTCCATCCAGCAGCAATCCAGTCGCGCCGCTGCACGGCGCGCCGAACTCACCGGGATCCTCTTTGGTGACGTCCCGATCACGATGGCGGTTAAACCCGCCCTCATCGCTGAGTACGCAAGACTGGAGCGAGAGCGGCTCAGTGCCGTACACACGGGTTATGCGACGTCGTGTGCATCGATGGTCGACCTCAAGTCCATCGACTTTTCGGGTCTCGACCTCAGCGGTATCGATTTGACCAACACTAATCTTCGCCACGTCGTCGCGACACGTTCCCTCAGCCTTCGAAACTCGGATCTCACCAACACCTGTCTCAATGGCACACTGCTCCGCGCGGCGGACCTGACCGGAGCCCGGCTCGATTTCTCGGATTGCCAGGTGTGCGATCTGGGCGGCGTGACATTTGCGATGACTTCGCTCAAGTACGCAAAGCTCAATTTCTCGAATCTGCACGCGGTGGCATTCATCGGGTCCGATCTATTGGGCACTGAGATGTGCGGCGCATGGGGCGTTTCCGCGGAAACGCTGTTCCTGGGCAAACACCAAGCGTCCATCAAAACGTTCACCTATCGGATTCAGCGTTACTTCCCAGCGCTGCTTGACGACCGCACGCTTGAGAACGCCGATGCGAAGAGGCGGGCGCTGAACAACCGTGCGCGCATCGTGCTTGGTGCGCCCGTGCAGACAACGGCGGCGCGACAAGCCGATATGCGCAAAGCGTCGGCGCTATACCAGCGTGCTATCACTACCCACGAACGGATTGGCGAAAACGCGATTCCGGCGCCAGATCCCGACATTTTCGATCAAGACTCGGGACAGAATTGTTCGTACTAACTCGCTCGGGAGCTGAGCCAGCGGACGCTCCAGTATCGATCTCGGGTGAAAAGCGTATGGATCAAACTTGAGCAATCGAGCCACGCTAGCGCGAGGCGGATTACAGCCTCGCAGGCAATCAAGAACCCCGAGAATCGCTGCTGGGAAAACGCATTCACTGCTGCCTATTTCACCAACGACCGCACGAATCCTTGCAAGACATCCTGAACCTCGCGAAAGCTGTCTGGTTTGACGGCGAAGGCGTCGGCCCCATCTGCATAGCTGTGCATTGCGTCGCTTTCGGCATGCGATGTTGTCCAGACCGCGACGGGGATGCGGCGGAGTCGGTCGTCAGCCTTGATTAGGCGCAACGTCTCGAAGCCATTCATGAGCGGCATATTGAGATCAAGAAGTATCAGCTCCGGCATCGGGTAGCCCGCGGCGTCATTCGAACTGCAGCAACGATGCAGGTAGTCCATCAACTCCACGCCATTTTTCGCAAACCGCAGCGAGGGGTGCTGATCGCTCTCGGAGAGCGCATCCTCCACCAGCATGCGGTCATCGCGATCATCCTCTCCGATGAGTATGGTAGGTGCGGATGCGAGCACGTCCATGGCGATACTTTGGTCCAGGCAGGCTCAGGGTTGCCTGCGATGGAATCAGAGTATTCCCCTTTTCTCTTCTCCGATGTAACGAATCGTGTGCGAAACAAAATGTATATGTCGCCTTGGGAACTTCTGAACAAGTCCGGAGCCGCGATAGCCCCCTGAGTCAGGGGGCGAAAAACCGCAGGTTTTTCAGGGTGTGGCAAGCACTAAGCTTTACAGCGAAGTCGAAGTGGTGACTTATTCAGAGCTTCCCTTGGTGGCGAATAGGTATTTATACCTATAGTGCGGCGCTTGTCGCATCGGGCGTCAACGGAGCAACGCACCGGATTGCGAGAGGCGAGATCACCCCGTCGAAGTGGGCGCTGGTGGAAGAGGCACTGGCGGGTGGGGAGCAAAGCTACCGGCTGAAATTCGCGAGGGATGGCGTGGAGCTGCTTGACTGCCTGGAAAAACTCAAGGCCATCGATGGCAACGACTCTCCCATGCCCGTGCTCGTACTTCTTGATCTGAACATGCCGCGAATGGACGGTCATCAGACGCTGCGAGAGATCAAAGCAGACGCTCGATTACGCAGCAATCCGGTGGTCGTGTGGACGACATCCCACGCCAAGAGCGATGAGACAGAATGTTATGAGGATGGTGCTGATGGCTTCGCTACCAAGCCGAACAGCTTTCGCGAGGTTCAGGCACTGCTGAGAAAACTGTTGCGGACATGGATTCCGAACTGCGATTAAAGCTGCAGCAATCGGCGATTCCACAGCAGTTGACTTGGCCTCGAAGGCACGCTGTGCCCCAACAACTGGTTGCGCTGCTTACCGGTCAGTCTGAAAGAACCCTGGCCCCGTTTGTCTTATTCAGCCGCCGTTCCCTTCTTGACCTTTTCGATCCGCCTGCATGCGTTATGGCGGGCGCCATCATGGGGTGCGTGTCCACCTGCAAGGGGTGGCCGGTGCGGCGCAACGCCTCGGCGTTCTAGGTGTCAAAAAGCCTTAACGCTTAAGCTAAGGTCAACGCATGGTCTTCGCGCGGCATACCATACGCCAGTTCAGACTGGGCCGGCAGATCTCCTTGCGCCACCGGTACGCGCAGAGATGCTCGTCCATACCGCGCAACAAAGCCAGGTGAGCGTCATCGGGGTACTTGTTACGCTTCAACCAGGTTAGGTGTTCCGGGGTGATGTCGCCAAAGCGCTTGTAGGCGTCCGCGTCGTTCGCTCCAGGCGTGTAGATCTGCCGGGCTGTTGGAGCGTCGGTTTCAGGCGCCGTCGCAACGTCTCCGGCGGCTGCGTCTGGCGCATTCCTCGCGTCGTCCGGCCGATCAGGGCTCGATGAAGCCTGGAGCTCGAATCTTGAATCTAAGTGCGCTTCTGCAAGTCCATTCACATTCTGATTGCCCAGGCGATCCGGCCGTAGGTAGTAGCCAGCGGCAGCGAGCAAGGCAACGGCAACGGCAACGAAGGCCATCATCCATTTGAATCGCTACTTCTCATCATTGCTAAATTCCGTTTGGCCAGCCTGGGAGCACCCAACTGAGCAATAAGGGACATCGTCACAAGTGCTCTGGTGGTGCAGTAGCTGTCGAACTGAACGGATTGACGATGCCGCACTACCAGGAACGTGGTGCAATCGACTACTGTCGGCGTCGGCAATTCGATGCCTCACACGGCTTGATCGTGGCCAGCGCGCTCTATGAGAATGTGAGCGGCCATGGCGCCAACGCAGAGGACGAGAACCTCATCGCCTTGGCAGGCAAGTGTTCGAGATCAGCACTCGCTCAGGAAATTCCGCGTGGAGAATCCTCGGTTCGGCTCCCTTGGTGCGTAGGACGAATCCCAACCAATGTGGGCGGCAAGTCCACAGGTTAGCGCGATTGCCCCCATACGCTTACCGGCGCTCGTCCATCGCCATGGCGTGACTCTAAAACGAAGTTGGGTTGGTGCTCATCACGTTACCAACACTCGGCGACCGTCGCTGTTCCTGTCTTGGACTTGACACCAGCCTGATTGATGCTCAGCTCGCCGCAGTAGGTATCGCGGGATGCCTGGGCGCCCTGAGGGGTCGCCGCTACGGTGTAGGTCGTGGCGGCAAGATCGCGCAACGCGAACGAATAGAGCGGTGAGTTGCTGCAACTCACCGGCGGCAGTGTCGGCGCGGCGCCGGCACGGCTCTGGTCGTAACGCAGGTTCGTGGTATAGAACCGCTCCATGAACTGGGCCGCCTCGATAGTGCAGCCCGCCGCGGCACGCCGGTTGGATTGCATCACCGAATTCTGAAAACTGGTGAGGGCGATCGCAGCGAGCACTGAAACGATCACGACTACGATGATGATTTCAATCAACGTGAAACCCGCCACATGGCTTCGTCCGCAAGATCCCCGCGACCACGAAAATAACGAATAGCTCGGTGATGTATGTGACATGAGCTGTTTAATCCTTGATGATTTCACGCCAGGAAATCCGACCCTGAGTATCGCCAGTGTCCACACACTTCCACGCCGGGGTACCGTCGGAGCCGTTGACCAGAACCATATGCGTGCCGGGGGGGCACGAGCCCGGTACCGGAGCAACCGGTCCTGAGCCGTTTCCGGGCGTAACGCCGCCAACCAGTATAGGCGTGGTGGGCAGACCGACACCCGGATTGAAACTTCCCACCGGCGACGCGCCGCCGGGGCCGGAGCTTCCCGGGACAAGTTCGGTGAAAGCACCGTTGCCATCGATATCGAAGGGGGATGACGAAAGCGCAGCGCCGGTGAACGCATCAATGGCATTGATGTACCCGGAACCTCCCACCTCGCAGGCATTGCTGTTTGGAACAATGCTGGCAGCGATAAGGGCCCGATCGAACAACAGTGCATCGCCAACCATACGCTCTCCTTCATCCGCAAAGGTCGGTGGCTCGACCAAGTCCAGATACCAACCTTTCTTGCCTTCCATGTCGCCAATGACTGAGTTCTCAAAACCACGCACGACGGTGCCGCTGATGGTTCCGACACCGGCGATCTTGCGTTGCTTGAGTACGCTTCGCCCAGTGATCGTGGCCTCCTTGTCAATCAATCCATACCAGGTCTGCACGCTCTTATCGGTCATATCGCTGGCAATCAGATAACGGCCGGTACCAACCGATATCCACGTATCAAAGGTTTCCGGATGCTTGCCCACAGTCATGCCACCGGTGATGGGTTGGCGTACACCGCCCGCTGATTTTGCAACGAACAGCGGTGCGCCACTGTTGCTGATTTTCCATTGCGACGGATTCGAGCCAGCCAGATCGAACTTCCAGACGTTGCCCAGCAGATCGCCGGCATAGACGTAGTCCACTATCCCATCGGCATCGATATCCCAGCCGCGCGGTGCGGACAATCCGTTGGGCGCGGTTGCCGAACCTGCACCGGTATCGAGCGTCCGGATGGTACTACCGCTTTCGGCGTCGATAACAACCAGGACGGCCCGCTCGCTTGCGCTATTCGGTCCATTTCCAACAAGGACCCCGGCTCTTCCGTTGTTGAGCTTTCCAATGAAAGGAGTACTTAGCAAAACGCCCAATTCGGGGATCGAGGGCCGGTCCCAAAGTACCGAAGCAGCGCCGAAACCGCCGCCATTGGTGACATCCAGGCCAAACATTCCGGGCCCACCACGTCCGAGCGCCCCTACGAGGATACGCTTCCCCGGTATCTGGTCCGTGCCGGAAACGACCAATGGACCGTCAACAAAATGTCGGTGCGCGTAGTTGGGGTCGCTGAGCAGCTTGAGGTCAGCCAGATTGACCCCGCCCGGTATGTAAGCGAAACGCTCGCGACCGCTGCGCGCGTCGAATGCATGCAACATGCCGTCGTTGGCGCCGATATACACTGTGCCGCCCGAGTCGTTTACGTATACGGGTGACGAGTTGATGATGTCACCCAGCAGCGTAAGGCGGTCTCGGAAGGTCCCGCCGTTCTGAATTTCCTTGCTGTCATCGCCGCGCACAAACGCTGCGATATCGGCGGTAAGCGCGGTAATTTGAGCCGAAGTAGGAAACTCCGCACCTGCGCTTCCGTTCCAAGTAAGAATGCGCCGCGAAGATGCCACTGGAATCTGTTGCGATGCCAACCAGTTGGGTATGGCCGAGAATCCCGACGCGGTCAGCTGATAAGCCGCCAATTCGCCCGTCCATTGACCGCCGATGAAACTGGCCTGGAACGCTTGGCTATCGGTACTGATCGACGTTGTGCTCGTTGAAACGTTGGAGCTCGAACTGACACGTGCAGTGATTGTGGCCAGGGCGTCTTTCAGACCTTGGGCAAACTGTTCGGAATTGGTCGCGGCGACGAACCTGCCGCGGCCATTGATCGAAGCATGCCAAAGATCGTCGATTCGCGTGGCGTCCTCATTCACCCTTGGATCAGGCCAGCTCTTGGCGCCGGTCGTCAATGCGGGCAGGTCAGTATCCGGATTCAGCGTTCCTTTCAAGCCGATCGACAATCCAAAGGTGACACTATGCTGCCAGAAACCGGGGTCCGCCGGCGTACTTGGCACGATGTTGGGCAAATCACTGCGCAAATCGCGTACCCAATTGGCCATGGCAACATCGGCCAGGGTATCGGCGCGCCCATCCATGTAAGGGCGTGACGGTGAGTATCGGTAGGACCGATTGTTGGGGCCTTCAACGGTCGGACCACTCGTGCTGTCGGCATCGCTTTGCGAAAACCCATCGTCGCCGTTCCAGAATCCGTCTGTGGTAAGAATCGTAAAATTCTGTCGGCAAGCAAGTTGCTCATCGCCCGATTCGGGGCCATACGGGCCGGAGGACTCACTCTTGCTGAAGTATTCTCCGGACGTGCGAAGCGCCGAACGAAGTGGTGTCGTACCTGAGGCACCCGCCGCAAACAAACGGTTGAACCATTCGGTGCGATTGCTAGAGCCGCCATAGTTGCGAAACAGGCCGTTGTCGGTCGCGACGGGGATCGGGAACGTATTTCGATTCCAGATTGTGGTGAAGCCCACCCGGATGGTCTCCCCAAGGCCGGAGAAGGCAAGGCTGGCGCCCGATTTCGCCACCTTGGTGCGCGTTCGCAAGTATGAATACCAAGTGGCATAGTTCTGCAGTTCCTGGCTATAGGAACGCGTAATCGTACCGGTGCTCGTTGCCCAGGTCTCACTGTTGATTCTGGAGCAAGATTGCCAAGTCCAGACGCCCGACGAAAGCGCAAGACTGTTGCAGCGCTCCATCGACCCGCTGGATCTCAAACGGTAGCGGTAGTACTGCCGGGCATCCGCGAGATCGGTTATCCCCACCTTGGGTATATAAAAAATCTGATCCGAGGCAGTCAGGCTAATGGTTCCACTCGCGGCGGTATCGCTGCTATAGGCCGCAGTAGCCGGCGTGATCGGATAAAAACTTCCGTCCGCCTTGCGCCATGGCCGGTAGGTGACCGCGGGGTTGTAGAAAATTCCGTTGCGCACGTACGTCTGCAGCGAAATATCGATCGGCGTGGTGTCCAGTACATCGTCCGGCATGTAGCTGCGCGCCATCGATCCCGAGTCATCGAGAACGAACCAGACGTTCGCTGGCACGGATGACCCGGTTTGCAGGGGTACCGGAGGAATAGTCAATCCAGCATTGGCGCCCAGACTAAAAATGACGCCGATGCTGCCCAACAGGATGACGGAAGTAGGGATGGTGCTGCGCGTGCTTCGGTGCTTCCGGCTCTGCAAGGTGTTCATACCCGTTATCCTTTCACTGTGCTGCATAGTTGGACTGCAGGATGACCGAGGCGCGATCCAGCCCCTCGCTTCTTGCCGAGATTCGATAACGCGGCGACAGGCAAAGCGTACTCATCGGTACTTCCTGATCGCAGGCAGGCCATTTTGGTGCCATGCCAAGGAACTCGACGAAATACTGTGGTTGGACCGCGCCGCTTTCACCCAAATTGACCTGCGTCGTCACCCAACCTTGGAAATTCGGATCCGTCGAGCGATCTGGGACGTCGCCCACCGGCGCAGCGCACAGTCCATTGCTGCAGCCCTCGTTCGGGAAAGTGGGGCGGTCCGCGAGAATGGCTTCCGCTGCACGCAGTGCCGCCTCCGTAGACTGAAACGCCAGTCCACGATCCAGCATGTTGGCGCTCATCCGCTCTTCGAGCAGGGTACCGCGCAGGTTCGCCAACCCGAGAAGGGTCATGATCAGCAACAAGATCAGCACCATGATGAGTGCGACTCCGCGCGGTTTCTGCGCGGCCACATGGAAATAGGGCGGAATGCGATTCATGAGCTTCGATTCCTCAGCATCACGACGTGGTTGATCTGCCGGGTAAGCGCGCCACCATCAGTCGCGAGCCGCGTTTCGCCTTGGGCCTGACCTGCCATCGTCAAGGCGATACTGACCGCGACTACATCGCGCCAACGCGCTGCCGGTATGGCCGTCGCCGGCACATAATCGTTGCCGCCGGGCAGCAGATAGGTAATCTGCATGCCAGTAACGCCCTCGGCGACTTCCTCATTGACTACGACGCCACGGCGCAAGGTGCTGCGAAACAAGGCGCGTCCGTTGTTGCCATTGCCGCTCACTCTGCCGTTGTCGCCGATGTACCAGCGCGAAGCGCTCAGTCGTGCCAGGGTCGAATTTGGGCCATACACCTTGGGTGTGCCATTGGTGCTACTGCAGTCTGTGGGTAATCCCAAGCCTTTGCTGCAATTTCCGACGGTGCCGGTTCCAGTGTTGTGTACGACGGTGGCGTTGGTGGCGCTAGGTCCGGTCATCTGGAAGATCGACGCCTGGCGAAAATCGCAGACCATCA
Organism: Lysobacterales bacterium; assembly: GCA_031391205.1. Classification (GTDB taxonomy): domain Bacteria; phylum Pseudomonadota; class Gammaproteobacteria; order Xanthomonadales; family Ahniellaceae; genus 0-14-3-00-62-12. The sequence continues at coordinate 37,267 of JANMUE010000446.1, read as the reverse complement.
TGATGTCGTCGGCCGCAAACGGATGATCGTCGGTGTTGAGGTGGAACTGCGCCGAGGTGGGGTTGTGCGCCACCACGGACACACCGGTACCCGCTGCCGACTTGAGTTCGATCGCATCGGTACTTGCGATGCGGCTACCTAGGCCGGATCCTGGTGGCGCGGGGGCCGTCAGTGTCGAACCCTCGTCATAACCAATCACGCCCTGGTCGGCGCCCCATTGTGTGGTCCACGACGATGTAGCGTTATTCAGTACGTTGGCTGGTGCCGGCAAATTGCGGCCGCAGGGATTTCCGCCGGCCTCGCGAATTTCCCGCGACATCAGCTCGAAAGCGACGCGCGCGTTTTCCTGGATGCGGCCTAGACTTTCCGTTGCCGCATAGGTCCGTTGATTGCTGGCGAAGATGCCAATCGCCGCCCCGGTGACCAGCAACCCCAGCAACATGGACACCATCAATTCAATCAGGCTCACACCCTGATTGACGGAGCGCCGACGGTATCCCTGGCGCACCACGAGGTAGAGGGAGGAGGGCGCTCTCATAGCTGGCTCACTGTTAATACTTGGTAGGCGCTGGCATGTGCCGCCGGATCGCTGGAACCGCGGCTGTCGTCCCATTGAATTGTGATGTTGCATACAACACCGGCGCAGTCCACTGCGCCAGCCGCACCGGCGCCCAAGGTCGATCCAAGAGATTGCTGCCATCTTGTCAGGTCGCCACTGGCCAGGGCACTGCCGCCGCCCGCCCCGCCCAGTCCGACGTTGTAACCGCCCGCGCGTGACAATGTCAGATTGGCGCGCATCGCATCGAGTATCGAGTAGGTATGAAAGACGGCTTGACTGCGTTCCAGGGCACTAGTGTTGTTGCGCATCGAGACCATCTGCATGGCTGCCATGCCCAGCATGCCGACTGCGAGAATCAGCAAGGCGATCAGTACCTCGATCAACGAGAAACCCCGTGCTGGCGGAAGCGTTCCAATCGTTCTGGTGCGGCGGCAATACATCGGCGCGTTCCTCTCGTGTCAATTGGGCGGGATACCCGAGCAGGCCGGGTCTGAGTCGCGAGTCATCGCCAGCCGACTACCCGATGCGATGGAGACGCGGCGACGGTTATCGACCGGATTGGTGGCCGGGTAGCAGACGCCGATCGCGGCGGTTAACAAGGCCCCGGTAGCGGAATACGCCAGACCGTCGGAGCGAAATGTCACGCGGCCACTTGCACCGATCGCCGGGCTGCTGGTGAACACCATTCCGGTTGCTACCGTGCCTGCGCGCAGTACCCGCTCGGCACCGTCTCGCACTCCGTTTCGATTGCGATCGACAAAGGCAATCCAGCCTGCCCATGTATTTCCGGCGAGGCAGTTGGTGCTGTCAACGCTGGCACATACGACGGCACGCGCGTTGGTGCGTATGGCTTCACTGCGTGCAATCTGCAGCGATGCCACCAGCTCGTTGGCATGGCTGACGATACGGTTGTTGACAATGATGCCGGTGAAATTCGGCACGGCAACAGCGATCAGCACCGCCAGTATCGCGATAGTGACCATCAGCTCTATGAGCGTGAACCCGCGTCCGGCATCAATGCCGCAGCTCACTGGGCCGGGACGTTTGCTGGCGAATGACCTCGCCATCGAGAAGGTTCCCGCCGGCATGGCGTTGATGGTACGGCGCAGGCTGCTCAGTACGTTACGTTCATCGCCGACCTGCATGATTCTGAGCATGACACGCACTCCTCTACGTAGACGCCAGGAAGTGGGCCGAGTCGCGTTGTCTGCGGACTCGCGCTCGATCCTGCAGCGCCATGGTGGTCACATTACGCGCCGCAGTGGCTGCGGGTAATCCGTGCAAATACATAGTCATCAATCGACAATTGTGGCCGACTGTGACTGACGGAATCTTAGACTCCGAGAGCAGAATGTGTTGCTGAACTTGCACCGAATGTTCTGTGACCGGGCGTTAAACTCGGCGACGCAACGCGTAGGCGAACGATTGCGCAGAGCCGCCGGGCGTTTTGTGGCGTTCGTGTCGGGAGTCAATCAATGCGAACCGTGCCCCGAGGATTCGGGCGACGTCTTCAGGCGAACGTGGTGCAGCCACCAAACCCGAGCAGCGTTCGGGTCCATCAGGCGCGAACCCGCCGATCACTGTATGGCCGCCGGAGGTGATTGCACGTGCAGCCTGGTGCGCGTAGGCGTGTTCGTCATCTTCCGCGGTCAGGAAGTGCGTGACCGCACGATCAGTGGGTGCAGGCCCCTGGTGCAAATTCAATACGGGTAATGTCGCCCGTCATCCACTGCACGCGTTCAGCCCGCTCTGCCAACCGCTTCTTTGCAACATCAGGCGACGCGGCTGAGAGGTCAAGCATCGTGATGGAATTCAGGCCACGTTCCAGCAAATCGTCGACCAGGGTAGAAGCACCACTGCCGACATCGATGACACGGCTCTCGGCTTTAAGACCTGCTTGATCGAGAAGCACGAGCGAGGTTTCCAGGTGGTTCCGGTACCAGCTGACGCTGGTGGCTTCCTTCCTCAGATAGACGTCTTCCCAATGGGAAGCGCGTTGCTCGTCGGGATGGCTGACATGTTCGGGCTCCTAAGGGTCGTTCGACTGTGTGGCCGGTGATTATCGATCATTCACCCCAAGACCGAACATAAGGCTCAATGCGACGCTGCTTCGTCGACCCTCAAGAAGCGATTGGAAACGTAGGTCTGGAATCCCTTGCCGTTCGGATCCAACTCGAACAGCTCGCGGTATTCATTGGGCGGCGCGAACGTGTACGTGTATCGCGCCTGCCAGCCCGCCGGCACGTTCTCCAAGTGCTCCGCGGTCATCACCAGCGTGGTTTCGGTGCTGGCATCGGTGTCTTCAGCGTAAGTGGTCGTGAAGCCCAGGCTGTCGAAAGTACGCAGCATCAACTTGCCACGCTTGCGATCGAAGCTCCACATGTCCATGGCCTGATGGATCTCGCCCTTGGCGTTCTTCTCCTGCTTGGGATAGACCGAGCGGCCGTCAACGCGGAGGTAGCGGCAGTTGAGCGCACATTGGAAATGGCGCTCGGTGGCCGACGTGCCCGGCTCGCCTTCGCCCACGCCGGCCCAGTGTCCCTGAAGCCACCTCACCTTTGCCAACGGATCGGGCTTGGAGGAATCGGCAGCGATAACCGGGGACGACAATGCGACCGCCAGAACGGCCAGAGCGCACAGCAAGCGTTTTTTCATGGTCGGGCTCCTTGGTGTGACGCAAAGCGTAGTGCGTCGGGTGATCCAAGACTTGCAAAAATCGGCCAACGCTTCCTCTGTCGTCACCCTGGTCCACGCTCGTAAAAAACCAGAGGTTCGGCGCGGAAGGCGCTCGGCATCTTCGCTGTTTGTGCATGGAAAACGTTGGCGAATGCAGCCTGATCCGAAAAGCCGAGTTGGTGCGCAATCGCGGTGATCGCGAGGTCTGGTCGTTCGCGGAGCGCTGCGCATAAGCGCAGGGTGCGACCGGAAAGCTCCAGTTGCTTGGGCGCGATGCCGGCGGAACCGCCGATCCAGCGACGCAGCGAACGCAGGCTAGTGCCGATCGACGCGGCAACTTGTTCTCAATTGGCGCGCCATTGGAGCACCAGACCAGTTGCGCGTGCAGCCGCTCGATGCGTTCCTGGTCGCCATCCCAAGGGGTCAGGCGCTGGGGCAACCACTGCTCGACCCGCTCGAATCGCGCCGACATTGGCATCAGGCGCGATGAGGCCCGGCATCAGGGTATCCGGCTCGACCAGGTCCGCGCTCCAGATCGACTGGACAAGGGGTGCGCAAAGGCGTTGCGGGCTGGTGCACGACGAAGCTCATGGGCGGCTCTGGCCGTGGCTGACTTGCGGAAAAGCAATTCGAAATGTCGAGACCTATTTGCCCAGCGAGCGAAGTATCTTCTTCCTCTCTCGTTCTGGTGCCGTGGTATAGGCATTCAACAGCTCGGCCAAGTCATCATCTTCGCAGTAGAAATAGGCGACCGGGACACCCAGCACTCTACCTAACAGGGCCAGGGTGCTGTAGGTCGGGACGTGCTTGCCACGTTCGTACTGGTTGATCCGCGGCGAGGCGACCGACGGATCCATGCCTGCGAGAATTCCTAGGTTCTTTTGAGACAATTCTGCTCGCGTGCGTGCCTCCATCAGTCGCTTGGGGACTGGATTTTGAGGTGGGCGGAAGGCAGATGGCACGAGCAGACCCAGTTAGGAGTGTGCTCAAGAGAGTGTTAGGTCGGAACGCACCTGAATACTAAGAAGTCCTTAGACTAGACGCCCGACCCCAATCTGTGTCGCGCTGATGCCTACCGCCCACGCCCAACATCTCTCGGACCTTGGCGTCTATGAGGCCTGCGGCTTGCTGGCGCTTGTCAGAAGTCGTGGAGTTCGGCGATCGGTAAGCCCTACACGAGCGATGACGGTCCACATTCTGGACGCGCTTCGTCTACGAGGCATCATCGACGTGCCATGGCCCGCGGCACGCTGGGAATTACCACCCCGTGGCTACCTTACACCGATGGAGCAGCTGTCTTGGGACTTTGTCTGGCCAACGATGCAACTCGCCGGCTTGGAACCCCACCTGGAGGATCTGTTGCGCGAGTACTCATGCGCGCCGTCGTCGCAGGATGAGTTGGTTGCCGTATGGCGAGCTCTGATCCGGGCCGAGTGCGTGGGATACTTCGAATTCCAACTGGCCAAGCATGGCCTTGAGCCGGCTTGGTCGGCGGATCTGGATTGGCTGCCGGCACACTATTTGGATGACCTATCGCTGGTGCAGTGGAAGTATCTGATCTGGTCAGCAGTGCGACACGGCTCGATGGAATGCCTTCGCTCTCGATTCAACCCGCAGCAAACACGCAACGCGATTGCCGGCATGCTCGCGAGTTCTCATCGTCTGGGCTATGCGCTGGGTGGCACCTTCGAAGGCTTTCGCCCGCGATCTCTGCAACCATACAGCCTCATGGGTGATTCGATGTTGCTATTCGCGAGTCAACTGGGTTCGCTCTATTGGACCGAACCGCCGAACGAACTAGCCTTGGTGAAATCGTTGAAACCGACAGTCGGCCGTGGCTGACGACATGCGCAAGCGAAGATACGACGCTCGCAAACGGGTCTGACTACCGCACCTTTGACGCGACAACGCCGCCTGCCGAACTGGTTAGTTCTAAAACAATTACGACTCAGTGCGGCTGCTCAGCAACACTTGCCTTGCGCTGGTTGTTATCCGCATCACTCACCCGACGAGTCAGGACCATCTACCAAGCGACGCCAGTTCTGCTGCTCAGACACAAGAGACACAAAGGCAGAAGCTGGTATGGCGCCACCCTTGAGTAACACTCGTCTTGCGAGCCTTCGAAGTTTCCGGTGCCAATCTAAAAAAACGTAATCCGGATCGTTCGCACTACTACGCTTCTCGATCGGAACGAACATCGGCTGAAGCGCAAACCACACGTCGAACCCTGCACCGCCATACAAGAGAAAAACCAGATTACCCAAGCGTTTCGCCTGAGACGTTGGCACAACGCCTGTACCGCGCTCGTACTGCCTGCTTGCAATATGAAGAATGAGGCAGTCCTCCTCAAAGTCGACGTCCTGCCAGTCCAGCCTCACGGCGTCATCATGGGCGAGCGGGGAAAAAATCCGTTCGCAAACCAAAGCGTAGAGATGCCTAGCAACGGGAGCGATTGGGGGCTCCAGAGAAATCACCAACATCATGGTACAAATTTTGTGGCAGATTTCCCTCCAGCTTGGAGGCTCCCTATGGCTATGGGTAACGTTCGCTTGGCGTGCGTCATACAACAGTATGACAAGCATCGCGAGCGAATCTAAGCAGGGGCGGCGTTCCAACGCATTGAGCACGCGGCGAGAGCATGGCCGTCTTTCGAAGCGCTTTGTAAGGTTCGTAGACTTGACGTAGACCAGGTCACGAATACTGCGATCGAGGCGATCAATCCACCGAGGAATCTGCGAGGCAAAGTCTGCGCCTAGGCGCAGTATGTCGAATAACACGTGGTTCAGCTCGGCATAAGTTCCGGACAATTCAGCGTCGACGGAATCAACAAGAGACGAACGAGGAACATGCAGTCCTCGTGCGTACGCGCCCCATTTGTTCTTGTAGTAGCTCACTCCGAGGCTGCTCGTTGCAAACGCGCCCGGCTCAAAACGCTTTTCCAACTGACGGGCGCTTGAGAGTCCAGTGCGGAACTTGACCACTTCAAACCAGTAAGCCGTTCTGACCGAGTCCACTCTGTCTCTGCGACGCTTCGGTGGCGTTTCCGCCAGATGCCCACGACGACGCTCCATCCACGCTGATCGCTCGTAAATATCAGTCATTTCAAGATGTCAAGAAGTAACATTCGAGCATTTGTTACTTCTATCACGCCATAGATATCAACGGATACGATCCACCGTCGCCATCACGGGGCACCCGTCGAAACGTGTGCCTCGAGGAATGACGGCAGTTGTCTGGCGATGGGCCAGAAGTAGAGTGTCCGCAGGGGCCTCGCTCGGCACAGCCAGCCGTAGCACACGAGTCCAACCCGTTAACCCGGTGCACCGAAACGCTGATCAGGAGGGCAACGCCCAAGACACCCTAATCGTCTCGATCGACTATTTTCCAGCCCCGGAAAAGAAAACGGGACCCCTGCCAGGGTCCCGCGATGCCATAAGGCCTCATACCTTCAGCGTCGCACTTTTTTGGGCTGTGGTCAAGTATTGCCCAAATTTACGTACGCTGGAGGAACCATGCATTGTTACTCACAGGTGCCGCTCGATATCTCGACGGCGCACATCACCATGTCTTCGCGTCGAGCGCGCGATGTAGCTGCAGCTCGTCAGGCCAATAGACAGCGTTCACGCCACCATCGGACCTGTCCGAGGTCATACGTTCTATTGGATCAGAGACTTGCGTTTCACTGGTCAAAAGGTGCCGGCAGCGTCGAACGACCGCACGTACTCACGGTCCTGCTGGACGTACCTTCGGAAACGATTCTCAGCTGTCGCCTGAGACCGCGTTTCGCGACGTAGCGCCCCGCGACCAACGCTTGCGCGTATAGCGATAGACGGCCAGTTGTCGTCGGCCCTCACTCACCTCCCGCGAGCGACCGCCGTTCGGTTTCGCACTCACGCGAATTCGACTTGCTCGCGCCCTCGTCGCCTGTGTGCCCAATTTCAACTGGGTGTCTTCCACTCCAACTGGAGCGAATTATGACTGCTGGTAGTGCTGCCACGCGAATCGATCAAGAAGTTGTCGCTCATCCAACATCGTCCAATCTGCCCTATCAGCCGCGGATGCTGTCGCGCGGAGAACGCAGTAGACGAGAAATTTTCGTCTTTCATTCACCGCGCAATGATCGCGTCGTCACGATAGCCGAGTTCTTGCATGTGGCGATCGCGTTGAAGTTCGAATTCGATCCCAACCTGCTCTGCTACGTGGAGCGACCGCGCCGTATTGCATTGTCAGCGCGCCAGGAGATCGACGTATCGTTCTGGACGCGGGATCGCAATGGCAACGAACGCTTCTATCTCGCCGTCCCGAACGCCGGGACTTCTGGAAGCACTACTGGCACCGTAGCCATTCGAGACAGAGACGCGTTGGACGCGGCTGCCGAACGCCACGGCATTCGACTGACCTACATCACCGAACGAGAAATGATTTCGTCGATGGCCGATTGCATAACGTCTTTCGAGCTATTGCATCACGTGTGGGCATATCGAAGGATCGCGGCGCGTTCCCTGATCAGGGCTCAGATTCTCGGACTTCTTGCCAACAGCGCGCGCACGACGCTCGCGAATCTGATCCAGACACTGACATTTCACCCCTCCAGTGTCCGCGCCGTGGTGGCCGCCATGATCCACGATGGCACGCTCCGCCAGATCGAATACACGCCAGGTGCCACCCAAGCCATTCTGGAGGTGACCCGTGGCGCGTGAGCGCATTGCTGTGTACTCCGTCGAGCAACTTGAGGCGTGGCCGAAGCCTCTCGCCTCGTCACTCAAGGACTCTTTTCGTGCCCGGTACGAAAGCGGTTGCGCAGGACTGATGGCCGCGTTGTCGGGCGAGATGGGATTGACGTCGGCGGCACGCATGAACGGACTGTGCCGCAAAAGGCTCAAGTCGATGATCGAGCGTGCGCCGCGTTTCGCACCAGATGGGCAACCTTACGGATTCCGCGTTTGCGTGCCCTGGGGTGCGTATCACCGCACCAGCTCTGCTGACACGCTGTCGACTATGCCTACACAGGGGGGGCCACATGCAATGACGGCCATGCTGGCGGCGCAGCCCAAGATTGCCGGCTGGGTAGATGCTTACAGTCAACCGTTGCCAAGGGGCAAGCCCCCGAAGAGTTTCGTCCGTCTGCATTCCAAGATATTGACTGAGCTCCGCCGCCTGGACCTTGGGAACTGCTATCCCCTGAATCAGCCGGACCAGGGTCGGCGTGCGCTGCTGCGGTTCCTGCGTCAGCGACGGATTGATACCGCACCGTTCGGGGATTTGGATGAGGGCAAGGAAGCTCCAACCGTGCTATCCGACCTGTTCCGCGGCCGCCCGTTCTCTCGCGCCGAGTTCGATGCGCATCGAATCGACATCGAGGCCGTCGTTGGCGTGGCGATGCCGAACGGTGGTGTCGCCAAGCGACCGATTACCACTATGTGGTTGCTGTGCGAGATCGAAACGGAGTCGCGCGCAATCGTGTCGTGGACGCTACGCATCGGCCTCAGCTACAACAATCTTGATTCATCCGCCTGCGTAGCCAAAAGTTTGCAGCCATGGACGCGACGCACCCTCACCATTCCCGGATTGGAGTATGCGCCCGGTGCATGCGGCATGCCTGGCGATCTCGGCGCGCGTCGTGCACTCACCATCGCGATGGATAATGCCAAGGCGCACCACTCGGCGGATTTCGAACAAGGATTTTGCCGTGCGCACGGGGGCATCCTTGTGTTTGGCTTCGCACACGAACCGCGTTCTCGGCCGATCATCGAGCAATTCTTCTCACGGCTGGAAATGGGTGTTTTGCGGGAAGTCCCTGGAGGCTTCGAACCGGCGAAGCGATTGGGTGACAACAAGATCCGCATCAGCAACTTTGCGCCGGAGGATTTCCCGATTCAGATGCACTTGTTCGAAGAATTATTGGACGTGATCGTTGCAAACTACAACGCCACTCCGCATCCAGCCATTGGAAATCTCAGCCCCCTTCAGTTCCTGCAAATGCAGTCGCCCCGCGCGTGGGACTTTACGTCGCCCGATGGTGAAAAGGATGCCATCGACATGGGAAGCGTACTGGTCCCTCTAGTGGTGAAGGGCAATCGAAAATACGGCATCATGCCGCATGTCAACTATATGTACGTTCGCTATCGCTGCCCCGAATTAGACGCGAACTGGGAACTGATAGGCAAGACCGTCTACGCGCGGATAAATCGCCATGACCTGAGGACGTTCGTTCTATACCGTAGCGTCACCACGCCGATCGGTGTAGTGCGCGCGGCCAAGCCGTGGGACCGCACGCGCCATGACCAAACAACGCGCGCCCTCATCATGCAATGGTGCAAACAACCCGGCGGACTGAGTATTGTCGGTGCAGACTGTGCTGTCTCGGCCTACATTGAGCATCTCCGAAAACTCGCGTCCTACACATCACAGGCAGTCGATCAGCTCGCCCGGATGCAGCAGCAGCATCCAAATTTTCAGGCACCAGCGCCGAAGCCGCAACTGGACACGCCGCTTCAAATTCCGCGCCGCGGTTGGGTCAGTCTGGATGAGACCCGTGATCACTAATCGACCCTCCTCCGCTGCGAATTCTTGCGACCGGTCACGCTCAGATTGCGGGTTCCCGCAATACTCTAAAGGAGTCGGCTGATGTCTGTACAACAGCATCCCATCTTTATCCCCAACGGATTTCATATCTACACCAAGCCGATCGAAGGTTTGGCAAATTTCATCTTGCACAACGTCGAAGAAGATCATCATGGTGTTCCTGTCTATGGCGGCGGCGGGCTAGGTAAAACATCCGCTCAGGAATACCTCACTCAAAACGTGTCGCTGTGGCTCATTGACGCACAACATAAGCCCATCGGAGTCGCTTCTCGTCTGATCATGCCAAGCGGTCAAAGGCGCAGCGACAGCGCCTTTTACACTGCAATGAACAACCGTCTCAAGCTGACGAACGCCGATCGACTCAGTCCTCAGCGTGGTAAGGATCGAATCGTCAATTTCGTCAAGACACGATGCGGACAAGCACGCCAAACGCTTATGGTGATGTTTATCGACAATGCCCAACGCATCAGTCGTGCCGAGTACGAGTACCTTGCCGACGTCGACGAGCAGATTACCGACGCAAGGCTTCGGCTGTTCTTCGTCTTTGTACGACAGAGCGATGCGACCGGCATCGACGTCACCGACGATTGGTCCGAGTACCCGTCGCACATGGTTCGGCGGTGGTTCATGGCGACACACGCCTTTCAGCCGCTGATAAGTGCTGCGGATACTCTGCATGCTTTGGATCGGTATGACCGGTATGCGACTTGGCCTACGCCAGACATGTCCTTCACGCGCTACTTCGCTCAAGGTGCGTTCGACAACGGATGGACACTCTCCCAGCAAGCAGGGCTGATTCTGGATGGTGTCAAAGCGCTGCGATCTGAGTACAAGCTGCCTGAAAGCGAAGCATGGCCGATGGCCACGTTCACGCTCACCGTAAGATATCTGCTCGCCAATGTCGCTGCACAAGAAAAGGGGTTCAGTGAACTTAAATCGCATCACGTCAAGCAAGCACTTTTGGCTAGCGGCTATCTTAGGCTGGAGTTCGTTCGCGCCAAGCTGCTGGCGCCGGACGCAGCCGCATGAGGTCCTGGTCGGAGATAGTCGCTTCGCGCCTCGATCAGCCGTGTCTCTTGGGCGCCGAGATCGAACCGTACCCGTTTATCTCAGGCTACGGTCTCCTGCTGCGTATCACTCGCCTGACCTGCCCCGAGCGCACTGAGATATTTTCATTGCTCGGACTGAGATTCAGAAGTGATCTCGATGTGCTCTTTGCCACCCAGCTTGCAGGCAAACAGCGCACTCGGTTTCTGTCAGCAGTCGGACTGCAGGAAACGGATGTCGCGACGTATTGGAGTGAAGAAGCCTGGAGCCCGCTCAGAACCGACGGTGCGTTCGAGAAACTTGCACGACCCGTCCGGAGTTGCCCCGAGTGCGCCAAGCATGGCTACCACACTACCCTGTTCCAACTTCCCTCCATCGAATGCTGTCCATGGCACGGGAAGTCTCTTTCTGATGCCTGCGCACGCTGCGGACAACCGATGCACGGACGCTTCGACGAACAGGGACGGTTGGGTCGGTGCGCCTGTGGCAATGATCCGTTCCAGGTGAATACCGCATCCGTCGACATGTGGTCGTTTCCAACCGCGCAATCGAACCAGTGGCTAAGTCGCTATCTCGATTGGGCAGCTAGTCAACGACAAACACGGCACTTGATCATTCCGAACCTTACCCAGCCGTCGCTGAGAGGATTCGCTGAGCTCGCCCGGCTGCCGCAAGAACTGACACCGTATACGAAATGCCGAAGAGCCGGTCACGTGATGATCGAGGAAATTGAAGGACCGGAGTCTGACGAACCCAGCAAGGAGGCATTTTGGGGATGGAGCGCATTAGGTAACGATCGCTCCCTGACCTTTCTTCCACTGCCCTCCAACGTGCATTCCTTACTCAGCGCGGTCACCGAACAGGTGATTGGTCTATTCCCCGCGGACTCACCAACACCGGTGGAGTTGGTCACGCTCAAGGGGTTCGAAGAACATTCGGCATTGTCGGAAAACATCATCAACCGGTCCGATTGCTTCATCGCGCCGCACGGACTCGCCGTAAATCGGGACACCTGGCTCAATCTGTCGGCGGTCGATTCCATGACACTCCAGACATGTGGTCGCTTGATCGACAGAGTGATCGCCAAACTTGGTACCGAGACTGAAGTGCTACAACGGTCCGTTCAAGCAACCCGAGCGAGCACACTCGGCACGATCAGAGGGCGTTGGCGGCTCGCACGCGCTTTGGAACGGCTTCTCTGCCAAGGCTATTCCCAAGGCTTGGAGGCGTTCCTGCGGCTATTGTTGGAAAAGCAGACTTCCTGCTCAGCTTTGCTCTGGCAAGTTCCAGTTGTGGAATTCGCGAGCGATGGAGACGGCATCACGGCCATTCGAATCTGCTGGGTTCGAACCCCAGGAGCCCGCATCCGTCGAGTCATCGACATTCCCCTGCCCGTGCCAAAGCCTGTGAATAGAACCAAGCGTCGGAAAATTAACTTGCTCGGCCGGCGACCACCTCGGAGTAGCCCATCAATTCCAAAGCGCACCAAACGGTAGCCACGCCTACCCCCGGAGTCGATCCACTGAGCCGGTGGCGGTTTGTTGGCGGCACAGGCAAAACGGGGGCATTTGTTGGCGTTTCAGCGAATCCGGGGTGGTTTGTTCGCGGCGATGACGAGGAACAACCCGCCTCAGAGGATAGACAAATCCAGGTATTTCAGGCGTTTAGATCGGGGGTGGTTTCTCGGCGTCAGACACAACTTTCGTTAAGGCTGCGCTGATGCTGGTATCCATCGGTACAACGTGGGCACAGATACGCCGAGGTTCTCAGCTACGTCACGCGGCGGTATGCCGTTGGCGAGCAGCTGTTTCGCCGACTCGATCTTGCTATCTGTCATCTGCCGTTTACGCCCACCCTTGCGGCCAAGTTGCCGAGCGACTTCCAACCCGACTCGGGTGCGTTCCGCCGTCAACTCGCGCTCCATCTCAGCCAGACTGGCCATCACTTGGAAGAAGAAACGGCCCGACTGTGTGCCGGTATCGATGGCATCGGTGAGGCTCTTGAATTGCACGGATTGCTGGCGCAGCCCACCGACCAGATCGATCAGGTTCTTGACGCTGCGACCCAGTCGATCAAGTTTCCAGACGACCAGTGTGTCTCCTTCTCGCAGCATGGTCAGCGCCTGGGTCAATCCGGGGCGTTCGGCACGGCTACCGCTGAGCTTGTCGTCAAAGACCTTCGTGCATCCAGCCTTGGTCAACGCGTCGATCTGAAGATCAAGGTCTTGATCCTGCGTCGACACCCGCGCATAGCCGATCAACATGGCGTGTCAGTCTCTCGGGTGCAATGGCAGCACGCGCAACCGCGTACGGTTGGGATCAACGGTGATCAACGCGCCTTCCTCTAGGTCTGCGGCCATCTGGCGCAGCGCGCGAATGACCTGCGTGCCGATCACGTCTGGGCTGACATCCTCAGCGCGGATCTGCACGACGCTAGGCTTCTCGCCGTGCGTTGCGGCGAGGATTGTGCCGAAGTCAAGATCGTGTGTGAGCACGATGGAGCCGTTCGCGCTTGCATAGGCCATGATCAGTGCGTCTGGAGCATTACTCGCGCCAACCGACGACCAATGCACCGCCTCGATGCCGGCGCCTTCCAGCAATCCGATCCAACGCGGCGACAGGTTCATATCGACGAGCAACTTCATGCTGTGGCCAGCATGACCTCGCGTTCTTCCGCACGCCATGCGGCGTAGCGCAGTGCCTGCATGATGTCCTCACGCTCAAGGTAGGGATAGTCGGCAAGAATGGCATCGATGCTGTATCCCGCGCCGACTTGCCCCACGACCATGCCAACGGTGATTCTCATGCCACGGATGCAGGCCTTTCCACCCATAACTTCGGGCTGCTGTGTGATGCGATTGAGCTGTCCCATGTGTTGATCCTTACTGAAACTCGCTGTGATGATACTCAATTGAGAATGGCCTTTCAAGAACCGTTTGTGAGAATGCCAAGGCCTTGACACTGCGTGCCGCTGCGGTGACGTGACGAGGTTAGCCGGAGGCTTAACGTAACTCTACGATCCGAATTCTGATTGGACCCCTTCAGGTTCAGCCCCTGCTTGAGTTTCGGTGCATGCTGTAGGATGATTCCCGTGTATTCCCGACGGGAGATTGCGCGAATGAACGCTGCGGTGCAAGCGATCGAAGAGGCTCTGGGCGGATTGTCCCGCAAGGACCGTCTGCGGATTGCCGAACGTGTCCTGCTGGGTGAAGGATTCACCTCACTGCTTCCTTCGATGCATCCCATCGAACCGGCGCTGCCGGCGGCAGAGCTGAAAGCACTTGCTGCCATTGGGCTGCGCACCACGTCCAAGACCCGCGAACGGGCCGAATCGGCGCGTGTCCGTTACGCCTCGACATTCCTCGACCTCTTCAACAATGCAGACACGCCTGCCGAATTGGCGAAGAAGCTCGGCCTGGATCCCAGCCGCATCCGCCAACGCATCCGCGATCACTCGCTGCTCGCGATCGAGCTCAACGGCGAAAAGCGTGTACCCCGCTTCCAGTTCGAGGGTACGGTCGAAGTGCCCGGACTTCCCAAGGTACTGGCCGCTACTGGCGAGCAGGTGACGCCGCTGGCCTTTGCGATGTGGTTCCTGACGCCCACAGCGGATCTTGCCGTCAGCGCAGACAATGCGAATGCGCGCATCTCGCCCCGCGATTGGTTGCTGCAGACCGGTGATGTGGAGGCCGTGCTCGCGATCGTGGACGATATGTAGTGGCAAAGTTGCCGTTGCCTCGACCGGACCGGCTGCGTTCGCTGACGCCCACTACGCTCACCCTGAGCGCTGGTACGCCACTGGCGCGCATCGGATTCGCCGGCGGAAGCCATCCTTCGGTATGGAATCAGTTCCGCTACTGGGGACCCACGATGTCGCGCTTTGATCATCATCTGCGAGATGCGCACGGGTCACCGCATCGACAGGATCGCGGAGTCTTGTATGCCGCGCGCACGGCCCAGACCTGCTTGGCAGAGGTCTACCAGAGGTCGCGCATCGTCGATGTTCACAGGAACCAACCCTACCTGGCGGCGTGGACGCTTGCCGCCGACCTGACCCTGCTCGACCTGACCGGCGTGTTTGCAACGCGCATGGGTGCGTCCACGGCAATCCATTCGGGGCCGCGCCCGCGTGCGCAACGCTGGGCCGTGGCCCTTTACGCAGCCTACCCAGACCTGGATGGCATTGCCTACTGCAGTTCCATGAACGCTAACGCAGACGCTTTCGCGCTCAACGAGCGTACGCTGAACAAGACCCCCTTCCCGCCCTCTCCGAATGTCAACCGCATGCTGGCAGATGCGCTGATCGCAGACCTCATCGACGCGGCTGCCGAGGATCTTCGCTACATGGTTCGCCGCTGATAGTCGCTTCCAACGAGTCGCCGCACTTAGGGAACGTCTGAATAAGGCACCACTTCGACTTCGCCCTACAGCTTAGGGAACCTCTGAATAAGTCACCACATCGTCTTCGCCACACAGCTTAGTGCTTGCCACACCCCGGTTTTCAACGGCGGAGCCGGTCAAAACCTGCGGTTTTTCGCCCCCTGACTCAGGGGGCTATCGCGGCTCCGGACTTGTTCAGAGAATTCTTAGACGGCTCAAAGGTTCGGATGCCGTGTGATGGGCACGAAATCACGACCGCGGTGCCGATCCCGACATCGCCGCCGGTTGGCCCCCGCGCGCTGCAATTCTCGTGATGTCGAGACAAGCAGCCACTCAAACCGGAGCCGTGCCGTGTCAACTATCACCCACCGCCAACAACCTTTTCTATCAATGTACTGCGCGATCCTGCTCGGCGCGGGATGGGTCGCGCCGTCGGCACTTGCTCGCGATCAGCTTGGGCCGCTCGATAATGTGCTCATTCAGAACCCCTATGCAAACGCAGCCTTCTCTGAATTCGGCAGAGGTGTGGTGGCGGGCGACTTTGATGGCGATGGGGTCGACGATCTGGCGGTGTCCGAGACGCCCAGCATGACGGGTGAGCCCACGCGACTGCGCGTGATGCTGGGGGTGGATAGAGAGCTGGGATCAGCGGGGGCGCAGTTCGTATCGACCACGATCCAGATACCAGAACATCACACCAAGATGGTCGCCGGCGATTTCGATGGCGACGGACGCGACGAGATCGCAGTGAGCGCCGACGGCGTTTCTGGAGCGGGCGCGGTGTACGTGATCAACCGCGCAACCAATGGGACCTGGTCGGTGCAGAGCGAAATTCGTGCTGGCGGCGCATACCCGGGCTCGCCGCAATCCAATGCGTCTCTGGGCGCAAGCCTCGCGACCGGCGATTTTGACAACGATGGGTTTGCGGATCTGGCCATCGGTATGGACGGTCAAACAGTCAGCGGAGCGGTCAATGCCGGTGCGGTGATGGTGACCTACGGTAGCAGTTCCGGCATCGTTGCCAGTGGGGCGCAGCTCTTCAATCGCAACAATGACGGGTTGACGTTTCCGCCAACTCAGGATGATCGGTTCGGTGACGCACTGGCCGCGGGCGATTTCGATGGCGACAATGATGACGATCTCGCAATCGGCATATCGCATGCACTCTGCCCCGATGGCACCACAGCCGCCGGCGCTGTCGTGGTGCTGAATGGCAGTGCGAGTGGGATCACCACTGCGGAGTCGCATATCTGGCGCCCAGGCGTTCAGAACATCGCGGGCACCTGCGCCAACACGCGGCGATTTGGCCAGGCATTGGCAGCGGGAGATTTCGATAGCGACGACTCGTACGATCTCGCGATCGGTGCGCCCTATTCATTCACATCGAACAGCGCCGTGCATGTGCTGTATGGCGGGCCGAGCGGATTGACTGCCACCCGCGATCAGCGCTTCACCGCTCCAGCATTGCCGGGCGGCGATCCCAGCGACGACGGTGGCTTTGGGAGCGTATTGGCGACTGGGCGCCTAGCGCGCTATTGCGTAATCATTGATTTTTGCGCGGGCGCCAGCCTGGCGATTGCCGCACCCAACGCGACTGTCGATGGGGTGGACTATGCGGGCGCGGTATGGGTGGTCAGTGGGGAAATCGAACAAGAGCTGGATATCGGCAGCATTACCGCAATCTTGCCGCGCGCACCCTTGCAGATTGGCGCACCGCATGACGATGATGGATTCGGGAACGCCCTCGCGGTCGGCGATTTCAACAACGACAACCGCGCTGACCTTGCCATCGGCGCAGCTGGATACGATGGTATCTACGTCGATGGCGGTGCAGTGCAAGTGATGTACCAGTACCAGGAAGTAATGTTTTTGGATGGCTTCGAGTGAACACAGGGATGTTTTGACAGCGTCATCTGCACATTCGAAGATCGGTTGGGGAAATCTTGATCGAGGACAATCACGCGATGCGGTGTGGCGCGATTCACCACCCTGCCCTGCCCTGCGGCGATGAGTTCAATAGTCAGAATGCGCTTAACGCCGACCGGCAATGAAGAACGCGCCAATTGTTGGCCGTTAAACGTGCAGAATTGACAACTTTGCGGTTCAACGCTTTGTATCTAAAAGGTTTTATAATGGAAACAGCGCCCCTTGCCGCGGAGCGGGATGATGACAAACGGCTTCGCACGATGGAGCCCAGGTGCTCGAATGCGCCCGGAGTCTGAAGCTCACGGGTCGCTCGCTTGCGGTCATGGCAGCTCTCGCGTGCCTTTACGACGCCAAGAATGGAGGCACGCCTTCCATCGCCCGGCATGTGCTGAAACCTGAGAAGACCTATGGATTTGCCCAGGCACATAATGCGGCCTCCGATTTGAGATCTGTGGAAATGCTGGCGAGATTGACGGTTGCCGGATTGGGGCCCATTGCGCTCTGCACCTCAGACCGGGGCCTCGCCGCCTTCTGGTGTGCCCTCTAAGGAACCTCAGAACAAGTCCGGAGCCGCGACTGCCCCCTGAGTCAGGGGGCGAAAAACCGCAGGTTTTTGGGGGTGTGGCAAGCACTAAGCTGTTGAGCGAAGTCGAGGTGGGGACTTATTCAGAGCTTCCGTAAAGTGAGGTATCCGCGATCGATCAACGAGCCGTTCACTTTCGACTTCAGCCTGAGCGAAAAGTTTTTACCGCAGTTGCCGGAAACCGACGTTGCACGGTTGCTTTCGGAAATGGCGAGATGAACTGCGGATTCCAGTGTCCCTGCTCCACTGAACTGGAACCAACTGATCGTTGCCGAGAACGAAATCTCAGCCGTCCGAAGGTCTGGCCACAGGACGCTGAGACTGCGACAAGAGCGAAGGTTGGTTGTCGCTGGCTGGCCGCTGATGCATACTGGTGCAATGTCCTCGCTGCTCGCCCAATGCCGTTACATGCTGTCCCGCCACCGCGGGATTCGGGCGTTGTGGGTGCTGACGGTGTTGGGCTTGCTGTTCGCCAGCGCTCCGCACTGGGAGCTGCACCAGCATGTGATCGACGATCATGACCACTTGCGTGCCGGATTGCCGCATGATCACCATCATGATGTGATCGCTTATTCCGACACCGATGGCGATGTGGCGGTGACCCATTTTCACTCGTCGCCGGTGTTCTCGGTCGCCCTCATCGAGGCGATCCTGCCTTCTCTCGATCGTGTTTCGTCTTCGGCGGATGCCTTCGCGTCCCCCGAATCGACCCCTGTGGCCAGTTGTTGGCCACCTCCACACCGACCACCCATCGCCTGAAACCCGTGATGCATCGCCGCCGTTTGGGCGGCGTGCTGTTGCGTGCGTTTTTCGCTGATGGGAGAAGGTCGTGGTTTCGAAAAAATGGTGGACCCTGGCTTTGGCTGGGGCGGGATGCGTTGGCGCGTGGTCGGCTGACGCACGCGATTTGACGTTGGGCGAAGCGGTCCAACGCACGCTGGAGCGCAACACCCTGCTGCGCGCCGAAGATGCGACGGTGGCGTCGCTTCGGCATCAGGCGTCGATCGACGGCCTGGCGCCACCGATGACAATCGGCGCGGAGCTGGAGAACGTCGCCGGCACAGGCGCGGTCTCGGGTATCCATGGGGCTGAAGCGACATTGCGTCTTGGCCGAGTATTCGAACTCGGCGGCAAACGCTCGGCGCGGCAGGACGTCGGCGCCGCGCAGATCGCCCGCCAGTTGAATGTGGTCGAGCAGCGGCGGTTGGATCTCGCGGCGACTGCCACTCAGCGATTCATCGATGTCGTCGCGAAGCAGGCCCGCGTTGATCTCGCCACCCAATCCCTGGCGCTCGCCAACGAATCACGCAAGGCAATCGCCTATCGCGTGCAGCGAGGCCGCAGTCCCGAAGCGGATCTGCAACTCGCCGACCTGGCCGTCATCCGCGCCGATCTGGAACGTGAAGACGCCACGCACGAACTGGCCAGCGCTCGCGTGACGCTGGCGGTGCTCTGGGGCCAGCAAGACCCTGACTTCGAGCGAGCGCAAGGTGCGCTCGATACGCTGCCCGAAGTGCCAACGCTGGCGATTCTGGCCGACCGCCTGCGCAGCAATCCCGACTACCGATCGTTCGAGCTGGAATCCGCGCAGATCGACGCGCAGGAGCGGCTCGCACTGACGAGCAGCAAGCCCGATCTCCAAACGAGTCTGGGCGTACGCCGCCTCGAAGCCTTCGATGATCAGGCGCTGGTGTTCTCGGTGTCGTTGCCCTTCGGGTTGAGCCAGCGTTCGACGTTCGCGGCAGAAAAGCAGCAGGCCGAACGCGAGCGCGTCGAGGCGCGCCGCACCGAGGCCGAACTTGATGCCTATCAGTCGCTTTATAGCCGCTACCAGGAACTGCAGCATGCTCGCCATGAAGTCGAAACGACGCGTGATCGCATGATCCCGGTCGCCGAAAAGGCCCTGGCTTCCACACAAGCAGGCTACGACGACGCCCGCTTTTCCTTCCTGCAGGTCGCGCAAACGCGTGCGGTCCTGCTTGGCCTGCAGATCGAGACGATCGACGCCGCTGCGCGCTATCACCGGTTGCTGGCCGATATCGAGCGCGCCACCGCTGTATCTGGAGTGTTGACCCCATGAAGACTGTGACCCGATTGACCTGGTTCTTCGGCGCTTGCGTTGCGCTGATGCTGACAGCGTGCGGTGGCGACGCGCCGGCCCCGACCGCGGACGAAGGGGGCCACGGTCCCGCTGCTGCGCCCGAGTTCGAACGCGGTCCGCATCGCGGACGGATGCTGCGCAAGGAAGGTTTCGCACTGGAAGTGACGATCTTCGAGACCGGCGCACCGCCGCAGTTCCATCTTTACGCCTATGCCAACGACAAACCGCTGGCGCCGGCAGAGGTGAAGGTCACCATCGTGCTGCATCGTCTTGGCGACATCACCGACAGCTTCAGTTTCGCGCCTGAAGGCGACCATCTCGTCGGCAGCGGCACGGTCGTGGAGCCACACTCGTTCGACGTCGCAGTAACCGCCGAGCATGGTGGACGCAACTACCGCTGGAGCTACGAGTCCTACGAGGGACGCACCACGATCCCGACCGCGATCGCGGAATCCGCGGGCGTGACAGTCGCGCAAGCCGGGCCAGCGGTGATCCACGATGAGCTGTCGCTGATGGGCCAAGTGGCATTGAACGGCGATCGCTACGCCGAAGTGCAGGCGCGGTTTCCGGGTCCTGTGCAATCGGTGCGCGTCAATATTGGCGACAGCGTGCGCGCTGGGCAGACGCTGGCGACAGTCGAGAACAGCGACAGCCTGATCAGCTATGCGGTGACGGCGCCGATCGCCGGCGTCGTGCTCGCCCGCCATACCAATACCGGCGATGTGGCCGGCAGCGAACCGCTGTTCGAGATCGCCGATCTGTCCGAGCCGTGGCTGGAATTGCATGCGTTCGGTGACGACGCCGGACGGTTGCGTGCCGGCATGCCGATCCGCATCGATGTGCCGCAGGGCGATGCAGTCATGACGACGATCCAACGCGTGCTGCCACTCGCCAGCAGCGCCAGCCAGACGGTGATCGCCCGCGCCTTGCTGCCCAACGCCGATGGTCAATGGCGTCCCGGTATGGCGGTGAGCGCCGACGTGATCGTCAGCGAGCGCGAAGTACCGCTGGCGGTGAAGATCGCCGCGCTGCAGCGCTTCCGCGATTTCACGGTGGTGTTTGCGCGAGTGGACGATACCTACGAGGTGCGCATGCTCGAACTCGGGGAGCGTGACGGCGAGCACGTGGAAGTGCTCGGTGGCATCGCGCCCAGAACGACCTACGCGGTCGAGCAGAGCTTCCTGATCAAGGCCGATATCGAAAAATCCGGCGCCAGCCACGACCACTGAGGACGACGCCATGCTCGAATCCATCATTCGGGCCGCCATCCGCCATCGTTGGCTGATGCTGGTCCTCGCCGGCGCGCTGGTCGCGCTCGGCATGCACAACTACACGCGCCTGCCCATCGATGCCGTACCGGATATCACCAATGTCCAGGTGCAGATCAACACGGAGGCGTCCGGATATTCGCCGCTCGAAGCCGAGCAGCGCCTGACTTATCCGATCGAAACGGCGCTGGCCGGCCTTGCCAAGCTCGACTACACGCGCTCAATCTCGCGCTATGGGCTGTCCCAGGTCACGGCGGTCTTCGACGATGGCACCGATGTCTACTTCGCCCGTCAGCAGGTGGCCGAACGCTTGCAGCAGGCCAAGAGCCAACTGCCGCCCGGTGTCGAACCGACATTGGGGCCGATCGCCACGGGACTTGGCGAGATCTTCATGTACACCGTCGATTCGGCCGAGGGCGCACTGAAGAGTGATGGCACGCCATGGTCGCCCACGGATCTGCGCACGCTGCAGGACTGGGTGATCAGGCCGCAGCTGCGGCATCTCGAAGGCGTCACCGAGGTCAACACGATCGGCGGCTACGTACGGCAAATCCACGTGACACCCGATCCTGCACGGCTGGTCGCGTATCGCCTGGGTTTGCGCGACGTGATGAATGCCATCGCCCGCAGCAATGCCAATGCCGGCGCCGGCTACATCGAACGCAGCGGCGAGCAATACTTGATCCGCGTGCCCGGTCAACTTGCCGAAGCCGATGAGCTGCGCGACATCATCGTGGCGCATCGCGACGGCGTGCCCGTGCGCCTGCGCGAAATAGCACAGATCGCTGATGGCAAGGAGCTGCGCACCGGTGCCGCAACCGAGAATGGTCGGGAGGTCGTGCTCGGTACCGTGTTCATGCTGGTCGGCGAGAACAGCCGCGCCGTTGCACAACGTTCGGCCGAGCGACTGACGGTCGTCAACAAAAGTCTGCCCGAAGGCGTCAGCGCGACAGCGGTCTACGACCGCACGGAGCTGGTCGATCGCACCATCGCCACCGTGCAGAAAAACCTGCTCGAAGGTGCGCTGCTGGTCATCGCGATCCTGTTCCTGCTGCTCGGCAACTTGCGCGCCGCGTTGATCACAGCTGCGGTCATTCCGCTGACGATGCTGATGACGATCACCGGCATGGTCGAGAACCAGGTATCGGGCAACCTGATGAGCCTGGGCGCACTCGACTTCGGGCTGATTGTCGATGGCGCGGTAATCATCGTGGAGAACTGCTTGCGTCGCTTCGGCGAAGCCCAGCATCAGAAAGGCCGACTGCTGACCCGCGATGAGCGCTTCGAGTTAGCGGCGCAGGCGACCACCGAGGTGATCAAACCGAGCCTGTTCGGCATCTTCATCATCACCGCGGTCTACCTGCCGATCTTTGCGCTCACCGGCGTCGAGGGAAAGATGTTCCACCCGATGGCCTTCACTGTGGTGATCGCGCTCACGGCAGCAATGCTGCTGTCGCTGACGTTCGTTCCGGCCGCTATCGCACTGTTCGTCACCGGCAAAGTGGCCGAGCACGACAATCTTGTGATCCGCTCTGCCAAGCAGTGGTATCGGCCGTTGCTGGAGCGTGCCATGGCGTGGCGTATGACGGTCGTCGCTGTCGCGGTGCTGCTGGTGGCCGGCAGTGCCTGGCTGGCGACGCGGCTCGGCAGCGAGTTCATCCCGAGTCTTGATGAGGGCGACATTGCACTGCACGCACTGCGCATTCCCGGCACCGGGCTCGATCAGGCCATCGGCATGCAGTCGGCGCTGGAGGCACGCATCAAGCAGTTTCCAGAGGTCGACAAGATCGTCGGCAAGATCGGCACCGCGGAAGTCGCCACCGATCCGATGCCGCCGTCGGTCGCCGATACCTTCATCATGCTCAAGGACCGTGAGGACTGGCCCGATCCGCGCAAACCCAAGGCACAGTTCATCAGCGAGCTGGAAGCCGCGGTGTGGGCGATCCCCGGCAACAACTACGAGTTCACGCAGCCAGTCCAGATGCGCATGAACGAGCTGATCGCCGGCGTGCGTGCCGATGTCGCCATCAAGGTGTACGGCGATGATCTGGAGCAGCTGACTGAGGTCGGGAAAATCGTTGAGCGCATCGCCGGCCAGGTGCCCGGTGCAGCTGACGTCAAGCTCGAACAGATCACCGGCTTGCCGGTGCTCACCATCACACCGGACCGCGCCGCGATGGCACGTTTCGGACTGACGATGGAGGATGTCCAGGACACCATATCGATTGCCTTCGGTGGTGCATCGGCCGGCCAGCTGTTCGAGGGTGATCGCCGCTTCGACATCGTGGTGCGCCTGCCTGAAGCCATTCGCACCGATATCGATCGCCTGGAAGAACTGCCGATTCCATTGCCGCACGCAGAGAGTCGCGCAACGGAACCCGGGCTGCGCCCCGCCAATGCGGGCGATGTGCCCGCAGGCTATGTGCCGCTGGGCGAAGTCGCGCAACTCGACATTGCGCCAGGTCCGAACCAGATCAGCCGCGAGAACGGCAAGCGCCGCGTGGTGATAACCGCCAACGTGCGTGGACGTGATCTTGGCGGATTCGTCGAGGCGCTGCGTGTTCGCGTGGGCGAAGACGTGGCGCTGCCGGAAGGCTATTGGATCGAATACGGCGGCACGTTCGAGCAGCTGATATCGGCCAGCAATCGCCTGCAGATCGTGGTACCGGTCGCGTTGATCCTGATCTTCGGCCTGCTGTTCATGGCCTTCGGTTCGGTCCGCGATGCGGTCACGATCTTCAGCGGCGTGCCGCTGGCGCTCACCGGCGGCGTTCTTGCGCTGTGGCTGCGCGACATTCCATTCTCGATCTCGGCCGGCGTTGGCTTCATCGCCCTGTCGGGTGTCGCGGTGCTCAACGGCGTGGTGATGATCTCGTTCATCCGCAAGCTGCTCGAAGACGGCGAATGGCTCGACGATGCGATCCGCGATGGCGCGCTGACGCGACTGCGGCCGGTGTTGATGACGGCGCTGGTTGCTTCGCTGGGTTTTGTCCCTATGGCGTTCAATGTGGGCGCGGGTGCGGAGGTTCAGCGTCCACTGGCCACTGTAGTGATTGGCGGCATCGTGTCGTCGACCTTGCTGACTTTGCTGGTGCTGCCAGCGCTCTATCGCCTGTTGCATCGGGACAGCGAGACCGAGCAGGAAATCCGGCACGGATGACCGGCGATGCGGGATGTTGATACACGCAGTGCTTTTCTTGTTTCCAGGAGTTGAACGAATGAGTTCAGAACACTTCCGCCATCGACCGCATCCGCCCTCGTGGCAGCGATGGTCGCTTGCACTGGCGACCCTGCTGATGCTGATGGCGCCCGCCGTGTTTGGCCACGGCGTCGCCGGCGACGACAAGGCCTTCATCGAGCAGAGCACGGGCGTGCAGCTCATGCCCTTCATCTACCTCGGCGCCAAGCACATGGTCACCGGCTACGACCACCTGCTGTTCCTGTTCGGCGTGATCTTCTTCCTGTATCGCTTGCGCGAGGTTGGCCTCTACGTGACGTTGTTCGCTCTGGGCCACAGCGTCACGCTGCTGTATGGCGTGCTGAGCGGCACGCACGTCAACGCGCATCTGGTGGACGCGATCATTGGGCTTTCCGTGGTCTACAAGGCGCTGGACAACCTCGGTGCGTTCCAACGTTTCTTCGGCGTGCAGCCCAACACCAAGGCGGCCGTGCTGATCTTCGGCTTCTTTCACGGCTTTGGCCTCGCGACCAAACTGCAGGAATTCACGCTCTCTCCGGACGGACTGGTGGCCAACATCATCGCTTTCAACGTGGGCGTCGAGCTTGGCCAGCTGCTCGCGCTTGGCGGCATTCTGATCGCCATCAGTTTCTGGCGGCGCACCGATGCCTTCCAGCGCCAGGCCTTCGCCGCCAACGCACTGCTCATGACCGCCGGCTTCGTGCTGGTCGGCTACCAGCTCACCGGCTATTTCGTTTCCTGAGACCGCATCCATGACCACATCGACAATACTCAATCCGCTGCCCACCCGATCCCAGCTGCTTAAGGCCACCGTTATCGCCATCGTTGTCGCGGGCTTGGTCCTAATTACGACCGTATTGCCCGCCGAGTTCGGTATGGACCCCACCGGCATCGGCAAGAAACTTGGCTTGCTCGGCATGAGCGCGGAAGTCGAAGCGGCTCCAGTCCCATCCGCTTCCGTCGTGGCGCCCGCATCTCCCCTCGTTACTGCCCCCGCCAAAGGGGATGTGATGCAGAACGAATACGTCGTCGAGAGCCGCACGGCATTTCGTACCGGCGAGATGAGTGTCACTCTGGCGCCGAACAAAGGCGCCGAGATCAAGGCGCGCATGCTCAAGGGCGATCAATTCATGTTCAATTGGCTGAGTGACGGCGGTGCCGTCGAGTTCGACATGCACGGCGAAAAGATCGATGCCGCCAAAGACGAATTCACCAGTTACTGGATGGCCGACGCGGACCGTGCCGCCGGCACCTTCACGGCACCCTTCGAAGGGGTACATGGCTGGTACTGGCACAACGCTGGGACCGAGCCGGTCACAGTAACCGTCACCGTGAGCGGCTTCTATGGCGAGCTTTTTAGACCGTAATGTTCTTTCTACGCGATGCCAGCGCGTCGACTGGCTTTGCGTTTCGATCCGATCGGCGAACTTCAACAGGAGCTCCAACCATGAATACACGATTGCTCATCGCGGCATTGCTGACCGTGCTCGCACTTCCCGCGCTCGCCCACGATCCGAGCGCCCACCGTCGAGCTCAGCCGGTGCCTGAGTCCTGCGTGCCGTTCGAAGGAAAAGAAGTAAAGGACATCAACCTCAAGGATCCGGAGATCAAGGCCGAGTACGACAAGTGCCAAGAGGACAAGAAGCTCCAGAAGGAAGCCGCCGACGCGGCGGATAATCACGATTATTGATTCGAATCATGTGACCGAACGCTCGGTGTGAATCGTCGTGCTGACGTGTGCGTCAGCGCCGATTCTTCAGTGAGTCGCTCCGACGCTTACGCGGTCAGCGGCAGGCGGTTGGAGCAGGTCATTACTGATGGTTCGCACAGGCACAAGAACTTTGCCTTCCAAGCCACTCTGCGCACACATTTCGAGACGTGTATGGTTTGCCGACAAGGAAGCCGGATCGTCACATTCCATGCAACTCACGCATGAATCCGGCCGGATCCATGTTCTGGATCAACAGATGAGCGGCAATCAGAACGATGACGACTACAGCAATACCAATAGCCCATTTCTTTTTCATAATCGATCCTCTAGAGAGAGCCTCTGAACAAGTCCAGAGTCGTGATAGCCCCCTGAGTCAGGGGCGAAAAACCGCAGGTTTTTTTAGGGTGTGGCAAGCACTTCGCTGTAGAGCGAAGTCGAAGTGGTGGCTTATTCAGAGCTTCCCTAGGAGACAGCAAGGGTTTCGCGAACAGTGAGCTGCGCAGCGCGTCGCGCTGGAAGGAAACTTGCTGCTGCCGAGGCGATCAGCACCAGGCCAAGCCACAGTCCAGCCGCAGCGGGTGACAAAGTCAGCGACAAGGGTTGATTGGAAATCGAGGCCAGTACACTGCCAACGCCAGCAGAAATCGGAATGGACAGCGGTATCGCGATCAGCCAACTCAACAAGCCGGCGAACAGCCCTTCGCCGAGCACGCTTTTCAGTACATCGGAACTTCGTGCGCCGATAGCGCGCATGACGCCGAGTTCGCGGGTGCGTTCGATCACGCTGGTGCTGAGCATCGATGCCAGTCCCAGAGTTCCAACGACGGCCATCATCGTGGCGATGAATCCCAGCGCGAATACCAGAATGTAAATGTGCCCGGCTTGGGCGGCTCCGACGCGCTGCTTCGTCATGACGGTCTTGACGCCGATCTGTTCGCGTTCCAGCGCTGCGACGAGCGTCTCGGTGATCTGGCTGCGCACCGTGTCAGCGAAGCGGATGCGTATCGCGTTGGCGTCTTCCGTTCCGCTGGTTGCCGCTGCATAAGTCGCTGCGGTGACATAGCCGGCGGACGGCGTCAACAGCTCCCGTGCGATACCGATGACACGCAGGCGCAATGGACGGTCATCGATCTTCAACGATATGTGTTGCCCGACCTGCACATTCTGGAACATCGACGAGTGCGCCAATTGATTGAGCACGATCCCATCATCGTCCGCAGCGTCCAGCCAACGCCCTTCGAGCAGATGCACATCCACCAGGTGCGTCTGTAGCGGCGCCGATCGCAGCACGAGTCCGCCATGGCCGCCGTCAGGATAGGTCCGCACGATGTCGACCTCGCTGCCTTGGTCGAGGGCTGCAGACGTGATGTTCCAGATCTCGACGTCCGCAACGCCGGCAGTGGCAGCAACCAGATCGATCGCCCGCTGCTTTGACGCGGGCCGTTGCAAACGAAGTTCCAGATCGTAGTGCTGATAAGCAACGGCCTGCGCGACAAAATCCTCCCATGCGATCTTCAGATTGATGCTGGCAACGAACATGGCGCCGGCAGTGGCGAGTAGGCCCAGGGTCATCAGCAGACGGGCACGGCGCCTGAAGGTATTGCGCAAGGCGAGCGTGAGGCCAGGATCGGAAACACCGACGCGCGTGAGCCATCGCCCCAGCGCGCCGAAGCCGGCACCATTTCTGGCGACGCCATGATCATCGATCGCCTCGCGCACCGTTCGGCGCGATGCAACCAGGATCGGGATCAGCGCGGTCACGACGGGTGCGAGCAGTCCTACGGCGATCACGCCAGCCGGCAGCCATCCCGGCACGGCGTAGCTGGCGATCTCCAGATTCAGCAGTTCGGCAACAACGGCGACAAAGGCGCGGCCAGCGCGCAATCCCAGCGGTAGTGCAATCGCGACGCTGACGACACCGATCACGCTCACTAGGCCGAGATAGAGCCCCGCAATCTGATTAGAGCGCGCACCGATCGCTTTCATGATCGCGATCTGCCGGCCCTGCTGGGCCAGCAACCCACCGACGATGGTGGCGCAAAGGATCGCACCGAGCAGCAGCGCCAACAGGCTGAACATCTGCAGCATGCGCACCACGGCATTCAGTTGTCCCTGATGCGGATGTCGCAGCGGTGGCGGTATGCGTATTTCATGCACGTGGTGGCCATTGGTTTGCAGCCAATCGGCAACCGAGCCGGCCGTCGCCTGGATCTGCTTTGCGTCATCAGCGCCCGTGCTGACGACAATCTTGAGCAGATCGAGCGTGCCGCTTTCGCCCAGTGCGGTCAGCGTCTCCGGGGTGACGTAGCCGTAGATCGTTTGTTCCTGCCAGGCCGGTGCCAGGCCGGCGTCATGCACGACGCCGGCAATCACCAGTTTCCGCTTGCCGCCCGATTCAGTTTGCACACTGATCGAATCGCCGACCGATGCGCCAGTAAGCGGCATGGCGCTTCTCTCGATCAGCATGGACCCCAGGTGCGGCGGCCATGCACCGGACTCCGGTCGAAAGGCATTGATCCGCAGCTGCCTGAAATCCGGGACGACGAACAACATCAGCGACATCCATTGATTGGGCGCAACCTCGATGCGCGCCGTCAGCGTCGCGCTGGCCTCGGCGTCAGCGACGTTGGGAAGCTTGCGCACCTGTTGAATCAGCGCAGAGTCGACACCTTCCACATGCAATTGCGCAGAGGCGGGGTTGGTGTCGATATAGTTGTGTGGTACCTCGCGCCTCAGAATCGCGTAGGCAGTGAAAATCGCAGCGACGACGGTGATGCTCGCCGCCAACGCGACACTCATCATCAGGAAGCGGCTTCGGGCTGAGCGCAGATCAGCCAATACCTTGCGCCAACGCGGACGCATCAGCGGGCTCCCGTGTCTGTCGCTATATGGCCATCGCTGAGCGTGATGGTGCGGGTGAAGAACCGGCTCAGATCACGTTCGTGGGTCACCGTGAGCACCGTCTTGCCATCAGCGGCCAGCGATGCCAGAAAGCCCATCACGTCGTCGGAGGTCTTCGAATCGAGATTGCCGGTCGGCTCATCGGCGACAATGATCGGTGGATCGTTGGCCAGTGCACGAGCAATAGCGGCTCGCTGCTGCTGGCCACCGGAAAGATCGGCGGGCAGCTTGTCGGCCTGGTCGGCGATGCCCATGCGTTCGAGAAGCTGCAGTGCACGCGCACGGCGTTTTCCCACCGGATAGGTTCTGCAGAAGTCCATCGGCAGCGCGACGTTCTCGGCAACCGTCAACGTAGGCAGCAATTGGAAAAACTGGAAGACGATGCCGATGCTACGGCCACGCCACACGGCCAGTTCCTCTTGAGAGAGTTGGTGGATACAGCGCCCATCGATATCCAGCGTGCCCGTCGATGGGCTGTCGATCCCGGTAAGCACATTGATCAACGTGGTTTTGCCACTGCCGGACTTGCCGACCACGGCCACGCATTCGCCGCCGTGGAAGTCGATACTGATGCTCTTCAGCGCCGAAAACCGACCGCCGGCGGATACGTAGTCCTTGGTGACGTCGCGCAGTTGAATCAATGCAGGCGCTGGGCTGCGGGTATCTGTGTTCATCGTGGCCGTTGCCGTTCTCAATAGTCGTGTTTTCGAACATACTGTTCGGCAACGCGAAGTCGAAGAACACCGCGCAGGCATTTGTTCGATTCCGAACATTTGCCTGCGATTTGTCCAGGAACAACCATGACCGATCTGAAAATCGATGCGCGCGTGCAGAGAACGCGTGAACTGCTGCTCGATGCACTGGTGCAGCTGTTGATGGAGCGCGGCTATGAAAAGCTGACGATCCAGAACCTGCTGGATCGGGCCAGGGTGGGTCGGTCGACGTTCTATGCGCATTTCCAAAGCAAGGATGAGTTGCTCGCCTGCAGCATTGAGCGTCTGCGGGTCGGTCTGACGGCGCATTGGCGCACCGCCGTGCAAGCCAAGGGCCGCAAGACTGAGCCGCTCACCTTCACGCTCCCGTTCTTCCAGCATCTCGACAGCCATCGCCGCATCTACCACACCACGATCGGCCGCGAGCACGAGCACACTGTCGAGCAGCAAATGCAGCGCATGCTCAGAGAATTGGTACGCGAAGACATGGAGCAGCAGCGCGTGCGTGCGCCCGTGGCCGCCGTGGATTTGGCAACCCGCTACGTCGTTGGCACGCTCTGGGCTGTCGTGATGTGGTGGATGGACGGTAACAAGTCCCTGACGCCGGAAGAGATCAATGAAATCTTCCAGCGCATGACGTTTCCGGGGCTTGAAGCCATCATCGGCGTCGAGCCTTGAGCGCGCTGCAACATTGCCGAAATCGAGCCTGTCTGTGTAGGCCACGACCACGCCCGTGGTTCAATCGTCGCCGCATCATCCATTTCGTGCAGGAAGTTCTATGACGAAAACACATGTGCGGCTTCATGCCGGGGTTGGCTATGCGCTGCTCGCTGCAGCACTGTTTGGCGCGAGCACACCATTCGCCAAGGCCCTGGTGGGCGAGATGCCACCATTGCTGCTCGCTGGGCTGCTTTACGCTGGATCGGGCGCGGGACTCTCTATCTGGCTGATTGGCAGGCGCATGCTGGGTCGAGTGAGTGGCGACGCTGCGCTCTCGCCGCGCGACATTCCCTGGCTGGCGGGAGCGGTGTTGTTTGGCGGCGTACTCGGTCCAGCATTGCTGATGTTTGGTTTGCAATACACCGCTGCAGCCGATGCGTCCTTGCTGCTCAATCTGGAAAGCGTGCTGACCGCGGTGATCGCTTGGGTTGTGTTCCGCGAGAACGTGGATCGACGCATCGTGCTTGGCATGATCGCGATCGTGCTTGGCGGCGTATTGCTGTCCTGGGACCCCCAAGCCGGACGCGGCGTTTCATGGGGTGCACTCGGCATCGCGGGCGCCTGCCTGTGCTGGGCGATCGACAACAACCTGACCCGCGTCGTATCGAGCGGCGATCCGGTCCAGATTGCCGCGATCAAGGGTGGTGTGGCCGGCGCGATCAATGTGAGTCTTGCGCTGATGCTCGGCGCATCGTTGCCGTCATGGGGTCCATTGCTGGGCGCGGCGACGATCGGTTTGTTCGGTTACGGCGTCAGCCTGGTCATGTTCGTTCTCGCGCTACGCCATCTCGGCACCGCACGCACCGGTGCCTATTTTTCGACAGCGCCATTCGTCGGGGCGACGCTGTCCTTGCTTCTGCTCGGTGAGACGCCGACCACGATGTTCTGGATTGCAGGCGGCTTGATGGCCCTGGGCGTATGGCTCCATGTCAGCGAACGCCACGCGCACGAGCACACCCACGAAGAAATGGATCACGACCACCGTCATCACCACGATGCCCACCACCAGCACGATCATGACGTCGACTGGGACGGTACCGAACCCCATACGCATCGCCATCGCCATCGGCCCATGACACATTCACACCCGCACTATCCGGACATGCATCACCGCCATCTGCATTGAAGGGCTATCCATTCCGGGAACGCATGCGTTGCTGGTAACGATGCCCGGTCTTTGAAACTCCGCTGAATCCGGCGCGTTGAAGCCGGTGATGACCCGATGGAACGCGCATCAGCTTGGGACTTTTTACGTTGCATTTCGCGCGATCGCGTTGCCGTGCAGCGTAAATCGCACGATCGCGATGCTGTGATCGCCAGCTCTGCGTTGTCACTGCGTAAACATGAGGTTTGCGATGATGCGCGCATGTCATCGCCATCGCCACGGAACGATCTGGTTGTCTCGCGCCCCGAGGGGCTGTACTGCGCTGCCGGCGATTTCTATATCGATCCATGGCGACCGGTGCGCTGCGCGGTGATCACGCATGGCCACGGCGATCACGCGCGCGTCGGCATGGGCAGTTATCACTGTACCGACGCATCACTGCCGATACTGCGTTGGCGACTCGGCGAGCAGGACTATCATGCGCACATGTACGGCGAAACCTTTACGCTCGGCGCCGCGAACGTATCGCTGCATTCGGCCGGACACGTACTCGGTTCGGCGCAGGTGCGCATCGAGGTGGCCGGCGAAGTCTGGGTTGCTTCGGGCGACTATAAACGGCAGCTCGATCCGACCTGCGCGCCGTTCGAAGTGGTCCATTGCGACACCTTCATCACCGAGGCAACGTTCGGCTTGCCCGTGTATCGCTGGCCGGATACGACCGAAGTCGCGCGCGACATCGTCGCGTGGCGACGCCGATGCGGCGAACGCGGCGACGCGGCGATTCTCTATTGCTATGCACTCGGCAAGGCGCAGCGCGTACTGGCCGAACTCGCCACGCTCGACGACCAGCCAGCGCTGCTGCATGGCGCGATCGCGTCCGGTGTTTCGGTGTATCGCGAAGCCGGAATCGCGATGCTGGCAACGCTGCCAATTGCCGAAGAACGCAAACGCGGCGATTTTGCCGGTCAGCTGATCCTGGCACCACCGTCGGCCGCAGGCAGCCCGTGGCTGCGGCGCTTCGGCGATGCGCAACAGGGATTCGCATCGGGATGGATGCGCATTCGCGGCAATCGCCGCCGCCGGAACTTCGATCGCGGCTTCGTGATTTCCGATCATGCCGACTGGCCGGCGTTGCTCTGCACCGTGCGCGAAACGGGCGCGAAGCGCGTGATTGCGACGCACGGCAATACCGACGCGATCATCCGCTGTCTGCGCGAACAGGGCGTCGCCGCCGAAGCGTTCTCGACCGACTACGGTGGCGAGGAATGAAACGCTTCGCCGATCTTTACGAAGCACTGGGCGAAAGCACCGCGACGCTGGACAAGCGCGCTGCGCTGGTTGCGTATTTTCGCGATGCGCCGGCGCGCGATGCGGCCTGGGCGCTGCACCTGCTTTCCGGCGGCAAGATCACGCGGCCCGGCCAGAAGATCGCCGGCACGGCGGAACTGCGCGTGTGGATCGTTGCCGAATCGGCGATGCCGGACTGGCTGGTCGACGAGAGCTACGATCATGTCGGAGATCTTGCCGAAACGCTGGCGCTGCTGCTCGATGATCCTACCGATCGTGCCGTCGATGTTTCGCTTGCCGACTGGATAGAGCGGCAGCTGCTGCCGATTGCCAACGCCGATGCCGAGGCGCGCCGTGCGGTGGTAACCAACGCGTGGCGCACGCTGAAATTCACCGAGCGTCTCGTTTTCAACAAACTGCTGACCGGCGCGCTGCGCGTCGGTGTATCGCAACGCCTCGTGCAACAGGCGCTGGCCGAGCTTTCCGGCATCGACATTGCGCGTATTACGCAGCGCATGCTCGGCGCATGGAAGCCGACCGCCGATTTTCTCGGCGATCTCCTGTCGCCCGACGAACTCGCCAGCGATCGTGAGCAACCGTATCCCTTCTTTCTCGCGTCGCCGCTCGAAGACGAAGTGGCGACGCTCGGCACGATTACCGACTGGCTGCTGGAATGGAAATGGGATGGCATTCGCCTGCAGCTGATCCGAAGACGCGGCGAGACGGCGTTGTGGTCGCGCGGCGAGGAGCGCCTCGATGGCCGCTTTCCGGAAATCGAAGCGGCTGCATCGACATTGACACGCGATGCGGTAATCGATGGCGAGCTGCTGGTCTGGAAGGAAGGTTCGGCGCCGATGCCGTTCGCCGCACTGCAGACGCGCATCCAGCGCCGCAAGCCCAGCGCGAAGACATTGACCGATACGCCGGCGCGCATGCTCGCGTACGATTTGCTCGAACTCGATGGCATCGATCTTCGCGAACGGCCGCTCAGCGAACGCCGTGCATTGCTCGATGAGTTGCTGCGTGCGCACGGCGATCCGCGCATCGTACCGTCGGTACTGCTGCAGGCCGATGACTGGCAGCATGCGGCCCATATGCGCGACCAGGCGCGCGCACGCGGCGTCGAGGGCCTGATGCTCAAGCGCGCCGTGTCGCCGTATCGGATCGGAAGGAAACGTGGCGATTGGTGGAAATGGAAGATCGATCCGCTGACCATCGACGCCGTGCTGTTGTACGCGCAGTCCGGCCACGGCCGCCGCAGCACGCTGTATACCGACTATACATTCGGTGTCTGGGATGGCGACGCGCTGGTATCGGTCGCGAAGGCCTATTCGGGCCTGGACGATGCCGAAATTCTGGAACTCGATCGCTGGATACGCGCGCATACATCCGAGCGCTTCGGGCCAGTGCGCGCAGTAACACCACAGCACGTCTTCGAACTCGGCTTCGAGGGCGTCAACCGCAGCAAGCGGCACAAGTCCGGCGTGGCGGTGCGCTTTCCGCGGATTCTGCGTTGGCGCCACGACAAGCCTGCCACCGAAGCCGATCGCCTGGAGACATTGCAGGCACTGGCGCAATGACGGTACGTACGTTGTCTCGCCGTGATGCCGAGGCAAAATGGCTGGCATGGTTCGCAGATGCCGGACGCAAGCCTTTGCCATTCCAGCGTGAAGTCTGGAAGCGCTGGTTGAACGGCGAATCCGGAATGCTGCACACGCCGACCGGGAGTGGCAAAACGCTCGCGGCCGTTGGCGGCGTGCTGCACGCAGCCAGCGTCAGCTGCAGGCATCGAGCGGATTGATCTACGACGTGCTGTGTCAATATAACCCCGGCCACATCCTGCTGGCGCAGGCGGAACGCGAAGTCTTTTCCGGTCAACTCGAACTCGATCGCCTGGCCGCGACGCTCGCCGACTGCGCCGCGCGCACGCTGGCGCTGCAGTGGCCGATCAGCCTCACGCCGTTGTCGTTTCCGCTGTGGGTCGATCGCCTGCGCGCACAGTTGAGTACTGAAGACTGGAAGAAACGCATGCAACGCGCGGCCGCGGAACTCGAGCTCCGCATCGCCGACGAACCGATGCGGCTGTACGCCGATCGCGCGCTGTACTGGCCGGCGCGACAGCGGCGGCTGATCGCCGATCTGCATCTCGGAAAAAGCGATATTTTCAGGCGCGCCGGTATCGCCGCAGCGCACGGCGGCACCGCGCACGATCTAGCTCGGCTCGGTCTGCTGATTGCGCACAGCGGTGCGCGCGAACTTTGGATACTCGGCGACGTGCTGCACACTTTGGATACTCGGCGACGTGCTGCACGGGGTCGCGCATCGGTCGGCATGGCATCGCCGTCGCCGTTTGATCCCTTGCACCACCTGCGACCCGAAGTAGCAAAAGTGTCTTCTTCCAGTCGCGGTTTGGGTCCATCGTACGGCGAGACTGCCACGACCTCTGTAGCCTGACTGACGCAATCGAGGCCCACCTCCGTGTTGTCGACGCCATCGTTCAGGCCTAGCGTCGCCGGCCCGGGATTTGATGTACAACTCAGTGAGAATTTGGGGGGCACATGTTCAATCGCATCATGCTCGTCGCATGCTTGATCGCGCTCTCGGCTTGCGGTATTGCCTCCAAGCACGCGGGCGCACCGCCTGCCATCGCTCGGGCGATGTCCGAAATTACCCAGATCAAGGACCTCGCAAAGATTGATGACGCCCTCGCGACCGCGTCGAACCAGAAGACACTCCTGGTTCTGGATATCGACGATACGCTACTGACCTCATCAACCTACTTCGGCAGCGACAAGTGGTACGAGCGCCAGAAGACCTTGCGGGCAGGAGACCCGCAGATCGTTGCATGCAAGTTCGATGTGATCGCACTCAACTACGAAGCAGGCACGCAGGAGCCCACGGAACCCACTGCGCCCGGCTACATCAACCAACTCAAGGCCGACAAGATTCTGCCGACATCGCGTAGCTGGCTGTATCGCGCCGCAACGGTGCGGGAACTTGAGCGTGCACGGTATGAACTGCCTGCAATGCTCGGACCCGCCGATCCCGGCGCGATCTTCCGCTGGCGCTCCAAGCCGGCCGATAGACTTACCACGGTGAGCTATGACCGGGGTCTGTTCATGACGACGGGACAGGACAAGGGACGTATCCTGGTCGACCTGCTGAAGATGCGCGGTCTGACCTATGACCATGTCATCCTGGTAGACGACGGGCGCAGGAACATCGACGCGATGCAGGCCGCGTTGGCCGACGCAGGTATCGGGTATCACGGCCTCTGGTATACCCGCATCGACAAGACGGTCTCTCCTGCCGAAGACGCGGAAGGAGTCGCCGGCTGGGAAGCGTGGAAGGCTATGATGCGTGCCATATTCCCGAAGCGACTTTCACGCTTCGAAGCCGGTGAATGCGCTTACTGAGAATGTACCGTTATGGCCGAGCGCAACGTGCTTAGTATGAATCTCGAGTCGCTCACGCTCGCCACTGCGACAACACTACGTCAGCATCTGGCTCGCGCGCGGGCCGGCAGCGATGTAGCTGTTCATGGCATGCGGAAATCACTGCAGCGGCTTCGCGTGATCGCGAAGCTGCTGCAGCCTACAGACAGGATCTGGTTCGATCGCGAGAACGCTAAACTGCGCCGTATCCGAAATCGACTGGCACCGCTTCGCGACGCTGCGGCACGCAGCAAGATAATTACCGAGCTGGCCACGATGAAGCGGTGGCATGCTTACGCGGCAGCGCTCAGACAACTGGCATCCCTAGAAGCCGATGGCCATGCGCATACGTGGTCGAGTCGTAGTGCCGACGCGCTGTTCTGGTCGAAACTCGAACGCGAAATCGACTTGACGATCGGCCGAGTGACGTCTTGGCCATTTGGCGCGTTCGATGAGGACGTGCTTCGCGACGCACTCCGTGCGGCCAGGAAACAAGTACGGCGCAAACGCGACGATGCAGAAGGCACCACGAGACGCACAACGCGACACGAGTTGCGCCGCAAACTCCGGCAGTACGCGGCAATGCGCCAGCTGACTTCCATTATTCGCGAGGAAGAAGACGGTGAAGCCGATGTTCTCGCTGCGCTCGCGAAGAAGTGCGGCAAGGAAGGTGATCTTTGGATGGCTGTAGTCAGTGTGCGTCATGCAGCACGGGAACGACGCGCCTGGGGCCATTTGGCCAGGGCGCTGGAGCACAAACGACGCAAGTTGTGCGCACGTCATGATGTGTTGCTGCGCCAGATGGAATTCTAGACCTTAGAGAACCTCTGAATAAGTCACAACTTCGGCTTCGGCATACAGCTTATCGATTGCCACACCACGGTCTTCAACAGCGAAAGCTGGTCGTTTTTAACAGCGCTAGAGGGTCGCTCTGTAAGCATCCGCTCCAGCCACCTTCCGTTCCGCGGATGCTCGGCAGACTCTCCTCGGTTTCACCGAGGAGGAGAGGCGTATGTCGAGATTGGCAAAGCAAGCGCGCTGGCAGAAGCGGGTGTTGGCGTTTGAGCGCAGCG
>JANMUE010000436.1:0-11734 GCA_031391205.1 Lysobacterales bacterium | reverse complement strand
GGGGGGTGCGCCGCTTCGATCTCTAACACCCGTTTTTTTTTTAGCCAATGTGCTGCGCGCACCCCGCCGCCCCTACATTTCAGGGCAAGAGCATCGCGGCGGGACGCCGCTCCCACAAGCATGCCACCGAGCAAAAACCCTACGCGCATGCGCCACGCTCGCTCTTCTTAACGCCAGCCTGCACAATAGCCGCAGCTAATGAATGCCGACGCCGCCACAATGAAGGCCAAAACATCGCCAACGCGCGATGCCTGGCGGCCATTGCGCTATGCGTTGCGCGTACCGCTGTTGCTGTGGCACATCGTTGTCCATCTCCCGCTGACATTGATTCTGATCACGCCCATTGGGGCGTCGATCCGGCTGTCTTCGGGCGAACGCCTGGATCATCGCGCCATACGCTGGTGGCAGGGCGGGCTGATGCGCGTGTTTGGTTTCCGGCTGAAGCGTGTCGGCACACCGCGCGCCGAGGCCACGCTGTTCGTCGCCAATCATTGTTCCTGGCTGGATATCACCCTGATCCACAGCCAACGCGCACTGTGCTTCGTCGCCAAGTCCGAGATCGCGCGCTGGCCGTTGATCGGCTGGCTGGCCAGTCGCGGCGGCACCATCTATCACCGCCGCGGCAGCAACGAGTCGCTTAATTCGGTGGCTCAGACCATGGTGGCGCATCTGCTTAGGGGTGATGCGGTAGGCGTGTTTCCCGAAGGCGGCGCCGCCGGAACCGTCGATCATGTGCGCACGTTTCATGCGCGTATTTTCCAAACTTGCTACGACGCCGATGTGCCGGCACAGCCGGTCGCACTGCGTTATGTGCGCGACGGACTCCCGGCAACGTCGGTGGCGTTCCGCGGCGACGAAAAATTCTTCCATAACTTCTTGCGCCTGCTCGGCGAACCGGGCTGTACGGCTGAGGTGCATTTCCTTGAGCCGGTGGCGCTCAATCCTGATGGCCGCCGACGCATGGCCGATGCAGCGCGTCGGCGCATCATCGACGCTTTGAATTTTGGACAGACGCTCGGTCCTGGCGCCGGTGGTGTCACCGAGCCCAGCAGTGATGAACTCGATCCGGTCGCCGAAGCCGATGCAGGCCGCTGACTTTCGTCCACGCGGTCTGCTGAAGAACCCGCATGTACAGTCGGTTCTGGCGTCCAGTGGTCTGCGCCGCATAGCGATGAAGGAACGCGTACGCCTGATCGCCGAGCGTTCGCGTGCCCATGTTTTCGATGTCGGCCCGGATATGCGCCTGCAGGGTTTCCACGCACTGCCCGACGGTGAGCCGCGCGGACTGGTGGTGCTGCTGCATGGCTGGGAAGGCAGCGTGCAGAGCACGTATCTGCAGAGCCTGGGCGCCCGTCTGCTGATGGCGGGGTATGCAGTATTCCGGCTGAATTTTCGCGACCATGGCGACACCCACGATCTGAACGAGGGCATCTTTCATTCCTGCCGCATCGAGGAAGTCGCTTCCGCAGTGGCGATGGCGGCGCAGCAGTTCGAACAACGCCCGCTGTATATCGGCGGTTATTCACTGGGCGGCAACTTCGCGCTGCGCGTAGCGCTGCGCAGTGCCGAATACGGCATTCCCCTGGACTACGTATTCGCGGTCTGCCCGGCCATCCATCCACCGCATGTGCTGCAGGCGATCGAGACCGCGCCGCGGTTCTATCACGATTACTTCATGCTCAAGTGGCGGCGCTCGCTATTACTCAAGCAGCGCGCATTCCCGCAGCGCTACAACTTTGATTGGGCACGCAGCGGCCGCATGCGCGACGTCACTCAGGGCCTGGTCGAACGGCATACCGACTTTGGTACCGTGGAGAACTACCTCAACGGCTATTCGATTGCGGGCGACAAACTCGCCGAACTTCGCGTGCCCGGCCTGATCCTCACGGCAGCCGATGATCCTGTCTGCCCGATCCAGGACTTTCGAAATCTGACACTGCCCAGTCACATTGAACTGCAGGTCACCGAGTACGGCGGCCACTGCGGTTTTGTTGCGGATGCCTCGCTGGAAAGCTTCGCCGAAGCTTTTGTGCTCGACCGGCTGGCAGCAAGATCCTTGCGGGCCTGACTGGTTTCGCAGTCGAAAACCAGCGCTGTCTGGCCATTCCTGTAGCCACTCGTCCAGCGTCGGATCAGCGCCATCTTGCTGATAGCGCTGCCATCCCTGATGATGCTGGCTCACGGGGCCCACAGAATCTGCATGCTCAAACCGCGTTTTCCGCAGTCACCACCACCGCCGCAATCGCGAGTGCGCATCGGCGCGCACATTGTCGACTTGAGTGCGCGCGAGATCATCGATGCGGGCGGCACGCGCGCGCGCATCACCGCCAAAGCACAGGCGGTGATTACGGAACTCGCCATCCATGCCGGCCAGGTGCTGAGTCGTGACGAGCTGATGGATCGCGTCTGGTCCGGCGCGTTTCCCACCGGCGATGTGCTGACCCAGGCGATCACCTCGCTGCGCAAGGCTCTCGGGGATGACGCCGAGGCTCCGCGCTTCATCGAGACCATCTCCAAGTCAGGCTATCGATTGATTGCTCCGGTGCAGTGGCTGCCGCAGGAAGCGCGCGCCACACACGAATCCTTCGCAGCGGACCCAGCACCGCTACCGCTTGTTGCTGTGGCCATCGATGCCAGGCCTGCAGACGTCTGGCGCCGGCGCGGCCTGTGGATCGGCGTCTGCATGCTCGTAGTGATCGGGCTGCTGTTGGTCTGGCGGATACAAGACCGCATTGCACTGGCCGAGGCCGGGCATGTTCGTGTCCGATCTGCGCCGGTGGTGATTGTCGCCGGCACCGGTGACGAATGGGGCGCAAGGCTGTCACCGGATGGCGCCACCGTTGTCTTCGTGTCGTCCAAGGTGCGCGGCACAACGGCGCGACTGTTTGTGCAATCGGCCATGGTGGCAACACCCACGGCACTGACTCATCCGCTGGAAGGTGAACGCGATCTGGTGCCCACCTGGGCGCCGGACGGACGCAGCATCGCGTTTCAGCGTCACAGTGATCAAGCCGCCTGCAAATTGATGCTGGTGGCGGCCACCGGTGGCCTGCCCAGGCAGTTGGGACTTTGCCCATCTGACGGCATCTTCTTATACGACTGGTCGCCCGATGGTCGATATCTGGTGATGGGCGCGCGCGCTCATCCACAGATTGAGGCATTCTCTATACATCGCTTTGAGCTCATTTCCGGCGTCTGGTCCGCCCTGGACTACGAAACCCGGGCCGGAAATGTCGATCTGGAGCCGCGCTATTCCCCGGACGGACAATGGCTGGCGTTTCGCCGCAACCTGAGCGCCTCCGATCTCTGGCGCATGCCCAGCGCAGGCGGAAAACCGGAACGGTTGACGCGGATCGCCAGCGACATCCGCGGCTTCGACTGGTCTCCGGATGGCCGCAGGATCGTGTTCAGCAGCATTGGCGAGGGTACGCTCGAACTGTTCCAGCTCGACATCGCCAGCGGTGTCGTTGAATCACTGGGCATAGAAGACGCCTCGTTTCCCGATTTTGCGTTGCGTGGCGAGCGCCTCGTCTATGAGATCAACCGCGGTCAACTCGGCCTGGCGCAAGTCAGCATCGCCGACGCCACGTCGCCGCCGACGCGCGTATTTGCGTCTTCGGGCAACGAACTGAATGCCGAGCTGTCGCCGGACGACGCGGCCGTGGCGTTCTATTCGGATCGCTCCGGAAAGCTCAGTACCTGGGTTGCGCCGATGCTGCCCGATGGCGACGGTACCGCGCAGCAAGTCAATGGATTCATGCCTATCACCCGCTTCAATCCAGTGTGGTCACCCGATGCCAGCAGGTTTCTGGTGATAGGTTTCGGCGAGAGCGGCCCCGGCCTGTATGAGGTCGAGCTGCAAAGCCTGCGCGCGGTGCTGATCGATACGCCCTTTGGTTTGCCGCGCTGCGCCGACTATTTGAGCAATGGCCGACTGATCGTGGGTAGCATTTCAGGCGAAACCCAATCGCTTTGGGTGACCGAGCGGCAGGGCAATGCACTCAAGCCACTGCACAAGCTGGAAGGCGTGACCTATGCACGGGTGCAACCCGGCAGCGAGCGTATCCTGTACGTTCGTAACGGGCAGGCCGGACTCTGGGCCACCGATCCGGGCCTGCAATCCAGCACTCGCGTGCTGGACTCCTGGCCCAGCCTTACGGGTTACAAGATGTGGTCATTCGTAGATCAACAATTGCTGATGGTTGATCGCAACGCGCGCCTCGAGCCCTATCGATTGATGGCCTGGCCGCTGCAGCGCGTCAGCGGCGAACCCGGCATCAGCCGTGAACTGGGCGACATCGACATCCTTTCCGTCGGTGCTTTTTCTCCCGGAACCCTGGTAGTGACCGAAGCCTATGGCAATGGTCGCGACATCGGCATGCTCACCGAACTGCCATAAGCACCTGTTCCCGCATCGGAAATCGCGAGTTCGTCAAACTTTCGTCGCGGCTTCGGACAAGATTCGTCAAAGTCTCCGACAAAGTTCCTGATCGGATGAAGCGCCCGCAGTGAAGTGGCTCTCCCCAACCGGAGAACCGCCATGTGGTTGCATGAGACCCGACTCGGTACCAGCCAGTCCCTGATACTTGGCGCACCGCCCTCGCCGCGGCTGCCACAAACCCAGATCGCACTGCTTGCCACCACCGCCAGCGTCAAGATCGAGCCCAACGCGCTGGCTCTGGTGGTGGTGTTGAAGGGCGGATGCTTGATCGATGGCCCCGAAGGGCGCATGCCTTTGGGTGCGCGTCGGTTCCTGGTTTGCGACCCGGGCGAGCGTGTTGAAGTCCAGATGCAGCAATCCGGCCTGGCCCTGGTGCTGAGTTTCTCTGCGGCGGCGCTGCGCCGTCTCGATGCCACCCACAGCTGGTGCCCATTGCCGGGACAGGACCGTCTCAGCACAGCGGCCGTTCGCTGCCTCTGTGCGGCGCTGCGCGAAGCGCGGGCGCCGACCGCCGCGTTCTGGTTGCGCGAACCCTCGGTGCGCGCGTTGCTGAGACATATCGCGCATGCGCAGATCGATCTGCAGGCCAAGCTCAACGCCTGCCCGGGCAAGTCGCATCTACGCAAGACCCAGGTGATGGTTCGCCTGCAACGTGCGCGGCGTTATCTGGAAGCCAACTGTGATCGCAATGTGCGCATCGCCGAGCTTGCCGAAATGACCAACTTTTCGCACTGGTATTTCACCAAAACCTTTCATCGCGTGTTTGGCGAAAGCCCCAAACACTTCGCCACGCGCATGCGTCTGGAGCGCGCCCATCAACTGCTGCATCGCGACGACAGTGCCATCGGTGAAGTGGCCGCAGCCTGTGGGTTCGAAAACCACAGCGCGTTTTCGCGCGCCTATCGCCAGCGTTTCGGAACCACCGCGGCCAGAAGTCGACAACTGTTGCCGCTAGGCATGGGCAAGTTGCCAATGCCCGCACATGCTCCTGCCAAGAACAGCAAAGCCAGCGTGATGGTCAGTGCGTAATGTTGCTGAGCGGCTAACGCATAGCTAACAAACACGAGGACTCCATGGACAACATTCTGTTGCGCAATGCCATACGTCTGGCACTCATTCCCTCTTCCGTGCTGATTGCCTTTGGCGCCACTTCGGCGCTGGCACAGACCGAGCCTGCTGCCAGCGACGAGGAACCAACCACCGAAATGGAGGTCGTCACCGTTACCGGTTCCCGTCTCAAGCGCGCCAATGTCGAGGGCGCCTTGCCGGTCACGGTGATCGAGCGCGCCGACATCGAATCCAGCGGCGATATTTCTGTATCGGATTTTCTGCGCAACACCACATTCAATAGTTTCGGGTCGTTCCGGCCGCGCTCTGGCTCGTCGGCACAGGCGTTCTCCGAACTCAGTCTGCGCGGACTCGGCGGCAATCGCACCCTGGTACTGATCGACGGACGCCGCGCGCCGGTCAGCCCGTCAACCGGCACCGGTCAGGACCTCAATGCCATCCCTCTGGCGGCTGTCGAACGCTTCGAAATTCTCTCGGACGGCGCCTCGGCGATCTACGGCTCGGACGCCATCGGTGGCGTCGTCAACATCATCACGCGCAAGGATTTCAGCGGCGTCGAGGTGAGCCTGGGCGCCTCCAATCCCAAGCTCGAAGGCGGCGAGACCGAAGAAGGCCAGATACTGTTCGGTGCCTCCGGTGATCGCGGCTCGATGATTGCAGGTGCTTCTTACAACAACCGCGGCATCGTCTACCAACGCGACCGTCCTTACTCGAGCGGCGGCGCGTCGACCTTCTCGAATAACTACCTCAACCCGAACGGTTCGTTCTTCAACGCGCCCAGTGGCCCTACCGCCGGCACGTCGGCAGTGCCCGGCGGCTGCTCGCTGTTCGGCTTTACGATTAGCGGCAACCGCTGTCTTTATGACTTCACTGCTGTGGCCGCAGACGAAGCCGAGCTGCACCAGAGTGCGGTGTTCACGCGTGGCACTTACCAGATCAACGACGACTGGTCGACCTATATGAACGCATCGGTCAGCCGCGTCACCTCGTTCGGTCGTTACGCACCGGGGCTGGCGACCGTCGCCGTGGGCGCCAACACGCCGAACAATCCGTTCAACGTCGACCTTACTGTGCGGCATCGCTTCGCCGCGCTCGGCACCCGCGACGACAGCGTCGAGTCCAACGCCTACGATCTGTCGTTCGGCTTCCTCGGCCGCATAGGCAATGTCGATGTCGAGGCCGGCGTGCGTCGCAATGAGTTCCAGACCTATACCTTTGGCCGCAATTATCCGGTGATCCCGCTGGCCAATGCGGCGATTGCCGATGGCAGCTACAGCATTCTGCACAATGCGCCCAACGACCAGGGTGTGCTCGATTCGATCAAGGCCACGATCAATCGCGACTCATTCACCTTGAACGAAGAGGTGTTCGGTCTGGCCAGCATGGAGCTGTTCGAGATGGCGGGTGGCAGTGCCGCCATTTCCGTCGGCACCGAATTTCGCAAGGAAGACTATGCCGATGTCTATGACTCGTTGTCGG
The DNA here is from genome assembly GCA_031391205.1 of Lysobacterales bacterium. Taxonomy (GTDB): domain Bacteria; phylum Pseudomonadota; class Gammaproteobacteria; order Xanthomonadales; family Ahniellaceae; genus 0-14-3-00-62-12. The sequence goes on along the minus strand of JANMUE010000436.1, from coordinate 4,746 downwards.
CCGCCGGCGTCATCGGTGGTTCGGCGGGCGCGTCCGCTGCCGGCGGGCGCGATGTCAAAGCCGGCTTCTTCGAGGTGTTGTTGCCGGCCCTGGACAATTTCGAAATCAGTCTGGCCGGTCGCTACGACCAATACAGCGACTATGGTTCGGACTTCTCACCCAAGATTGGATTGCGCTTCCAGCCGATGGAATCGCTGACACTGCGCGCGTCTTATGGTCATGGCTTTGCCGCACCGTCAATTCCGCAGTTGGTGGCGGCGCCGAGATCAGGCGCGGACTTCGTCACCGACACACAGACCTGTCTTGCCTTTGGCCTGACCGCGGATTGCCGCGATCCGGTATCGGGCAATGTCAGCATCCCACAGGTTACGGCCTGGACCATCGCCAACCCCAACCTCAGTTCGGAAACCTCCAAGCAATTCAGTCTGGGTCTGGCCTGGGACGCCACCGACTGGCTGAACTTGACGGTCGACTACTGGAACATCGAGATCCAGGACCTGATCGCACCGATCACCACCAATACCATCATCGCCTGCCTGGCCGGTCAGGATGTCGCCTGCCCGCCGGGCTTGAGCAATCTGCCACAGACCGGTACCACGGGCCGACCGGTCGAAGAAGTTGTGCCCAACCCGCAGCTGGGCCTGGGTCTGGCCCGCGATCCGGTGACCGGACTGATTCTCTATGTGCAGAACGGTTCGGCGAACCAGGGCGTGTTGCAGACCGATGGTATCGATCTGAATGTGCGCACGCAGTGGGACTTCGCCGACTGGGGCGCACTGCGCAATCAGTTGCAGATCGGACAGGTGCGCAGTGTCACCAACGACGACAGTCGCAATTTCGTTGGCGACGAGCGCACACCCGAGTATCGCGCCAACCTGCAAACCGTCTATACGTTGGGTGACTTCGAATTCACCTGGAACCTCAGCTACATCCATGGCACCGACTCGGCCAATGCGCTGCGCGATGTACCGCTGCCTGGTGTCGAGCTGACACTGCCATCGTGGACCACACATGATCTGCAGCTGGCCTGGCACAGTCCCTGGGACGGCAGGATCGCGCTCGGCGTGCAGAACGTCGCCAATCGTGGCCCGGTACTCGACAGCCTTGACCCCACGGGCCGCGGGTTTGATTTTGGTCTCTATGACGGCTACGGGCGCGTGCCCTACCTGCGCTACACGCAAACTTTCTAAGCAAAAATCCGGTTCACGAAGCGGACTTGACCCGAGGTGTCTCCCCAGCGCCTCGGGTCTTTTTTGAAGCCTATGTGGGTCCGACCTATGGTCGGACGCTGCTGACGGCGCGATCGATCCGCTGGGAAGCGTCCGCGCGAAGCGCGGGAAATATCCGCACCAGACGCGTTGTGGTAAACACGCAGGCATGATGAAGCCTGCGGCATGATGCGCATCCAGTGTATCGGTATCCTCGGATTGAGTTTCCTGCTCAGCGCCTGCGCCGGTGTGCGCGTGCATGATCGCGCCAGCGGCAGGCCGGTGGCGTTGACGCTGTGTCAGCAGGGAGAAACCGTGCAGCAGCGCTCTACCCTGTATTTCGGTGCGGCCAGGCCTGATGGTGGCGTCGTCAGCGATCAGCAATGGCAGGATTTTCTCGCCGGTACGGTGACACCGAAGTTTCCCGATGGACTGACCTGGTTCAACGCACACGGACAATGGCGTGGTGGCGATGAAACGATCGTGCGCGAAGATTCACGCGTCATCGTGCTGCTGCATGACAGCGATCCGCGCACACAACGGCGTCTGCATCGCATCGCCGAAAGCTACAAGCGCGCGTTCGCTCAGGAGTCGGTGCTGCAGGAGCGCGCGGCGGCCTGCGTACGTTTCCACTGACCATGCAGGAGCGGCGGTCGTCTCTCCTACATTGCCTTGCGCTCCGCCTCCGCCTCAGCACGCACACAACAACCTTCGAGATGATCGTTGACCAGCCCCATCGCCTGCATGAAGGCATACATCGTCGTCGGTCCGACGAAACTCCAGCCGCGACGCTTGAGATCCTTGGACAGCGCGGCTGACGTCGGCGTCTTGCCAAGCGCTCGCAGACTGGCGTGATCCATATATTTAGGGCGCTCCTCTGCGGGTGGAACATGGCGCCAGAAATAGGCCGACAACGAACCGAACTCCTCGCGCAGCTGCAATGCCTGGCGCGCGTTGTTGAGCGTCGACTCGATCTTGCCGCGATGGCGCACGATCCCGACGTCCTGCAGCAACCGCTGCACATCCGTACCGCCGAAATGCTGCAGCTTGTCGATATCGAAACCAGCAAATGCCGCGCGAAAATTTTCGCGCTTGCGCAGAATCGTCAGCCACGATAGACCGGATTGGAATCCTTCCAGACAGATCTTTTCGAACAGGCGGCGGTCATCATGTACCGGGCGTCCCCATTCGTGATCGTGATAATGCTGATAGTCGCTAGCACCACCCTGCCACCAGCAGCGCAGCAGGTTGTCTTCGCCGAGCAGAAGTCCATCAGGGATTGGTTGGTTCATCCGCCAAGCATAGCGGTGTAGCGCAACTATCGGAGCCGACGCGAAACAACGGCGCCGGCTCCGACGCGTTCAATGCCGGCGCTGGACACTGGCGTGGTTCCACGCCTCGTGCACCGCGTGCTCGGCCTCGCTCCAGCTCATCACAAAGTTCGCCGGATCGGCGTTCCATTCGCTGCGCAGCTTCGGCAATGCGACTATCCACTCGACATTCGGCAGGCGTCGTCGCGATTCCCAGCCGAAACGGTAGGCAGCGCGTACATCGATGTAGGGCGTGCCCTGCGGCAAGTAGGGGCTGTCACGGAAATGCTCGGCCCAATAGCTGTCTTCGGCTTGGGCATCGATGTCAAACGGTGACTGCTCAAAGGCAAACTGGTCGATCGAAGAGGTATACGGCGTCGGCGTCTGCGCGACCGGTTGCCGTGAATTGAACGCGTTTTGCAGGACGCTCGGCGCCTTCTGGCTGATCATGGTTATCTCCTTGGTGGTCGGGCGCCATCGCTTTGATTGCTGGGCGCCATCCCCGTAGTGGCAAGTGGCATGCCAACGGAAAATGGTAAAAATATCTATTATTATCAGTATGATATGATTGTTTGCTGGAGTGCATTGCGCACGATGAATGAGGTCTTCACGGCAATGTGCAAGAGCTGCGCGCGCCACCAGCAGATGTCTGAAGCACTACAGCAGCATTGAATTCGTGACAAAGTTCCGCATCTGGTCGCAGGACGCCACTCAGCGCAATCCGACTCTGCACCACCGCCGACCGCTCCTTTCGTACTCCCACAAAGACGCCAAGACCATGACGATTTCGATGCACACCGCTTCCGTTCCCGTCTTTCAACAACTGCTCGGCAGCCTTAACGACATCCTGGCCAAGGCGGAGGCGCATGCCGTCGAGAAGAAAATCGAGCCCGACGCGTTGCTGTGCGCACGCTTATCTCCCGACATGTTCCCGTTGCTTCGCCAAGTGCAGATCGCCTGTGATTTTGCCAAGGGCGTAGCGGCGCGATTGGCCGGCGTTGAAGTGCCGGTTTACGAGGACAAGGAACAGACCTTCGCCCAACTGCAGGCTCTCGTCGCCAAGACCATTGCCTTTGTTGGCAGCCTGCCGGCATCCGCATTTGATGGCAGCGAGTCCCGCGAAATCGTCACCCGCCCCGGCACCCCCAAGGAACGCCGCTTCGCTGGTCAGGCCTATCTGCTCAGCTACGGCCTGCCGCAGTTCTTCTTCCACGTCACCACGGCGTATGCCTTACTGCGCCACAACGGCGTGGAAATCGGCAAGCGCGACTACATGGGCAATTACTGACCTTTTCGCCGGTAACCAGGCGCATGTCAGCAATGGTCGTATCGGCGCCCGATGTGGCGCCCGGCAAAACGAGGGAAGCTCCTGACTATGATCCGGCGCAGTACTGCGACGCCTGCGCCGAGTTCTACGATCAGATCTACGGCCCGGTGGCACGCAACGTAGTCACCACATTGATCGCGCAAGCCGACGTTGGGCGCGTGCTCGAACTCGGTAGACCGCGGTCTATCCGCTGATCGAATGATCAGACCCCGGTTGCCACATACTCGAACGCCCAGTAGTGTTGCCAAGTGCTGAATTTGCCGTTCCTGCCGAGTGGCCCCAGCGACGAATGCAGCTCCGATTCACACGGGAAGTTCTTGAGCACGCGATGCAGCGTCCCATCGCTGAGCTTGCGTATTTGATAGGTATTTCCGTCGGCATCGGTCTCTGCAATCAGGGAACTGCTGCCTTCGACGTAGAGGTTGTCGAGCAAGACAACCCTTGCGCCGGGATTGAGCAGCGAACCGAGCCCGCGCAGGAATTCATGGCGTCTTGCCGTTGAAACATGCGAGAACCAGAACCCGGCGAATGCCGCGTTGAACCGTCCGAGGTCCGGCGAAAGCTTGTAGGCATCGCCGACAAGAAATGTCGCTTTGCTCTCAGGCACCCGACTTCTCGCGATGTCCATCGTCTCCTGCGAAGTATCGATGGCAACGACATGTTCCGCAGCACGAGCAATGAACTGCGTCCAGTATCCGGTGCCGCAGGCGACTTCCAGCACTCTGACATTCACGAACAGCGGGGGCAGCCATTCCTTGATGGTAAGCATCCGCTCCAGCCACCTTCCGTTCCGCGGATGCTCGGCAGACTCTCCTCGGTTTCACCGAGGAGGAGAGGCGTATGTCGAGATTGGCAAAGCAAGCGCGCTGGCAGAAGCGGGTGTTGGCGTTTGAGCGCAGCG
>JANMUE010000425.1:0-8936 GCA_031391205.1 Lysobacterales bacterium | reverse complement strand
CGGGCCTTTTGCTGTCTGCTTTTGTAGAGCGGGGCTTGCTCCGCTGCTGTTGATCTTACGCCAACCGTGAGACCAGATCAAAAGCAGTGGAGCAAGCCTCGCTCTACAACGGCAACGGCAAAAGCAACGGAGCAAACTCCGCTTGGCAAAGCATTAAGGGCATCATGGTGAATCGCCGTTCCCACGGCACGACCGGTTTCTGCATACAGATGGCCAGAATCCCATCGGTCTCACCATCGCCACCCATTTGTCTATACTCCGCCACAGCAACCCGGAGAGTGACCATGAAGCGAATCGCAGTATTGCTGTGTATCGTGTCATTGTCCGGTGCCGTCCTCGCCGACGGCCCACCTTGGGGCAAGTCGATTGCCGAAGGATTCGATCTGCCCAGGCCATTCGGGCTCGGCGTTGATTACTTCGCGATGGATCAGGGTTATCAGATCCGTTCGCTGCAGTTCAATCTGCCTGGCGTGCCGCCGATCCCGCCTGAACTGGTGGATGTCGAAAACGATATCGATCATCGCGATCTGAAGTTCGATGTCTGGGTGTTGCCGTTCCTGAATCTGTTCGCGATCTACGGACAGGTGGACGCGCGCACCGATGTGGATCTGTCCGCGGTCCCGGCTGCGGCATTGGGGCTGCCGCCACTGGGCACGATTCCGGTTCGCTACGACGGTGATGTCTATGGTGGTGGATTGACGCTGGTCTACGGCGGCGATCGTTGGTTCACTTCGTTGACGGGAACCTGGACGCACAGCAATCTCGATGGCGACTTCGATAGCTCGGTCAGTTCGCAGAGCTGGCAACCCCGTTTGGGTCTGGTGCGTGGCGGATGGTCGGCATGGATCGGTGGCCAGTACATTACCGTCGAGGAAGACCACGCCGGCGTGATTCAACTGATACCGGCGCTGCCGCCGATTGCATTTTCCGTGAGCCTTGAAGAAGAAAACGCCTGGAACCCAGTGATTGGTGCGCGCTATGCCTTCACTGACCGTTTTGATCTGACCGGCGAATACGGCGGCGGGGACCGCGACACGCTGCTAGTCAATGCCACCGTGCGCTTTGGCAGTTCAGACTGATCCGGGCCAGCATGCGCCTTCGCATCGCGCTGGTGTTGGGGGCGCTCGCGTTGGCGATAGCCGGCGCAGCCGCGGCCTATGAGACCGACCAATACTCGTATCGGCTGACACCGTTGCGCGACTCCGCGCCGGTGCTGAATCGCGAAGTCAACGCCGCGATCGCCGATATTGTCGAGCACTGGCAGGGCCCGCGTGACGACGGGCGTCTGGTCATGGACGTGTTCCATCGCATCGGCGGTTACTTCTGGGTCGACCGTCTTGAACGCTGGGCGATGAACTCCAGCGAAGTCGAGAAACTTCCCACGCCACGGCGGCAGTCGATGTATCGCGGCCTGCCATTGCGCGCGACGCGGATCGCCGCGCTGTTCGGAATTGGTCCGACGTTTCGTATCGGCGGCGCGCTGGTCGGCTCCGACAAGATCGGCCATTTCCTGTCGCAGGGCCGCAAGTTCTGGCAGCGCTGGCAGCGCAGCGGCGATGAACAGCGTGCCGCGGATACCGCCGCGCGTGTCGAAGCCGGCATCTTCGGCGGTATCACCACCGGCGCGTATTCCAATTCCGACCTGGTCGCCAACTACGAAGGCTATCGTTTTTATCGCAGCCTGTTCGAGGACGACATCGTCGCCGGCAAACCCGCGATTCTCACCTGGCAGAACAATCGCTGGCAGGTACAGCGTGCTTTCGACTGGACCGATCACGTCAACGATTATTGGGATGAGGCCCTCAATCCAAATGCCTATTCCCGATCACTGCGCACCGCGCTGCAGTTACGCCTGGGTGAATTCTGCAATGAATACGTTCAGGCACCAGAGCGCTATCGACTCGATCCCGACCAGGACGATCTGCTGGCGAGCCGCTACCACATACTCAGCCTGCGCCCTGATCCGGCGCTGCGTCTGGATGCCGTGTGCGCGCAGGCGACGGCGGTCGCGGCGCCCATCGACTGATGGGCGAGCGCTGCCGGCGGCTGAGGGCTGCGGCGTAGCCCTTGCTTCAAATCGCGACGCCGCACTCACACATGCCAGCGCCCGCTCCGCTAAGATCGGACCCCCGCAACCCAACTGGAGCCTCACCGGTGCTGTCTCTCAAAGAACTCAACAGCAAGCAACTCGCCGAACTCGTCAACGCTGCTGAAAAGCGCAAGGTGGAATTGGAGGGCGAGACCTTGGTCCGCGCCCGCGAGCGCATTCAGAAGCTGCTGAACGACGAGGGACTGACCCTTGAAGACGTGTTTGGCCGTCGCTACGCCACCGGCCGCAAAGGCGCCAAAGCCAGTGCAGTCGCCAAGTTCCAGAACCCCAAAGACTCCAGCCAGACCTGGGCCGGCCGCGGCAAGCGACCGCTTTGGCTGAGCGCTGCGCTCAAGCGCGGAGCCAAGCTGGAAGATTTCGCCATTGGATCGAGCGCAGCCAAGGCCAAGCCCACCGCCAAGAGCGCCGCAAAAGCCAAGGCACCGGCCAAGGGTAAGGCCAAGCCAGCAAAGAAAGCAGCAGCGAAGAGAGCCAAGAAGGCTTAATTGCTGCGTGGGTTCGTTCCCCCAGTAACGGTTCCCGCAGGAATGAAAAGGGCTCGCGCAGGCGGGTCTTTTTCTTTGGGATTCACCCAGAATCACAACAAAAGAAATCAGCGCCGATTGACGCCGTTATACTCGCGCGACGGCAAAACCGATCCTCAGGATGGAATGCAGTGAGCGTCTGGCGCCTGAGCGACGTCCTCGTCGATCTCAACACCCAACGTGTGCAGCACGGCGAAACCTCGGTGCGGCTATCGCCGCGCGCGAACGCCGTATTGCGCGCGTTGATCGCCTGTGGGGATCGCCCGCTGTCGCGCGAGTCGGCGCTGGATCAGGTCTGGGCAAACGTCGCCACTGGCGATGAAGTGCTCAGCAAGGCGATCAACGAGATGCGCCAAGCGCTTGGCGATACGGATGCGCGGGCGCGGCGCTTCATCGAGACCATCCCCAAGAGCGGTTATCGCCTGGTATGCAGCATCGTCCCAGTGGTCGGCGAGCTCGAGACGCCCGACACTGCGCAGACAGAACCTGCACCGACCGATGCAGCCCTCGTCTCGGTTCCCGAAGCGCCATCACCGGTAGAGGCAATGCCGTCGCGACGACGCTGGCCAGTGGTCACGATCGCCATCGGGCTGGCATTGTTCATGATCGTTCTGGGCATTCGCCTGCACACCTCCGACCCCGCCACCGAACAGTATTCGGTCGCGGCGCTGCGCGCCGGGCTGCGCAACGCGCCGCGATTGCTGGCCGATGCGGACGCCAACCTGGGCTATACCGAGGTGACCCCGGACGGACGCCGCGCGCTGTACGCCACGCTGGTTGACGCAGAGGTCCGTCTGGTGACGCAACCCGTTGGCGGCGGCGTTGCCGAGCGCTTGAGTCGCGACGCCGCGGGCAACGAGTTCGCCCCTGCGATTTCGCACGATGGGCGCCTGGTGGCCTACCTGCGTTTTTCCGGCAGCGACTGCCGCATCCGCCTGCATCGGCTTGTCGATGGCGATGAACGCGACGTCGGTGCCTGCAGTCTGCGTTTCGCCGAATGGATGGAGTTCACGCCGCAGGATGACGCGCTGCTGATACCACGCATGCGGCCCGGTGACTCGGCGATGAGCCTGCACCGCATCGATCTTGCCGACGGTCATGTGTCGATACTCGACTACCCGCGCGATCCACAGCGCAACGATGTGCAGGCGCGCCATTCGCCGGACGGCCGCAGGCTGGCGGTGCGACGTGGGCCGCAGCCGCACAGCAGTCTCTGGCTGATCGATCTTGGCGCTGGCACCCAGCGTGAATTGATCGACGACACCTTTGGCCTGGATGGTTTTGCGTGGCTTCCGGACGGCACCGGCCTGCTGGTCGGACGCGCGATCGGTACCGATGCCGGTCTCTGGCGTGTTGCTGCGCTCGATGGCCGACGCGATTATCTGGGCCTGCGCGGCGCTACGCGTCCAGTGGTCGCAAGCAGCGACGGCACACTGCTGTTCACACAGGGACAGCGATACTACGGATTGGCGCGCGTGCAGCTCGACGGGCAGGGCGAATCCGATCCACCGCAACCGTTTACGGCGACCCAGGGCAACGACTGGTTTCCACGTTGGTCATACGACGAGACGCAGCTGGCGTTCCTGTCGGATCGCGATGGAGCGGTCGCCGTGTATGTCGTGCCGGCGGAGACTGCGTCTGCGCAGCGCCTGCCCGACATCGCCGATGCAGTAGCGGAGTCGACGCCGGCTGTCAGTGCCGACGGCGAACGCGTGCTGGTCGTGGCGCGGCAGGCCGACGGGGCGAGTAGTCTTTACGAAATCACTATCGCCAATCCGGTGTGGTCTCGCATCGGCCAGCGCCGCGATATCGACGAAGTGGCCGTGAGCCCGGACGGTCACTGGGTCTACTACGTCGCCCGCGAAGACGGGCAGCGCGTGCTGTGGCGGCGTTCGCGCGAAACCGGCTCCGAGCAGTCGATCGCAAGCGGCCTGGCGCGCGGGCCGATTGCCATCGACAGTAGCGGTGGCGTTTTTTTCATCGATGTAGATCGCATGGCACTGATGCGCTACAGCGACACGGACGGTCGCAGTGAAAAAAGGCTGGACGACATGGGGTATTGGAACGCCTACGCCTGGACCATTGCCGGGGATCAGGTCTACTTGCTGCTGGAACCCGGCGGCGACGACTTTGGTCTCTACCTCGCCGCACCGGGTCAACCACCGCAGTTGATCGAGCCCATGGATGGTGTCCTCTCGCTCGGTCTGGCGTTGGCGGCAACACGCAAGCAGCTAGTGCTCGCGCGGCCGCCGCGGGCTGGTCTGCAACTGATGCAGGCGCGCCTCGGCGCACCAAACCCCTGATGTTTGCTTCTTACCGTGTTGCAGGCGATGTGCGCGGCAATCGAACGTGCAACATTGCCAGCGCGCGACCCTCTGCCTCGCCGGCTGTGCAGGCGATGTCCGGCGTCACGCCATGCTGTTCCCAATTGGCACCGGTAAGCCGGTGACGGGGTGTCAGGTAGGGCACGCTGATCGCCAGACCGAACGGCAGCTCCAGCAAGCGCGTGGGATTGGCCGCGCCGCCGCTGGTTTCACCCACGACCGTGGCTCGTCGATAGGCCTGCAGGTCATAGGCAAGCGCTTCACCACCGGAAAACGTCCTCGCTGAAACCAGCACTGCAATCGGTGCGCGCTCCGACAGATGCCAGCCGTCGCGATCGCTGGGCACGACATTCTCGGTCACCACCTTGCCGCGGCTGATGAAATCCATCGAAACGAAGCGCGGTCGCGCAAACAGATAGCTCATCACCTCGGCCACGCTGACCGGGTCACCGCCACGGTTGGCGCGCAGGTCGATGAGCAGCGCCCGCGCCGGAACCAGTGTTGCCATGGCCGCCGCATACGCGCTGCGGCTTTCGTGCGAATTGGCGGGGAAATGCGAGAGCACCAGATGCCCGATACCTTCCGCATCGACGCTGACCGAGACGATGCCGCTCTCGTTCACTGCGTCCGGTGCCGTGGCAACCGCCGCGACCGCAGGCGCTGCCTCTGGATCCTGCAGCACGCGGAAGTGGCGGTCGCCGGAAATGGCGCGCAATCGCTGGGTCAATTGTTCGGCCAGGTGTGCGGGATCGACGAGAACTTCCTGATCTACTTGTCGGAGAAGCAACTCGTTCGCAATGCGCTCAGCCTCGACCGCGTCGAAATGCTGCGCCCGAATGGTTTCGGCCGCCGTATCCACCACGGTGGCGACCTGCGCCTGTGTCAGACCCGCTTCCACGGTCGCCTGCGCCGATCCAGCCATACCGGCGAGCAGCACCACACAGAGACGCAGGCCAGAACGTTTTGCAACCGTGCGTGGTACCCAACAGTTCAACCTCATTGCAGACTCCCGACAGGAAAAAGGGTAGGGACTATCGCCTATGCCTGCCGCAGAATCCTGACGGAATGTTTACGACCGACTGATCCGAGCTCCGCGGAGGTTTTCGTAACCATTCCGTCAGGACCGCCGCCGCATCCGCAGCCACAGTGCGCGGCGCTGCCCTCCCGCAGTGTCATGCGCATTTCCTTCCCATGCTCAAGCAACTGATGTCCCACCTGTACCGCCCGCGTCGCTTACCGCTGCTTGCACTGATGGCATTGCTGCCATCCCTGGCCGCGGCCCAGGACCTGCCCTATCGATTGGTCTACCGTGACCCCTGGCCCTTCTATCCGAGTGATCAGAGCAATCCCATTTTTGGCGGCTTCGATGTCAATGGCGACGGCCGTTCCGATCTGCTGACGCCCGTCAGCGACGGACCAGCACGCCTCTACCTCTCGCAGGGTAATGGCCGATTTGTCCGCAAGACGTTGCCGTTCTGGGTAAGGCAGGAGCAGGGTTTCTATCAGTCCTTCGCCTCAGGCGACTTCGATGGTGATGGTCGAACTGACCTCGCCTATACCGGTGAAGCCCATCAAGTCCGGGTGCTGCGCAATCTGGGCGCAGGTAATTTTCGCCACATCCAGGCGATTCCGACGCTAGCTGACGGCAGCGAACCGAGGCTGCGCGTGACCAGCGCAGATTTCAACGGTGATGGCAGGTTGGACCTGGTCGCACTCGATCGTCGCTCCGATGGGAGTGCCAGTGGAATGAGCGCAATGCTTGCCTGGGGCCAGGCGGGTGGGTCTTTTGCGCTGGCCCAAACCCGGATGCCAACCGTCGCGAGGGCCATGGACCTGCTGCCAGGAGACTTTACCGGCGACGGCCGCGCCGATCTGCTGGTGGCCAATAGCGCCGGCGAAGTCAGCCTGAGTGATTACGACAGCTCGACCGGTACGCCGCGCCTGCTCGGGATCGTGCAAATCCACCCTAATGTGACGAGCAACGTGACCAGGCCGACGGGCCTCGGCGGCGGCGACATCAATGGCGACGGCAGCCTCGATGCCGTCATCGCCTACTACCACGTCGATGCCGGCACGCTGCACTCGTATGTACGTCTGTTGCGCAACAACGGTACGGGTGGCGTGCTGCAGGTGCTCGATCCCGTGCTCACGCGCCCCAACTGCAACGGGTTCACGAACTCCGTTCGCCTGGGTGATTACAACCAGGACACCAAAACCGACATCGCGATCAGTTGTCCGGAGGCTGGCTTCCCAGTGGCGCTTTATTACGGCCACGGTGATTTCACCTTCGATGCGCCGCGCTGGGTCGAGTTCACCACGCCCGGTGACATCGGCCTGGTGGGCAGGGGTCTGGCGCGCGGCGACTATAACGGTGACGGCAAGCTCGACCTGGCCATCCTGACCGACGTTGGCCTGCGCGTCATGGTCCACGACGCCACCGCCGTCGATCGCCTGTTTGCCAATGGCTTCGAATGACCCCGCGCTGAGCGCGCTTCCGGCACTTTGCCGGTCAGCACGCCATCGCCCCTCGACCCCCTTCTCTGGAAATTCCGACATGCTCATCCGCACCGTCTTGCCGTGCTGCGCCGCGGTCCTGCTACTGGCGTTGGCCGGCCCTATGCCAGCCGTTGCACAATCCATCGCACCCTACACCGAGGTCACGCGCATTGCGCTGAGCTACGACAGTCGCCGCGCCGCGCAGGACACGCGCCTGATCATCGCCGGGGATCTCAACGCCGACGGGGCCGCTGATCTGGCGTTGACCACGCCCGGACATATCTACACCTTCCTCACTGCCAGCAATGGCACGTTCACTATGGCGTACTCCGCCTCAGAGGGCTCGCACGCCACCGGACTGGATGCCGGGTATTTCAACGCTGACGTCCATCGCGACCTTGCCATTGGATTGCCGGAGGTCGTCCGCATCCTGTTCGGTAACGGCAGTGGCGGGTTCAGCAGTAGCCAGGACACGTTCGTGGGCTCGGCAGGCCCGCATTCGCGCATCACCGACATCGCCGCTGCCAACTTCGATGGCGATGGAAGCCTCGATCTCGCAGTGGTCGACACCGATCCGCTCAACGACCTGCGCACCCACCAGGTCGGCGGCACCACGGTGTACCACCGCAATTCGCTGGCGCTCCTGCGTGGCGTCGGAGACGGAACCTTCATCGCCGATCCCGTCCGGCCTCGCCTCAGCGTGCCGGCCTTCCCGGTGCGTGCCCACAGCGAGGATTTCAACGGCGATGGCCGGCCGGAACTGCTGGTTGAGAACGCCATCCAGTCCACCGTGTATTTCAACCAGCCGGCGGGCGGGTTCTCAGCTTCGAGCTTTTCCGTGTCACCTGGCGGTATGCCGCTGCATGTCGACGTCATCGCCACGACCGGCGGTGACATCAATGGCGACGGCCGCCGCGACTTGGCTGCATTGAGCTATTTCCCCACGGCCAATACGCTCGGTGGCTTCTATCGCGCACACCTCTATCGCAATATGCCCCACGCCAGCCTGCCCTATGTGTTCAGCGCCGAACTGCAGGACGTCCCCCTCGCGCACGCCGCTGCATCGCTGACGGTGGCCGACTTCAACAGCGACGGCCGGCAGGACCTCCTGATCGGGCTCGAAGCCGCCGGCAATGCCAGCATTGCACTCTATGCCGGACGCGGAGATTTCAGCTTTGATCCACCTCTCTACATCAACGGCGGTTTTGACGCAGGCGCGATGACGGTGAGGGATTTCAATCTCGACGGCAAGCTCGACATCGCGGTCGTGGATTGCACCGCTGGCGCCTTCGTTGTGTTGCGTCACGACTAGGATCGACTGCACTGTTTGCTTTGTGGGAGCGGCGGCCCGCCGCGAATGCTCTTGTGGGTCCGACCAGCGGTCGGACGCGTTTGGTGTGTTTGTACCACCTGCATAAGAGCTTTAGCCCCCAGCGCGGACCCACAGGAGCAAAGCGGCCAGGGCTGCTTACGCAAAGGTCT
>JANMUE010000423.1:0-6334 GCA_031391205.1 Lysobacterales bacterium | reverse complement strand
ATCGACAATCCAGTGATCAATGCAAATGGTTCGTTGTTCCGGAGAATTTCAATAGAGGCTGAATGCTCACCCCGCGCTGAGCACCCAAGTGACGGGGCAAGATGCAGGAAAGTTTCAACAAGATGATTGCCCTTGCTGTCGCCACTGATAGTGTCGTTGATGTTGATCTCAACAATATTGTCGGTGTCAGACAAGGTGAGTATTGCGCGGCGGCGATGAACCATGCCGCCGGATAAAGCGGGAAAGCCGCGATAAGCTCCCTCAAAAACAATTTGTTTACCTTGGCGTTGTAAATTAGCGTCGATGCGTTTGGCTCGGCGGCCGACACGAAACTCGCCCCATATTTCCGATTGTTCCTGACCATCAATGCACACAGTATTGTGTGCGGCGGTGGAGCGAACATATCGCCGCATTACGCCGGGTTCGTATTCGCATACACCGCTATCGACAACCAGCCATTGCCCGTCGATCATCAGGACGAAACTGAGAAAATCGCAATGTGTATGGCCTGGTTGGTAGCTTGGGCCGATATCGCCGCAATCGATAAGAAAAAAATCGCCGCCTGATTTCCAGCCAAATAGTCCGCATACGGGGAGGTCCATCAGCGCTGTACTCTTGATGACTGCCGGAAACCCCAGCGCGTTCGCTTTTGCGAAAATGGTGCTGGGACGATTCACGGCGCCGCCGGCTGAATCGTTAAACAGTGGAATACTGTCATCGGGTGTCGCAATCAGGGAGAGAAAATGTAGCGCAATTTCAATCGCACGTTTTAGCGTGGACAGCGCATCTGTGTGCAGCAATGCCGGGTTGGCGCTGAACAATGCATACAGATCAAGGAAATCCTCCAGCAAGATGCAGTGATATTGCGGGCTGCGCTCGTAATGGCCGCCATCGCTGAGTATTTGCTCGCGTAGTTGCTTGAGCAATTCACCTTGAAAGCGTTTAAGCCAGCTCGCACTGCGGTGATCATCAAAAAATGTCGCGACAAACAATAGCGCTTTAATATTTTCAAAATAGTGGTTCGCGAGAATGTGTAGTTCTAGATTGTTTTCAAGCCAATGTGCTTGATGATACAAACTACGCAGCCAGCGTTCATCGCGTTGGGGCTCGGGAAGCGACCAGAAAAACACGCACCAATTTACGATACGCAGGCTGGTTGTATACGGCTCCCACGCGGGCTCCGTACCTTGCGGATTGTTTGCGATCCAATCGTCAATCAATGCGATTTTCTGTAACAGCGGTCGCTTTGGGTCACGCAGAAAATCGAAATAGTGCAGGTTGTAACGCCACAAACGTTGAGCTTCGCCCGGGTGCCAATTCATTGCATCGCGACGAAAGCTTAGCGTGCGATTAAGGAAACTGAATTCATAGATAGAAAAATCGCCATCGGCATGCGTCAGTTGCAATGCCGGACCAAGGATGACTTTTCTGCTAGGGATGAGATTATTGACAGGTTTCACCCGGCGTGTGCCAATCCCCCGTCGCAGAAAAAAGTACCAGGCCTGACGCAGCTGCAGGTGGCGTACGGTGTGAAACGTGCGCCTCCAGTGCAGTAGCCATTTACGCAAGTTGATCCACCGCATCGAAACAGGCCTGCATCACTTCGTGCAGCTCGCCGAACGGAATTAATTGACTTGCATCACCGCTCGAAATGGCGTCCACAAATTCTTTGCTGCACTGCTGCTGGCCCTTATCCTGACGCCAGCCGCGCTGATTGCTCACGCCTGGCCAGTTGAAGCTGCGCAGCGAACGGAAATTGTCGAGCTGCAAAATAGAGCCCTGTGCAAAAATTTCAAGACGCTCTTTTGGAAACGACTTCGAGCCGTTCGCAAAATAGTTCACGGTGCCGATCGAACCATCGGCGAATTGCAGCGTTATCAAGACGGTATCATGCGGCGCGGCGCTACCCATCCCGATAGCATGAGTGGAAACAATCGGCGCTGCCACCAGAAAACGCAGCAGGTCGACGAAATGACAGCCTTCGCCAATAATTCGGCCGCCGCCAATTTGCATATTTTGCGTCCAATGCTCGCGCGGAATGGCCCCGGCGTTCACCGTCATAATTAAACTCTTCGGTCCGGGCTTCGCTTGCAAAGCTCGTTTTGCCGCCAGCACGTGCGGCGCATAGCGCCGGTTAAAGCCCACCATCAACAACGGTTGTGGATGATTGGCGCGTGTTGCGGCGACTTGCTCAAGTTGTGTGCGCGTTAATGCCAGAGGCTTTTCGACAAATACATGCTTACCCGCCTGCAAGGCTTGGCAAACCCAATCGGCATGGCTGTCGTGCCGCGTGGTGATCACAACGGCATTAATCGATGCATCATTGAGCAGCGCGTTACTATCGGTGGTGGCACTCGCGATATTAAATTTTTTCGCGACATGCACGCTGCTCACGCCACTTGCCGAAGCAACAGCGACGAGCCGCGCATTGGTACGTGCAAATGCAGGAATCAAGACCGCGCTGGCGTAATTTCCGGCACCGATGAATCCAATTCCAGGTGAGCCAGACATTGCTGCTGAAGTGGGTGAGGAAATGGCAACGTTGCGTTGCAGTGGCATTGACTCACTACCCGCATATTCGAGTAACACCCCGAGCGGATTACCCTCGCTAATAAGTTGGTACGCTTGATCGGCTGCGTCAATGGGAAAGCGATGCGATATGAGCGGTTTGAAATCGAGACGCCCATCGGAGAGCATATCGAGAATCGCTTCGAAGTTGCGCTGCTCGGTCCAACGGACAAAACCGACTGGATAATCATGTCCGCGCTCTTCATATTCGGGATCGTAACGCCCAGGCCCATACGAACACGAAACCTGAAACGATAATTCTTTTTCGTAAAAGTCCGCGCGCGACATCTCCATGCCAACGACACCCACCAGCACGATACGTCCGCGTTTGCGACACATCGCTGCAGCTTGGTGAATGGGCTCATTGCTCTTCGTGGATGCGGTAATCAATACGGCATCCACGCCGCGACCGCGCGCATAAATTTGTGCTGCGGCGATAGGGTCCTCGCCTGCGGCGAGATTGACCGTTTCCGCACCGAATTCGCGCGCAAGCGAGAGTTTCGATGCATCAAAGTCTAAGCCGATCACACGGCAGCCATGCGCACGAAGCAATTGCACGGCGACTAGGCCGATTAATCCAAGTCCGGTAACTACAACAGTCTCGCCGAGTGTGGGCTGTACTAAGCGAATACCTTGTAACGCAATGGCACCGATAACTGTAAACGCGGCGGATTCATCATCAACTGAATCAGGAATTTTCGCGCAGAGGTTTTGCGGCACCGCCACGAATTCCGCATGCTTACCATTCGACAGCACCCGATCACCCACCGAAAACCCAGTCACCGAGCTGCCGACTTCAACGGTTCGGCCGACATTGCAATAACCGAGCGGCAACGGCGTATCGAGTTTATTGAGCACGGTATTGACGGTGGCCATCAGTCCGTCGGTTTTGATTTTCTCTAGAACCTGTTTGACCTTGTCCGGCTGTTGCCGCGCCTTTTGCAACAAATTGCCTTTGCCAAAATCGACCAGCATGCGCTCCGTTCCGGCCGAAACCAGCGTGCGTGAGGTGCGAATCAACAGGCCGCCACGCGAAACTTGCGGAACAGGGATCTCGGCAATTTCGGTGCTGCCGTCTTTAAGGTTTTGTAATATTTGTTTCATCGTCGACAATCTTAAACGGTTATGCGCGGGACAGGGCTATCTACAAACTGCCGCGCCCAAATCTCAATACAAATTAGCGAAAAAATTGTGTAGGCCGCATCGAGGCGACCAGCGCGATCATCAGCGATCAATTTCTGTACTGCTGTGCTGTCGAAAATCCCGCGCCGATTGATCGTTGAGGGCGACAGCATTTCTTCGACAAATGGTTTCAGTGGGCCTCGCAACCACGCGCGCAATGGTGCGCCAAAACCGGTCTTGGCGCGATAGAGTACATCGTGTGGCAAAACACCTTCCAGCGCCTTTTTCAGAATCCATTTGCCTTCGCGGCCATGATACTTCCAGTTTGGGGGCAGGCGGTTGGCAAATGCTACTAAATCGGGATCGAGAAATGGCACGCGCACTTCAACGCCAGCCGCCATCGAGGTTTTGTCGGTGTAATTGAAATTATGATCGAGCAGAAAATACTTCTGTTCGAGATACAGCATCTGATTCAGCGGCTCAGAGCCGGCGATGCCATCCGCAAGTGTGGCGCGCAGTGGCGCGGCAATATCACTGGTTGCCAATTTCACGCGAATATCGGGATTGAAGAGTGCGAGACTTTGTTGTGGCTTGATCCAGAAAAAATAACTGATGAGGCGCTCGATGGCGGGAAGGTGCGCATATCCAAATGCCTTGGCGATACGCCGCGTGAATTGCGAACCTTGCGGCAAGGCTGCGGTTGCATTGCGCAACAAACTTCTGCCCGAAGAAGGTAGCCACGACCACAGGCGTTCTTGCAGCAATGCATAGTGACGCCGATAGCCCGAGAACACGTCGTCGCCGCCCGCGCCAGAAAGAAGCACTTTAATGTTCATCGCTCGGGCTCTTTCAGCAATGTAGAGCGCATTAACGGGCGCGGGATCGGCCTGTGGCTCATCGAGTGCGAATAACATACGCGGCAAATCGTGGACGATATCGGGCGTGACTTGCACCACCTCAAGCGGCACGCCCAGACGTTTAGCCATGAGTTTGGCGAAGTGTAAATCGCCGGCCATGTCTTCGGTCTCGCTGCCTTGCAGCTCGATGGTGAAACATTGCAGTTTCCGGTCCAGCGCTTTGGCAGCGAAATGGCAGATTGCACTAGAGTCCACGCCGCCCGAGAGAAACGCACCTACCGGTACATCGGCTACCAGTTGCCGCTGCACAGCCTGTTCTAGCAACTGCCGGGTTTGATTGATGCCAGAAGTTAGTGAGCCGTTGAAAGCGGGTTCAAACGCCGGATACTCGGCAAAGCGGCGTTGCTCCACCACGCGGTTCTGGCGGATTCGCAAAAAACTTCCTGGTTCGAGCTTGCGTACCGCAGCCAGCGTTGTACGTGGCCCCGGCACCCATAGATAAGTAAGCGCCTGCCACAGGGCAGTGTGATCCAGCTCGCGCGGAATATCGCGACAGGACAACAGCGCCTTGATCTCGCTGGCGAACAGGAATCCCTTGGGCGTTAACGAGTAATAGAGCGGCTTCACGCCAAACGGATCGCGCACCACCAACAGCTCTGCTGCGAGGTTATCCCAGATCGCAAACGCATAAATGCCGTTAAGGCGCTTGAACGACGCGATGCCATCGCGCAGGTACGCATACAGAATGACTTCACCGTCACCGTCGGATCGGAAAACACAGCCCTGTCTGACCAGCTCGGTGCGCAGTTCGCGGTAGTTGTAGATCTCGCCATTGAAGACAATGCAATATCGGTCCGTGCTGTCCCACAGCGGTTGATTGCTGCGTGCCGACAGATCGATAATGGACAGGCGTGCATGTACCAGCCCGATGCTCTTCTGCGCATCATGCCAATGCGCCTGATGATCCGGGCCGCGATTCGCCAGCGCACTGCTCATCTGCGGCAGCAGTGATGCGTCAAATTCCCCTTGAAAGCCGGCTATGCCACACATACATGAAATTCCTGAGATATTTCTGGTTATCGTTACGAGTCATGCAGATCTGACTGGAGTGCATTGGGCCTTGTTGCCTGCTCAAACGGGATCCACATGACTTTGTGAACGTCAATAGGAGCACACGTCAGGAACAACTTGCAAAGTTTGCCTTGGAAACACTATATGGACACCAGAAGGAAACTATCCCGTCGGCAACTCTTGATCAGGAGCATCCGTCTGGCCAATGACACGTCTTCTTCCGGTCCGCGCACGGCACCAACAACTTCGAAACCCAATCGTTGGAAGATGGCCTCCCATTCGCTGCGGGCTCTGAAGCGCACACCAATCCCGAATGTGTTTGCCTTCAGTGAGGGCACCGCTACCGAGACCAGCCGGCCAATGGCTGAAAGAATACTGCTGCGGGTGATCCAGTAGATGAGTCTTCCCGACAGGGTGCCGAAGTATGAGTCGTAAATGTATTCATTGACGAACACCGCCGGCACACGACCGCGCCAGGCCGACAGCGCCTTGCTCTGCAATGACAAAGTTTCCTGCTCAGACCGGCCGACCAGATGATGAAGTATCAGATTGAAACAGGCCACTTTCTCCTGTCCCGAGATGGGAGGGTTCAGTGCGTCACCGCAGACCGCCGGCACACCCTTGATTCTGCAAGCTTCAACCGATGCCGGGTCCATATCGACAACCCTTACTCGTGCGGAAGTTTCTTTGCTGATGGCTTCGGCAAAATGTCCGAC
>JANMUE010000397.1:0-2056 GCA_031391205.1 Lysobacterales bacterium | reverse complement strand
ACGGGTATTGGCAATCGAAGCCGCAACGCAGTAACTCTTCGGCAACAAGTAGTCGAAGGCTTGTCGATGCTACAAAAATAGAGGACGCACAATGACCGATACTGAAGCAGTGCATGCGCTCGCCGATCGACAGGCCATCGCTGATTTGATTTACCGCTATTGCCGGGCGATGGACCGCATTGATGTTGAGCTTGGCTACACCATTTGGCATGAGGATGGCAGCGCCGACTATGGTGCGAATATCTATCAGGGCAGCGGCCACGGTTTCATTGACTTCGTCTGCGAACAGCACCGACGCACGCTGGGTCACTCCCACCAGATGACCAACATCATCATCGAACTCGATGGCGACCGCGCGGGCAGCGAATCCTATGTGACAGCGAACCTGCGTATAGCGCGCGGCGAGAAGCTCATGCAAATCACCGTTGGGACTCGCTATATCGACCAATGGTCGCGCCGCAATGGCCGCTGGGCCATCGACAAACGAGTCGCCGTGATCGACTCCGACGAAATTCGCGAAGTGACGCCGCTCAGCAAAACCTCGCGCGGCAGTCGCGATCGCAACGATCCTTCATACACTGTGCTGCGCGGCGGTTCATAAATCGTTTGCATAGTACGTAGACCCTCCGGAGATAGCCAGAAGAGCGCGGTTTCGGCCATAGCTGGATCGACATCAGTCTGCACATTACTGTGGGCTGCATAAGTTTACTCAGCTTCCGGTTGCGCGTTGATATCAGAGGCCAAGTCTGAGTTCGATGAGCGGACGAGAACGACCCACCAACCAGTCGGTCACACGTTCCAACTCTTGTCGCCAGTCAGGTCGACTTTTGCTGCCCCATCCGCCGCACTCCGTCACTTATTTGTTCGGCGATCTGCCTGCGGGGTGTTGAACACAAGTACTGAAACATCTGCGCCATCGGCGGCGCGACATACACGGGGCCACCATCGGCGAGATTGTCGAGAGCCTGTTGGGCAACCTCGTCGGCGGTGAAGACGGGCATCCCCGGAGCATCCGGTATCCCGTTGCGCGTCCGTGCCGGGGTGTCGGTCTGGCCTAGCACTAGCGAAAGCACGTCGATGCCACGGGGCTTGAGTTCGCACCACAAGGCTTCCGCGAAGATCTGGCTGTAGGCCTTGGAAGCACCGTAAGTCGCTTGATATGGCATACCGGCATTTCCCGACAGCGAACCGACCAGAATGATCCCGCCGCGACCGCGCGCGGCCATCCGCGACCCGAAATGATGCGCGAGCGTGGTTTGACCAATTGCCGTGACTCGCACGGACGCTAAGACGTCCTCAAGCGCCCGGTCGAGAAAAGAGCCCATCGCACTGCCCAGCTCGCCTGCATTGAAAATGAGCAGACCGATATCGATGTCGTCGGTGACCTCACGGATGCGTGTCTAACATGTCAGATCGCTTGAGGTCGAGAGAAAGTGTGCGCACCTCCACTCCGCTCCCGGCGCGGACTTCCTGGCCGAGCTTTCCCAACGGTTCGGACCTGCGTGCCACGAGCACAAGGTTCATGCCTATGCCAGCGAGCTTGTGCGCAAACGAGGCCGCCACTCCCTCGGAGCCACCTGCGATGAAAGCCCATGGTCCGTATTGCTTTGCCGTAATCATTCGTCCCTCCCGGATTGTCCGCGCCTTACTTTATGGCTTGTGTGGTTACGACCAAATCGTAGCATTAGGTGACGCTGCTTTCGCCAAGCGACAACTTAGGCGGCGCCTCAGTTCGGACGGTCCGCTATCGGGAAGCCTACTTGGCGACCTCAATGTCTCCTCAGGGCCCAACAGTGCCGACATCCACAGACCAATACCAACAAATACATCCAGCCTGCATTACTTCAATCCCCCCGCCAATTCTTCAGCAAGGTATTAACCGCGACCATGATGACCACGAATAGCAGCAGGTCGCTGATTTGGGTGGCCAGTTCGGAGAAGTATTGGCCGATGAAACCGCTGAGCCAGTACACCATGGTGGCCGCGACGGCCACTGCGGGAAGCAAGGTCATAACACCTCCGGTTGGTGGAGCTTGTTGTCACGGAGCGGGCGCTA
>JANMUE010000384.1:0-6687 GCA_031391205.1 Lysobacterales bacterium | reverse complement strand
CACCATCAATGAAGAGATGAAGCTCGCGGCCGTAATGGCCATCGCTGAACTTGCGCGCGCTGAGCAATCAGACGTTGTCGCGGCGGCCTATGGCAACCAGGAAACCCGCCTTGGTCCGGAATACCTCATACCCCGGCCGTTCGACCCCAGACTTATCACCAGCGTCGCTCCCGCGGTGGCGCAGGCAGCAATCGACAGCGGCGTTGCTACGCTCCCTTTCGCCGACATCGAAACATATCGCCGGTCACTGCAGCGGTATGTCTATACATCGGGAACTGTCATGCAACCGGTGTTTGCGGCCGCCTCGGAATCTGTCGGCAAACGCATCGCCTATGCCGAGGGCGAAGACGACCGCGTATTGCGTGCCGTTCAAGTTGCCGTCGACGAATCCCTTGCCAAACCTGTCCTTATTGGCTCGGCTGAGGTCATAACCCGGAAAATCCAGAGCCTGGGGCTGCGGATAAGGCCCGGCCACGAGGTCGAGGTGGTGAGCTCCGACGACGAAGCCCGTCTGACCGAAGCGGCCGAGGCCTATTACCAGATCAAGAAGCGCGAAGGCATTACCCGCAGTGCGGCCATGGCCGAGGTCCGCCGCAACGGCACCCTGATCGGTTCCATGCTGCTCAAGACGGGCGGGGTGGCCGGGCTTTTGTGCGGCACTGTTGGCGCGTATTCGACGCATCTGCGTTACGTCCACGACATCATTGGCCGCAAGCCGGGCGTCAAGGGGTTCGCCGCGATGAACCTGCTGCAATTGCCGCGACACACCGTGTTCGTTTGCGATACTTACATTCATCTCGATCCGACAGCTGACGATATCGCTGAGATGACCGTGCTTGCCGCAGCGGAGCTTGCACGCTTTGGTATTACCGCTCGGGTTGCCCTGCTGTCACACTCCAGCTTTGGCTCCGCAGACGATGCATCGGCGCGCAAGATGCGCGATGCACTGGCAATCGTGAAGGGGCTCGCGCCAGATCTGGAAGTGGACGGCGAGATGCATGCTGATGCGGCGCTGAGCAGCAGATTGCGAGACCGCGTCTTCCCCGAGTCGCGGCTGACCGGCGAAGCGAATCTTTTGATAATGCCCAATGTCGATGCAGCAAACATCACGTTCAATGCGCTCAAAGTGATCGCCGGAGCGGGCATCAGCGTCGGGCCGATTCTGTTGGGGGCAGCCGCGCCGGTTCACATCCTGACGCCAACAACGACGGTGCGAGGTATCGTGAACATGACGGCCTTGACAGCTGTCGCAGCAGCGCAGGCGTAGGCTCGTCCGGATATTGCTTGAAAGGAATACATGGTCATGTCCAAAGATCCGATGCCATCCGGCGGCCAAGGCGGCTGGAGCGATCTTACCGATCAGATGATGCGGCAGTTCGAGGCGGCCATTTCCAGTGGAGTTGGTCTTATGCAGTCTGGCTCCGGCCAGCCGGTGGATATCACGGCGCAGGCCAGCGAAATCTTCAAGCTGCAGCAGCAGTATTTCGACCAGTTCACGAATATTTGGGGTCTTGGCACGCCGTCGCAGGATCAGGCGAGCGAGACGAAAGCCAAAGCCACGGCCCATCCGGATCTTCTGAAGACATCTTACCTTGCCTGGGCAGGGCTTGTTCGCGATCTCGTCGATGCTGCGCCGGTGGATGACAAGGCGAAGATGCAATTGCGTTTCCATGCCCGGCAATACATCGATGCCATGAGTCCGTCCAACTTTCTGGCGACAAACCCAGATGCCCTTGGTCTTGCCATCGAGACTCGAGGTCAAAGCCTTGCCGACGGGCTGAAGAACCTGATGGCAGATATCCAGAAAGGCCATCTCACGATCACCGACGAGACGGCATTCGAAGTCGGCGGCAATCTTGCCGTCACCCCTGGCGCGGTGGTTTTCGAGAACGAGATCTTCCAACTCATTCAATATGCACCGCAGACTCCTCTGGTCGGGAAGACCCCGCTTCTTGTCGTTCCTCCCTGTATCAACAAGTTTTATGTGCTGGACCTTCAGCCGGCGAACTCTTTCGTGCGCTATGCCGTTGAACAAGGGCAGACGGTATTTTTGATTTCCTGGCGCAGCACCGATGCATCGACTGACCACCTGACATGGAACGACTATCTCGAACAAGGGATCTTGACAGCCCTGGACGTCGCGACGTCGATCACGAAAAGCGAAACGTCGCATGCTCTCGGCTTTTGCGTGGGCGGCACATTGCTGGGCTGCGCCGCTGCGGTGCTGGCCGGACGCGGCGAGCAGAAATTCGCCAGCCTGACCCTACTGACCACCATGCTCGATTTCTTGGACCCCGGCGAAATGGTGGTCTTGATCGACGAACCTTATGTTCAGATGCGGGAGTCTGCCATCGGTCAGGGTGGCATCCTCGACGGCAGAGAGTTGGCTCTTGTCTTCGCGACCTTGCGGGCGAGCGACCTGATATGGGCGAACGTGGTCAAGAACTACCTCAAAGGTGCGACGCCCGACGCCTTCGATCTGCTTTACTGGAACGGAGACGGCGTCAACCTGCCAGGTCCGATGTATTGCTGGTATATCCGCAACGCGTATCTGGAAAACAATCTGCGGGTGCCAGGGCGAACCATTCAATGCGGGGTGCCTGTCGACTTCTCGAAGATCACGATACCTGTTTATGCACTGGCAGCGCGGGAAGATCACATCGTTCCCTGGCAGACGGCCTATCTGACCACGGGTCTCGTCGGCGGCGACATACGATTTGTGTTGACGGCCAGCGGGCACATTGCTGGAATTGTTAACCCGCCCGCCCGCAAGAAACGCAGCTATTGGGTCAATGACAAACTATCGGCTACGGCCGACGGCTGGCTTGCTGAATCGAGTGAAATCCCGGGAAGCTGGTGGTCCGACTGGGCCAACTGGCTACAGCAGCAATCCGTTGACACACATGCAGCAAGGGACGAGCTCGGAGACGATCGAAATCGACCTATCGAACCCGCCCCTGGGCGCTATGTGAAAACGCGAATCGGATGATCGATGCCAGTTTTCCAGAACCGATCTATGTGCCGCCAAACCGTCTGCAGACTTCGTCATTACTTCTATGGACAGACGGCAAATGCATCGCCGACTAGTCTGAGCCCATCAGCGGGGCGCTTTCCGAAGGCTGAAACTGGGCGTTGTCTTGTCTGCCCGACAGGTGGCGCTGCAGATTCTCGAAAGCCGCCGCGATGTGGCGCGATAAGTCCGTTCCGGATCAGATCCAAACTGCTGTGCCGGGGCGCAGTTCCCTAAAGCGGGCTGACGACTGACCCCTAAAACAATCAACCTGGAGCCAAACATGACACAGAAGCAGACCGATACCGTTCAATCGATAACAGATCAGATCAAGGACATGGTTGGCAAATTTTCCGGCAACGGTGCCAACGTCGCTGCAACGATCGAGACCCTACACCAGAACATAGAGGGCACATTCAACGCGTCGAAAATTGCCAATCAGGGCGCTTTAGATGTCGCCAGCCGGCAGTTGGAGCTCTACCAGGACACATCCAAGCAATTGCTCTCGATGTTCGGAAAAGTGGAAATGACCGCCGATCAGCGCGCAGAGGTCGCGAAGTCTGCTTTCGAATCCGCGCTGGCCGGTTCCCGCGAGGTCACGGAAATCATCAACAAGACGACTGAAGAAGTCTTTGCAGCTGCGCGCCAGCGCGTCACCGGAAACATTGGGCAGTTCCAGAAAAGCATGGGCTCGTCGAGCACGACCAAGGAATAAACTGGCTGCCACGGTAACAGGTGTCCGCGTGCTGCTACGCACGTCGTGCGCGGTGTTCGGAACGAGGCGCGGCAGACGTTCCCGGTCAAGCCACCCGAGGCAAAGTGACGAACAGGTCGCCGGTTCCGCGAGGCTCGCGCAGGGCTACGCCGCCTGATGCCACATCATACGGCGTGGCGGGCGGCGATCCGCCTTCATCAATTGGCCCAGAAGGAGACACATATGCAACGGACATCCAAAGATGTGGCACAAACGATTTACCCGGTCCTGAAGGGAGCAACCGCGCATCATCGGCTCGACAAGGGCTCGTACGATGCGATGTATCATCAATCTGTGACGTCGCCCGATACGTTCTGGGGCGCGCACGGCAAGCGGATCGACTGGTTCAAGCCGTTCACAAAGGTCAAGAACACAAGCTTTTCGCCTGACGATGTCTCGATCAAGTGGTTCGAGGACGGGACCACCAATGTCTCCTACAATTGCGTGGACCGTCATCTTGGCGATCGGGGCGACCAGATCGCGATCCTGTGGGAAGGTGACGATCCGAAGGACACCGCCGCGATCACTTACCGCGAGCTTCACGCCCATGTAATCCGTTGGGCCAACGTGCTGAAGGCGCAAGGCGTAGCGAAGGGCGATCGTGTCACTCTGTATCTGCCTATGATCCCCGAGGCCGCTTACGCCATGCTCGCCTGTACGCGAATTGGCGCAGTGCATTCCATGGTGTTCGGGGGGTTCTCTCCCGACAGTCTGGCCAGCCGGATCGTGGACGCGGAAACGTCGGTGGTCGTCACCGCCGATGAGGGACTGAGGGGGGGCCGCCGCGTCCCGCTGAAGATCAATGTCGATGCGGCATTGGAAAAGGTTTCGGACCTGGTCCGCAGTGTCATTGTCGTAAAGCGGACGGGCGCGCAACTGGAAATGCGGGAAGGCCGCGATCACTTCTACGACGATCTCGCGGCATCGGTCGACGATGATTGTCCGCCTGAGGAAATGAATGCCGAGGACCCGCTTTTCATTCTCTACACGTCGGGCTCCACGGGCAAACCGAAAGGTGTTCTGCATACGACGGCCGGCTATCTCGTCTTTGCCTCGATGACTCACGAGTATGTTTTCGACCATCGCGACGGTGATATTTATTGGTGCACCGCCGATGTCGGCTGGATCACCGGCCATAGCTACATTGTCTATGGGCCGCTCGCAAATGGCGCGACCACGCTCATGTTCGAGGGAATTCCGAACTATCCCTCGAATGCGCGGTTCTGGGAAATCATCGACAGGCACAAGGTCAGCATCTTCTATACTGCCCCCACCGCGATCCGGTCACTTATGGGCGCCGGAGACCTTCCCGTGAAAGGCACGTCGCGTGCTTCGCTGCGCTTGCTGGGGTCGGTGGGCGAACCGATCAATCCGGAGGCATGGGATTGGTACTATCGCGTGGTCGGTGACAGCCGCTGTCCAATCGTCGATACCTGGTGGCAGACCGAGACGGGCGGAATTCTGATCACGCCGTTGCCGGGCGCGACCGATCTCAAGCCAGGATCGGCTACCCGCCCGTTTTTTGGCGTCAAGCCCGAAATCGTCGATGCCGACGGCAAGGTTCTGCCCGGTGCCGCAGAAGGCAATCTGGTCATTGCGGACTCGTGGCCCGGTCAAATGCGTACGCTCTATGGTAACCACCTGCGATTCGTGCAGGATTACTTCCTGCCCTATCCCAACAAGTATTTCACGGGCGACGGCTGCCGCCGTGACGATGACGGGGATCACTGGATCACCGGCCGGGTTGACGATGTGATCAACGTCTCGGGTCACCGCATGGGCACCGCCGAAGTGGAGTCGGCACTGGTCGCGCATCCAAAGGTCGCAGAAGCGGCGGTCGTCGGCTATCCGCACGACGTCAAGGGCCAGGCGATCTATGCCTACGTCACGCTCATTGAAGATGCGGTGCCAAGCGAGGAGCTGCGCAAGGAGCTTGTCGCCTGGGTGCGCAAGCAGATCGGCCCAATTGCATCGCCCGACAAGATCCAGTTTGCGCCGGGCCTGCCGCGAACCCGCTCTGGCAAGATCATGCGGCGCATCCTGCGCAAGATCGCCGAGGATGATTTTGGTGCTCTCGGCGATACCTCAACCCTGTCCGATCCAGCGGTGGTCGATGACCTGATCGCCAATCGTCAGAACCGCCGGAGGACGTGAAAATGAATCCCACGCGAGCGATGGAGGCGCCGAACCATGCGCCTTGACGTGATCGAGATCGGAGGAAAGGTGCCATCTCCTGTCAAATGGAACGGCGCATGCCAGAAGAAGGACATCAAGTATGAAAATCGTATTGTTAGGTCCCCCTGGGGCAGGCAAAGGAACGCAAGCAGTGCGCCTTGCCGACAAGCTTGAGGTACCGCAACTTTCGACCGGGGACATGCTCAGAAAAGCGGTAGCCAGAGGTACGCCAGTGGGGCGCGCCGTCAAGGAGGTTATGGAACGCGGCGGTCTGGTCCGCGACGAAATCGTGATTGAAAGCGTGCTCGAACGCATTGCCGAACCGGATGCTGCGGGAGGCTTCATTCTCGATGGCTTCCCGCGAACGCTCGACCAGGCCAACGCTTTCGACACTGCACTCGAAACCGCTGGATCGAAACTCGACGCGGTGCTGGAGATCAAGGTAGTTGAGGCTGCGTTGCTTGACCGCATCATCCATCGGGCACGCGAGGCCAAGGCGGCCGGTCGGTCGGTGCGATCCGACGACAATCCTGAAGCGTTAAAGGTTCGGCTGGATGCCTATCGCGCTCAGTCCGAGCCGCTCGCCGCCTATTACCGACACAAGGGCCTGTTGCGGACAGTCAACGGCCTCCTTCCGGTTGACGAGGTCGAGGCGCAACTGCTGATCGAGCTTGGGCATCGACGCGGCCCCTCGGAAAATGCATCGGCGTAATGGCGCTCTGGTGTTGATTTGCACCCGGAAGTGACC
>JANMUE010000359.1:0-1491 GCA_031391205.1 Lysobacterales bacterium | reverse complement strand
TGAATCACGAGTCGGGATTGCTCGGTGTCTCCGAGAGCAGCTCTGATGTTCGCGATTTACTCGCACGTGAAGGGGATGATGTTCGCGCAGCCGAAGCCCTGGCGTTGTTTTGCTATCAGGCAAAAAAGTGGCTGGGATCTTATGCAGCCGTCCTCGGCGGTTTGGACACGCTGGTCTTCGCTGGCGGCATCGGCGAAAACGCACCGCTCATCCGCGCGCGTATTTGTGAAGGTCTGGAGTTTCTCGGCATCGAACTGGATGCCTCATGCAATGCGAAAAATACTGGCGTGATATCGACGGAATCTAGCCGTGTGACGGTACGCGTCATTCGCACGGATGAGGAGCTGATGATCGCACGCTCCGTTCTTCGCACTTGCGCGCAGACATCCGCATGACGCAGCGAGTGTTATCTGCCGACCATTCACGACGCGAAGACTGGCATAACCGTTCGACTGAGGAAGTGCTGCAGCAACTGAGTTCTACGGCAGACGGGCTCTCTGCACAGGAAGCGGCACAACGCCTCGCGGCTAACGGCCCTAACGAATTGAAGGAAGGCGAGCGAACCAGCGCACTCAAGATTTTTGTCGGCCAGTTTAAAAGTCTCATCATTTGGATTCTCGTCGCTGCGGCAGTCATCTCCGGCGTTCTCGGCGATAAAGTCGACGCCGTTGCTATTCTCGCCATTGTCGTCCTCAACGCGGTCATCGGCTTCTACCAGGAGTTCAACGCAGAGAAATCCATTGCTGCGCTCAAGAAAATGACCGCGCCGCAAGCGAAGGTGCGTCGCGATGGGCAAGTCACTTCCATTGCAGCGTCGGGAATTGTCGCCGGCGACATCCTCACCTTGGAACCCGGCGATTTGATTGCGGCTGATGCCAGGCTTGTGCAAGCGGCTTCGCTTAAGTGCATCGAGTCGGCTCTCACTGGTGAGTCAGAAGCTGTCACGAAGCAAGCTGCGATTCTGGAACAGACTGACGTCCCACTCGCTGATCGCGAGAACATGGTGTTCATGGGCACAAGCGTTGTGGCCGGTACCGGTCAAGCCGTCGTGGTAGCGACAGCGATGCAGACCGCGCTAGGCAACATCGCGGCATTGATTACCGATGCGAACGCGGACAAACGTACACCGCTACAGCGCAAGCTCGAATCGATGGGACGGGTTCTTGTGTGGGCTGCGCTCGGTATTGTGGCAGTGCTGTTTGGACTCGGTTTGCTGCGTGAAACCAAACTCTTTGAATTGTTCATGACGTCGATTAGTCTCGCCGTGGCCGCTGTGCCGGAAGGGTTACCTGCAGTGGTGACGGTAGCGCTTTCGCTGGGTGTCATGCGTATGGCTCGACGTCGTGCGCTGGTACGCAAACTCGCTGCGGTTGAAACACTCGGCTCAACCAATGTGATCTGCACCGACAAGACGGGCACGCTCACCGTTGGCGAAATGACGGCGCGCGCGCTGTACGTTGCGGATCAGCACTACGAAGTGACGGGTGAAGG
>JANMUE010000345.1:0-2624 GCA_031391205.1 Lysobacterales bacterium | reverse complement strand
CCCGTGGGTGCGGCTTCTTGTGGGAGCGGCTTCAGCCGCTATTCTCAACGCTGCGGCTTGTTGGGCAATCGCGGCTGAAGCCGCTCCTACTCTCAAAAGCCCGTGTTAATCTGGCCCAACCCCGCCTTCGACAGGGGATATCGACAGGCATGTCCGTTCTGTGATTCAAATTCCGGGATACAAAGTACTGAGACAGCTGGGCCGGGGCGGTATGGCCACGGTGTATCTGGCCATGCAGGAATCGGTGGATCGTGAGGTCGCGCTCAAGGTGATGTCACCGGCGCTGATGGTCGATCCGAATTTCGGCGAGCGTTTTCTGCGCGAGGCGCGCATCGCCGCCAAGCTGCATCATCGGCACGTGGTCGGTGTGCACGATGTCGGCAAGTACAACGATATCCACTACATCGCGATGGAATACCTGCCCGGCGGGTCCTTCCATATCGACGACGGCAAGCCGCGTGAGCCGACTTCGGTGCTGCGCGTGGTGCGCGAGATTGCGACCGCGCTGGCGTATGCGCACAGCAAGGGCTTCGTGCACCGTGACGTCAAGCCCGACAATATTCTGCTGCACGACGATGGTTCCAGCGCGCTGACCGACTTCGGCATCGCCCGCGCCAACGATTCGGCGACACGGATGACGCGCACCGGCGCTGTCATCGGTACACCGCATTATATGAGCCCGGAACAGGCGCGTGGACGGCCACTGGATGGCCGCGCCGATCTGTATTCGCTGGGCGTGGTGATGTTCGAATTGTTGACCGGTCGCGTGCCCTTCGTCGCCGACGATCCGCTCGCCGTCGGCATCATGCATATCACTGAGCCGGTGCCGCGCATGCCTTCGCCGTTGGAGCCGCTGCAGGCGATCGTCGACAAGATGATGGCGAAAACGCCGGAAGAGCGCTTCCAGACCGGCGAAGACGTGGCCACCGCGCTCCGCGATATCGAACTGGATATCGCGGAGGGCGAGCTGCCCGGTCTCAGGGCACCCGACGAGGGCTATAGCCGCCGGATTTTCTCCGAAGCATCGCGCACGCAGCGCATGCCCACTTCGCGCACACCGGTCGAAAAGATCAACAAGCGCACTGAGCCGGGACTTGGGCGTGTCGATGAAGTGACGCGCATGGAGCGACGCCCGGGTGCACCGGGTGCCGCCGCCCGTGCCGCGGCGATTTCGGCGGCGCAGGGTCCCAAGCGTTGGCCTTGGGTGGTGTTGGTGATGCTGTTGCTGGGTGGCGCCGGGCTGTGGTTCGGTCAGGACAAGCTGCGCCAGCTGTTGCCCAACTCGGATGTCTCGGCTGCGCTCGCCAAGGCGCAGGCGGCAGTGGATTCCGGCAATCTGGTCAGTGGCGATAACAATGCGCGCTATTTGTACGAAGGTGTGCTGCGCATCGATCCCGACCATCAGGTCGCGCGTCAGGGACTGCAGCGTGTTGGCGAGGCGGTACTTGAGCAGGCGCGGCTGGCTCTGGGAAAACGTGACTTCGTCGAGGCCAAACGTCTCGGCGCGATCGCCCGCGAGATATTGCAGGGCGGCAGTGCACTCGACGATTTCGAGAATCAGCTTGTGTCAAACGAGCAAAGCCACTTGAAAGTTGATGAACTGCTCAAGCAGGCCGAAGCGGCGCTGATTGCAACAAATCTTGTGGGCGAGCAGGGTGCCCTGACGCTGTACCAGAAGGCGATGTCGGTAGACGAAACCAACAGCATCGCGCTCAAGGGTTTGCAGAACGCGCTCGCCGCGTTGGCGCAGCAGGCCGATGCGGCTATTCAGAAAGGCGATCTGGCAGCAGCCAGCACCGCGATCGAGGAAATTTCCAGGGTCAGCGGCAACTATGCGGCACTGCCCGAATTGCGTGCGCGTCTCGCGGCTGGCCAGACCGATGCCATAGATGCATTGGAGAAGGATCTGGAACGTGCCGAGCAGTATTTCAACGAAGGCGCGCTGATCAGCCCGCGCGGCAACAATGCGCTGGATGTATTTCGCAGCGTGACGGCGCGCGACCCACAGAATCTCAGGGCTCAGGCAGGCGTGCGCCGCGTCGCCGCCAGACTGTTGGAGCAGGCCAAGGCCGCTTTACGTGATCAGAAGATCGATGCTGCGTCCCGGCTGGTCGCCGAAGCCAGGCAGCTCGACCCTGAGCTCGAAGGTCTGCGCACCTTTGCCACGCAACTGCGCGATGCCGGTGAGCGCCGCGACATTCAGGACACACAACGCACACTGGACCCGGCGCAGAGCCAGAACGTGCAGAAGCTGCTGGATGAGGCAGCGGTTCTGGTTGCCCGCGGCGATCTGATCGATCCGCCGGGTGCGAATGCCTACGATAAATATCGCAGTGTGACCAATATCGACCGCAACAATGCCGAGGCGCGTGCCGGTATCAGCCAGCTGCCGGATTCTGCCAAGGGTCTATTCGAAGAATCGATCAATGCCGGCCGTCTGACGGCTGCCTCGGGTTATCTCAGCGTCGTGCAGCAGTTAGCTGCCAGCGACGGCTCGTTAAAAAATATGGAACAGCGCCTGGCCCAGGCCTGGCTGGTGCAGGGCACCGCGCGCCTGGATGAAGGCAAGGCAGACGCTGCCGGCAAGGCGCTGGCGAACGCCCGCAAATTGAAGCCGGATCTGG
>JANMUE010000305.1:0-13364 GCA_031391205.1 Lysobacterales bacterium | reverse complement strand
GTACGTGAAGTTCGGCAGCGCGCCGACCGACACTGTGTACGACTGCCGTCCCTTCCTCGGCGGCAATGCCGAGACCTGCAACATCGCGACCGCCCAGGCGGGCACCTACCATGTGCGGCTGAAGGCTTTCTCGACGTTCGCAGGCGTTTCGTTGACGGGTAGCTACACCATCGGTGGTCCGTTCTTCCAGAACCTCACCGACGTGGCGATCGGCGACAACACCACGGTCAACAGCCCGATCACGGTGACCGGCGTTGCCGGCAATGCACCGGCCACACTGAGCGTGGCGGTCAACATCGTGCACACCTATCAGGGCGACCTGAAAGTCGACTTGGTGGCTCCGGATGGCACGCTGTACAACATCCACAACCGCACCGGTGGCACCACCGACAACATCATCAAGACGGTGACCATCAATGCGTCCAGCGAAGTGGCCAACGGCACCTGGAACCTGCGCGTGAACGACAATGCGGGTGGTGATACTGGTTTTATCAATAGCTGGTCGATGCAATTCTGAGGAGTGCTTCTTGTGGGTCCGTGCTGTGCACGGACGCTCCTGGCCGGTTCCATTGTGCCAAGAGCGTCCGACCGCAGGTCGGACCCACATCGCACCGAACAACATTCGAACCCCGGCCTCGCGCCGGGGTTCTTTTTTGTGCGGCATCTCGCCCTACAATGCACGCTTGCCTACTGCGAGGTGTGCCATGTCCGTACTGCGTATGTCCGACCTGTCGCTTGCCGGGAAGCGCGTCTTGATCCGTGAAGACCTGAACGTGCCCATCAAGGATGGCCGCATCACCTCGACGCAGCGACTGGAATCGGCATTGCCCACCCTTGTTGCCGCACGCGACGCCGGTGCCCGAGTGCTGGTGCTCAGCCATCTGGGCCGACCCAAGGAAGGCGTCTGG
Source organism: Lysobacterales bacterium (assembly GCA_031391205.1). Lineage (GTDB taxonomy): Bacteria > Pseudomonadota > Gammaproteobacteria > Xanthomonadales > Ahniellaceae > 0-14-3-00-62-12. The sequence continues at coordinate 12,456 of JANMUE010000305.1, read as the reverse complement.
GAGGAGCTCTCCTCGCTCGCACCCGTGGCCGAGTGGTTGTCCGAAGCCCTGGGTAAGCCCGTGCGTCTGGTACGCGATTACCTTGGCGGCGTTGAAGCAGCACCCGGCGAAGTCGTGTTGCTGGAAAACTGCCGGATGAATATCGGCGAAGACAAAGACGCCGAAGCCCTGTCACGCCAGTACGCAGCACTTTGTGACATCTTCGTGATGGATGCTTTCGGCACTGCACATCGGGCCCAGGCCTCTACGCATGGTGTCGTCAAATACGCACCGATCGCCTGCGCAGGGCCGCTGTTGATGGCCGAGCTGGATGCCCTGGCCAAGGCGCTGGAAAAGCCCGAGAAGCCGGTGCTCGCCATCGTCGCGGGGTCAAAGGTATCGACGAAGCTGGCGCTGCTGGAGAACCTGATCAAGAAAGTCGACCTGTTGATTGTCGGCGGCGGCATTGCCAACACCTTCCTCGCGGCTCAGGGATTGCCGGTCGGCAAGTCACTGTTCGAGGCGGACCTGATCGATACCGCCAAGCGCATCCTGGTCGATGCAAAGTCGCGCGGTACGGCAATCCCCTTGCCCACGGATGTGGTGGTGGCGCCCGCGTTCGCAGCGGATGCTCCGGCTACAGTAAAGGCAGTCACCGATGTGACGGCTGACGACATGATTCTGGACATCGGACCGGCGACAGCGCGGCACTATGCCGACCTGATCCGCAGTGCGCGATCGGTGGTGTGGAATGGCCCGGTCGGCGTATTCGAGTTCGAAGCGTTCGGCGGAGGCACCAAAGCATTGGCCGAAGCCGTCGCCGAATCATCGGCGTTCTCGATTGCCGGCGGTGGCGACACCCTGGCGGCCATCGAAAAATACGGTGTAGAGGATCGCATCAGCTACATCTCGACCGGCGGCGGTGCCTTCCTCGAATTCCTCGAAGGCAAGGAATTGCCGGCAGTGGCGGCGCTGAAAGCGCGGGCGGGTTGATCGATTGTGGAATGGCCTGTGGGTCCGACCTGCGGTCGGACGCCTTTTCGGTGTGCTGCACCACAATGCGTCCGACCACTGGTCGGACCCTGCGCGCCGATCAGATCTCGACCTGCGTGCCCAGTTCGATCAGCCGGTTGCCCGGAATCTGGAAGTACGCTGTCGCCGATTCCGAATTGCGCGACATGAAGGTGAACAATTTGTCGCGCCACATCGGCATGCCACCCTTGTCCGAAGTCGGTATCAGGGTTTCGCGGCTCAGGAAGAATGTGGTATCCATCATTTCGAACGGCAGTCCGCAGCTCTGACAGCCTTCCATCACACGCGGCACATTGGGCTCTTCAGTGAAGCCGAAGCGCAGGCGCATGATGAAGAACTCGTTGCCCAGAGGTTCGATCACGATGCGTGATTCGACATCGGCTACGGGTACCTCCAGCGTTTCGACGGTCAGCAATACATTGCGCTCGTGCAGCACCTTGTTGTGCTTGAGGTTGTGCAGCAGCGCGTGCGGCACGCTGTCGTGATTGGCGGTCATGAAGACGGCTGTTCCCGGCACGCGCAGCGGCGGATGCGCGGCAATCGAGGCGATGAAGGGCTTCAGTGCCAGACCTTCTGCTTTCATCTGCGCCAGCACCAGCGAGCGACCTTTCCGCCACGTCGTCATCACCGTGAAGATGATCACGCCCAGCACCAGCGGGAACCAGCCACCGTGCGGAATCTTGATGATATTGGCGGTAAAGAAACCTAGGTCGATGGTCAGGAACGCCGCGCCGACAAATCCGACCAGCCACGGGCTCCAATGCCAGAGGCGCACCGCAACGATCAATGCCAGCAAGGTGTCGATCAACATGGTGCCGGTGACCGCAATGCCATAGGCAGCGGCCAGGTTGCTGGCAGATTGGAAGCCGATGACCACAAGAATGATCGAGATCAGCAGGAAACGATTGACCCAGGGCACATAAATTTGCCCGACGGTTTCATCCGAGGTATGGCGAATTTGCATGCGCGGCGCGAAACCCAGCTGCACCGCCTGGCGCGTAACCGAGAATGCGCCGGAAATCACCGCCTGCGAGGCGATCACCGCAGCTGCGGCGGCGAGCGCGATCATCGGATACAAGGCCCATTCCGGCGCCAACAGAAAGAACGGGTTGCGCGCGGTGCTGGGATCATCGAGCAGCAACGCACCCTGGCCGAAATAGTTCAGCATCAGGCAGGGAAATACCAACCAGAACCAGGCGATTCGAATCGGGCGCGGGCCGAAGTGGCCCATATCGGCATACACGGCCTCGGCGCCGGTGATGGCGAGCACCACCGTGCCCAATGCCAGGAACGACAGCCAGGGATGCGCAATGAAAAACTTGAAACCGTAATAAGGGTTGAAACCGCGCAGAATCGACGGCGACTCCATGATCTGGATGATCCCGAGGATCGCCAGCACCAGAAACCACACGCACATGATCGGGCCGAATATCGCGCCAACGCGCGCCGTTCCACTGCGCTGAAACGTGAACAATCCAATGACGATCACGACGGTGATCGGCACTACATAACGTTCAAGGTCCGGGGCGGCGACTTTGAGGCCTTCGACCGCACCGAGGATGGACATCGCCGGCGTGATCACGCCATCGCCGTAGAACAACGCCGCACCCAGCACCGCAAGAATGATCACGATGCGGCGCCATTGGCCGGAATCGCCGACAGCGCGCAGCGCCAGCGCCATCAGCGCCATGATGCCGCCCTCGCCGCGGTTGTCGGCGCGCATGATGAACATCACATATTTCAGCGACACCACCAGCATCAGCGACCAAAACGCCAGCGACAGAATGCCGAGCACGTTGGTTTCGGTAACCGGCATGGCATGCGGGCCGCCAAACGCCTCTTTCATCGTATAGAGGGGGCTGGTGCCGATATCGCCGAAGACGACGCCCACTGCAGCCACAGCCAGCGCTGCCACGCCGGTGGCTTTCTTGTGTACTTGGGAGGAATCCATTTGAGTCGGAATCGACACGTCGCGGATCGAGAAGGCGCGTAGTGTAGCGATCTGGATTGGGATGCGGAGTCTAATTTCCGGTTTTGCCGGATAGCGTCGTCAGCCACTTGCAAATCGCGGATTCTGCGCTATAAGCGCACGCCTGGTCAGTGCTCTGGAATCAGCGCAATGCGGCCTTGAGCGCCTTGCGGATCAACGCTTCGGCGCTGTCGCCGGGCTCGGCGGCATCCTTGAGCAGGCGCAGGATTTCCTGTGGTTTGTAACCGAACTGCACCAGGGCCGCGGTGGCCTCGGCGGTGGGGTCGTTGGGTACCGCACGTTGTGTACCTGCGGGCAGACTGCTGCCAGTGGTCAATCCATCGACACGATCACGCAGCTCCAGCACGATGCGCTCGGCGGTCTTCTTGCCGATGCCGGGGATGCGTGTCAGTGCACTGATTTCGTTATTCACCACCATGCGTGCAAAGTCGTTGACCGAAACACCCGAGAGAATCGACAGCGCCGTCTTGGCACCGATGCCGCTGACCTTGAGCAGGGTGCGGAACAGCGAACGCTCGGATTCGCGATGGAATCCGTATAGTGCGACCGCGTCTTCTTTCTGTGCATAGTGGGTGACCAGCATTACGACGCCACCGATTTCGGGCAGCTCATAGAAAGTCGACATCGGCGCCTCCAGCTCGTAACCGACACCATTGACGTCGATCATCAGCGCCGGTGGCTGCTTGCTGACCAGGATGCCTTTGAGTCTGCCGATCATTGCGTGGTCCTTGTGCCCATGTAGGAGCGGCGTGAGCCGCGATTGTATTCATTGCGGCGTGGTTGAGAATCGCGGCTCACGCCGCTCCCACAACGACAGTTATCGCCGCCGCCATGCCGCGCGCGGAATGCCCAGACGCGCGATCGTGGACCGCGTATGTGCATGCGTCAATGCAATCGCCAGCGCATCGGCGGCATCGGCCTGCAGCTTGCCGCTGAGCCCCAGCAGCATGCGCACCATATGCTGAATCTGTGTCTTGTCGGCGCCGCCGGTGCCCACCACCGCTTGCTTGATTTCCTTCGCGGCATATTCAGTCAGCGTCAGATCACGGGTGACCACGGCACAAATCGCGGCGCCTCTGGCCTGGCCGAGCTTGAGCGCAGAGTCAGGATTGCGTGCCATGAACACTTTTTCGATCGCTACTTCGACGGGCTTCCAGGTGTCGATGATGGTACCGAGTTCATCGAAAATCTGTTTCAGTCGCAGATGGAAGGTGTCGTTGTCGAGCAGCTTGATCGCAGTATGAAAAACATGCGTGCCCTTGCCTGCGGTATCGATATCGATGATGCCGATGCCGGTGCGCTGACTGCCCGGATCGATGCCGAGGATGCGGGTCATACCCACTCAATATCTTTCACTGATACGCCTCGGCCGGCAGATCGGCGTTGGAGTAGACGTTCTGCACATCATCGAGGTCTTCCAGTCGCTCAAGCATCTTGGCCACCGCGACCGCAGTGTCGCCCTCGACGGCGACATCGTTTTCGGCGCGCAGTGTGATTTCGGATTGATCAGGCTTCAGTCCGGCAGCTTCCATTGCAGATTTGACTGATTGATAGCTGTCCGGCGACGTGATGACGTCGATCGATTGGTCATCCGGATGTACCACCACATCATCGGCACCGGCCTCGATGGCGACTTCGGTGATGCGGTCTTCGTCGGCGCCTGGGGCGAAGCTGAGCACGCCCATCTTCTTGAACATGAAAGCCACCGATCCCTCAGTGCCCATATTGCCGCCATGCTTGCTGAAGGCATGGCGCACATCGGCGACGGTGCGGATGCGGTTGTCGGTCAAGGTGTCGACGATCACCGCGACGCCACCGGGGGCATAGCCCTCGTAGCGGATCTCTTCGTAACTCACGCCTTCGAGTTCACCGGTCGCCTTCTTGATCGCGCGCTCAACGGTGTCCTTGGACATATTGTTGGTAAACGCATTGTCCAACGCCAGACGCAGCCGCGAATTGCTGCCAGGGTCGCTACCGCCGCCGCGCACCGCAACACCGATCTCGCGGATGATCTTGGTGAAAATGCGCCCGCGTACGACATCCTGCTTGCCTTTGCGGTGCTGGATGTTTGCCCACTTGGAATGTCCGGCCATGATCCTGGGTTCCGACCAAAGCGCATATGTTAGCGCGTCGGTCACGGCGAGCGCGCGACCACGCGTTGCGCATCGAATTTCGCTGGTTTGTGCTCCTCGCCCGGTCCGAGCACAATGCATAGCTTGGGTATCAAGGGCGTGCCCACGATTTTCTGGAACTTCGCCGGAGGTTGCCTATGAAAAGGAAGGCTGAAATGAATACGATGGATAGACGCAGCGTTTTGAGTGCCGCTGGCGTGGCCGGCGTTGCGGCGCTGACCGGTCAGGTGTTTGCGCAGACGTCTGCAGACAAAATGCGCCATGAAGTGATCCAGCCAGGCCCGGACGATGCGGCAGCGCCGAAACACCGTATCAAGTTTGCCGTCATCGGTCTTGATCACTATCACATCATGAGCATGACGGCGGCGGTGCAGCGCGGGGGTGGCGAACTGGTGGCGGTGTATTCGACTGCCACTGATCAGCTCAGAGAAAAGCAGCTCGCCGATTTCCGCACGCAGTTCGGTGACGTCAGGGTCGCAGGCAGCGAAGAGGAAATTGTCGAGAGCGACGAGATTCAATTGATCGCGGCGGCGCCGGTCCCCGATCAGCGTGCTCTGCTCGGCATTCGGGTGATGAAATCCGGAAAGGATTTCCTCAGTGACAAGCCCGCCGTCACCACGCTGCAGCAATTGCAGGCGGTGCGTCAGGCGATCAAGGAAACCGGGCGCAAATTCGCCATCATGTATTCCGAGCGGCTGGAAGTCCCGGCGGCGGTCAAGACCGGCGAGCTGATTCGCGCCGGCGCCATCGGCAAAGTCGTGCAGACAATCAATATCGCGCCGCATCGGGTCAATGCGCCGGCTCGCCCTGCATGGTTTTTCGACAAGGGCCGTTATGGGGGCATACTGACCGACATCGGTTCGCACCAAGCCGATCAATTCTTGTACTACACCAACTCGACCACAGCGCGCGTGGTTGCAGCGCAGACCGGCAACATCAATCACCCGCAGCACCCGGCGTTCGAAGATTTCGGTGACATGATGCTGAGCGGTGACGGTGGCACCGGTTATGTCCGCGTCGACTGGTTCACTCCGGATGGTCTGGGCGTCTGGGGCGATGGACGACTGTTTGTGCTTGGGACCGAGGGTTACATCGAGCTGCGCAAATACATCGATCCGGCGGGACGCTCCGGCGCCAACCATATGCTGCTGGTCGACAGGAAAGAAACCCGGTATCTGGATTGCAGTCAGGTGAAGTTGCCGTTCGGCGAACAATTCGTCGCCGATATCGTCGATCGTACCGAGGTGGCACAGAGTCAGGCGCAGGCCTTGCTGGCCGCGGAACTGGTACTCACCGCTCAGCAGAACGCCAGCAGGCCGGTGCTTGGCTAAGGCTCGTCAACTGGAGTGGAGGAAACGAAAGTAAGCAACTGCTGCACAGGCCGCGAATTCCTGTCTTCTTCCATCGGGTTTCCCCCTACACGAACCGCCCGCCGCGCAGAAACGCAATCACCTGATCGGCGCAGGCAGCGGAGAACGGTAGGCCGGTATGCGATGACGGCATCACCAGATGATCCGTAATACCGGGCAACTTCGTTTCGGCCACGGTCACCGTCCCATCGTTTTCGCCATCGAGCCTGCCGGCGAATCGGCCCAAACCGCGCGATACATTGCCGGCGATTACACCGACCTCACGGGTTCCTGCCCAGCTGTCCAATCCATCCATCAGGCGCTGCCCACTCCTACCGATCAGCACCGGCGCGAATCGGTTCATGCGTTTTGCCGATTGACTGCCACACAATGGCGACCCCAGGCAGACCGTGCGCCCAGCAGGCGCCTCGTTAAGCGTGGCCAGCAACGACACCAGTCCGCCCAGGCTATGCCCGACCAGATGTACCGGCTGGTCGCCATGACGAAGCATGCGCTGCCGAATTTTTTCCGCAGCCTTCTCAGGGGTGTTCAGCAGGGTGAAGTATTCGATGATTTCCGGCGCAAATCCCGCGGCACGCAAGCGCCGCGCCAGCAGCACCATCGCGTAGCCGCGCATCCACAGACCGTGCAGCAGGATCACTGGCTCGGCATCGGGATCGGGCTTGGTCATGCAATTCCTCAAGCGTGAGCTGGGTTCCGCCCAAGGCACGAAGAATAACGTGAGTGTGCCAAGCACAAAGGTACGACGTCGCATACGCGGTTCCTCCATCGGATGATGTGAGGATGCGCCAAGCCGGCGATAGGGCCAGGCGAGGTATGCCGGTCGCGTTTTATGGCGAGGGTGGTAGCGTGAGGCGAGACCGGCCGTCTGTGGGTCCAACCTGTGGTCGGACGCTCTTTGGCAGTATCAGCACACACCAAGAGCGTCCGACCGCAGGTCGGACCCACAACATCGCGTTATTTCTTATCGGGCTTCACCACGCGCACATGCAGCTCCTGCAGCTGTGCCTGCGGGATTTCAGACGGTGCCGAGGTGAGCAGGCAGTTGGCCGAGGCGGTCTTGGGGAAGGCGATCACGTCGCGGATCGACTCGGTGCCGACCATCAGCGCTGCCATGCGGTCGATACCGAAGGCGATGCCACCATGGGGTGGCGCGCCGAACTTCAGCGCTTCAAGCAGGAAGCCGAACTTGATCTCGGCTTCTTCGGCGCTGATGCCCAGAAGATCGAATACCGCGCTCTGCATGTCCGGGCGATGGATACGGATCGAGCCACCACCGATTTCGTTGCCATTGAGCACGCAGTCATAGCCGCGCGATACCGAGCTGACCGCATTCGCCTTGAGATCGGCGACATCGTCGATCTTGGGCGCGGTGAACGGGTGATGCAGCGCGAAATAGCGCTTGTCGACAGCGTCGTACTCGAACATCGGGAAATCCGTGACCCAGAGCGGCGCCCAGGCATTGGCCACCGCGCCCATGTCCTTGGCGACCTTGAGGCGCAGCGCGCCCATGAAGTCGGATACCGTCTTGTAGGGACCGGCGCCGAAGAACAGCACATCGCCCTGCTCGGCGCCCGTTGCCTTGAAGATGCCGTCGATCGCGGTGTCATCGAGGAACTTGACGATAGGCGAGACCAGGCCTTCGCGACCCTTGCTGATGTCGTCGATGCGGACCCAGGCCAGGCCCTTGGCGCCGTACTTGGCGACATAGACACCAAGATCGTCGAGCTGCTTGCGCGTCATCTCGCTGCCCTTGGGAACGCGCAGGCAGGCCACACGGCCGCCGGCGTCGCTGGCCGGGCCGGAAAACACATTGAAGAACTTGCCGGTCTCCGCATGCGCATGGCGCACGTGCTCGGCAACGTCGATCAATTCCCACTCGATGCGCAGGTCGGGCTTGTCCGAACCGTAGCGACGCATGGCTTCGGCGTAGGTGATGCGCGGAAACGGATCGGCGAGATCGACATTGTTCACCGTCTTGAAGATGTGACGGATCATGCCCTCGACCATGTCCTGCACGTCGTGCTCTTCGACAAATGCAAACTCCATATCCAGTTGTGTAAATTCCGGCTGGCGATCCGCACGCAAATCCTCGTCGCGGAAGCAGCGCGCGATCTGGTAGTAGCGGTCCATACCGGCCATCATCAACAGCTGTTTGAACAGCTGCGGCGATTGCGGCAGTGCATAGAACTCGCCCGGATGCACGCGGCTCGGAACCAGATAGTCGCGGGCGCCTTCCGGCGTCGCCTTGGTCAGGATCGGGGTTTCGATGTCCTGGAAGCCGCGCGCATCGAGATAACGGCGGATTTCCTGGGTCAGCCGGGTGCGCAGGCGCATCGCGTGCTGCATCTGCGGGCGGCGGATATCGAGATAGCGATATTTCAGGCGCGCTTCTTCACCCGGCTGGTCGTCGAGCTGGAACGGCAGCGGTGCCGAGGCGTTGAGCACTTCGACGATATCGCAGACCACTTCGATCTTGCCGGTGGCCAGCCGTTCATTGACCTGCGACGGCGGGCGGGCGCGCACGCTGCCGGTGATCTTCAGGCAGTATTCGTAGCGCACGGCTTCGCCGACCTTGAAGGCGGCCTGATTGTCCGGTTCGATCACGCACTGCACGATGCCCTCGTGGTCGCGCAGGTCGATGAAGATCACACCGCCGTGGTCGCGGCGCGTATTGGCCCAGCCGCACAGGGTGACGGTCTGGCCAACCAGCTGTTCATCGACACGCCCGCAAAAATGACTACGCATGCAATCTCCGGAGATGGCGCCAGAACCCGCGCGCCGATACAGCAAAGGGGCGCGAATGCTACGGGGGCGGGCTGGATACTGCAAACCAAAGGGCATTTGGCGCGGTTTGTAGGACCGTCGTCGTGGGAGCGGCGTCCCGCCGCGAAGCTTTTGCTCTGACTTTCAAAAGTAAAGCAAGAGCTTCGCGGCGGGGCGCCGCTCCCACGGGCATGCCCCGCCCAATCGCATCGAATATCGTCGCGCCGGCCGAGTTCCGGCCCCATTCCGACAGAATGCCCGCAGGGCTGCGCTGCTAGATTTGCGCCATCCCAACGGTGAGCCGCCATGACTGCCCGAGCTGAGCTTTTGCTGAAACCGCTGCGTATCGCGTCCGACCTGCTGCGCAAGGTGTTCGGCGAATGGGACTGGGAGCCTGCACCGTGGATGCAGGCGCTGTCGGCACGGGTCCGGGCGCGCCCCTGGGCCTGGCTGCTGGGCACGCTCGCCGTTCTGGGTACGGCCTATGGCGCCAACTGGTGGATACACCGGCCCAAGCCGGTCGATCCGGAGGCGATCACCTTTACCGTGTCGCCGGCTGGCATCACCGACTACACGCAGACGCCACCGGCGGTATCGTCACTGACCGTGGATTTTTCAGCTTCGGTCGCGCCCATTGCACTTGTCGACAAGCCAGCGACGGGAATTTCAATGGACCCCGCGCTGGACGGCGTCTGGACCTGGGCCGGCGACAAGCAACTGGTGTTTCACCCGGCCAGCGACTGGGCCGTGGGCCAGCACTACAAGGTGCGCTTCGATGTGATCCATGCCTTTGCGCCCAAGCTGAGATTCGCCGAGCGTCAGTTCGAGTTCGATACGCCGACCTTCACGGCCACATTGAATTCATCCGAGTTCTATCAGGATCCGGAGGACGCCAAGCTTAAGAAGGGTGTCTACGAAATCGGTTTCACGCATCCGCTGGATGTCGCCAGCTTCGAGCAGCGCGTCAGCCTGACGCTCATTAATAGCGCCGGCAAGAAACTTGCTGCGCCTGGCATCAGCTTCAGCTACGACGAACGCAAGCTGCACGCGTATGTGCATAGCCAGCCGTTAAATGTGCCAGAGGAAGGCGGCACGCTGGCGATGGCCGTCGAAGCCGGCGCCAAGAGTGTGCTCGGCGGTCCGGCGGTGGATCAACTTATTGCCGCCAGCGTCAGCCTGCCGTCGTTGTACAGCGTGGCAGTGAACGAGATCGTGCCGACTCTGGTCGACAATGACCGCTTTGAGCCCGAGCAGGTGCTGGTGTTTTCGTTCAACAACACGCTGCGCGATCAAGACGTCGCGCGCGGCATCTCGGTCTACGAGCTGCCGGAAACCAATCCCAAACTGAAACCGGATCAGCAGACCAAACCGTATTACTGGTCGACCGAGGAAGTCGATGCGGTCGTACTCAAGGCGTCGACTCTGCTCAAGCTCGGCGCTGTGCCGACCGAGCGCGAATACATCGAGACGCATAGCTTCCGCTACCAGGCGACGGCGGGGCGCAAGCTCTACGTGCGTGTAGAGCGCGGGCTGAAATCGTTCGGCGGTTTCATGCTGGGTAAGCCCTATACACAGATTATCGACGTGCCGGCCTATCCTGAATTGCTGCGCTTCGTTGGTGACGGTGCGCTGTTGTCGCTGAAGGGAGAGCGCCGCGTCACCGTGGCGGCGCGCAACGTGCCCGGACTGAAGGTAGAGATCGCCCGCGTGCTGCCCGATCAGCTGCAGCATCTGGTCAAGTACAACGGCGGAAGTTTCAGCGCGCCCTCGCTGTACAGCATCGGCAGCGACAGCATTGTCGAGCGCTTCCACCGACGTGTCGCGTTGAACAATACCGACCCGACCAAGACCCAATACGAGGGCATCGATCTTGGTGAGTTCTTCCGCAACGACAAGCATGGCGTCTTTTTGTTGTCGCTGTACAAGGACGACCCGACGCAGAACGATGCCGACGATGCCGCAGCGAGCGATGAGCCGGACTACAACAGCGGCGAATACGCCATCGACACGCGCCTGGTGGTGCTGACCGATCTGGGTGTGCTGAGCAAGCGCGCGCTTGACGGTAGCCGCGACGTGTTCGTGCAGTCGCTGTCCTCGGGCGCACCGGTCAGCGGTGCCAATGTCGCTGTAGTGGCGCGTAATGGCGAGCGACTGCTGAGCGAATCCACCGGCGCCGATGGCGCGGTATCGTTGCCCAATCTCGACGGGTTCAAGCGCGAGAAAGAGCCGGTGATGCTGGCGGTCAGCAATGAGGGCGATCTCTCGTTTCTGCCACTCGACGACAGCGCGCGCCAGTTGGATATATCACGCTTCGACGTGGGCGGCGAAGTGAATGCCGCTGATGCCGGCATGCTCAAGGCGTATCTTTTTTCTGATCGCGGGCTGTATCGGCCTGGCGATACGGTGAATCTCGGCATGATCGTGCGCGCAGCCGATTGGGATCGCGCGCTGGCCGGTGTTCCGCTGGAAATCCTGATAACCGATCCGCGCGGCACTGTGGCGCAGCGACAGCGTATTGCATTGGGCGCAGTGGGGTTTGAGTCCTACACGTTTGCGACACAGGACAGCTCGGCCAGCGGCAACTGGGATGCCAGCCTGTATCTGATCGGCGTGGGAGACACGCGCACCCGTATTGGCGGCACCACGGTGCAGGTTCGCGAATTTCTGCCGGACCGTCTGCGTGTGCGTGCCGGGCTGTCCAGCGAATCAGTGGCGGGTTGGGTATCGCCGGAGCAACTGACCGGCAAGGTGCTGGTCGAGAATCTGTTTGGAACGCCGGCGCAGGATCGACGCGTCACTGGCATGCTGACCTTGCAACCGGCGTTTCCGCGCTTTGCCGCGTATCCGGATCATCAGTTCTACGATCCGATGCGCGCCAAGGAAGGTTATAGCGAGGAGCTCAGCGAGGCGACGACCGACGCTGCAGGCCATGCCGAATTTACGCTGGATTTGTCGGCATACGATCGTGCCACCTATCAGCTGCGTTTCCTGGCACAGGCGTTCGAGCCCGGTGCAGGTCGCGGTGTTGCAGCGGAAACCGGTGTGCTGGTTTCCAGCAACCCCTATCTGATCGGTATCAAGGCGGTGGATGCGTTGGACTATGTGCAGCGAGGTGCGGCGCGTTCGTTGAATCTCTTGGCGCTGGGTCCCGACGCTAAATCCATCGCCGTGCCGGGTCTGTCCATCG
>JANMUE010000304.1:0-41189 GCA_031391205.1 Lysobacterales bacterium | reverse complement strand
TCGCCGGTTTTTACGCTTGTCCTCGCAAGACGCGAATGTTCGGCTCTGGCCGGGCGGTATGCGTCATGCCGAGGAGGCCAAGTCTGCCAGAACGGGGCCGGGCGTGAACGCCGTGTCTTTCACGATTTCGATCATTCTCGGCCTCCTCGGCATGACGCATACCGCCCGGCCAGAGCCGAACATTCGCGTCTTGCGAGGACAAGCGTAAAAACCGGCGAATTTCCGACATCGGCGCAACCAAAAAATATCCACCGCCGTTCATCGTACCGCGGCCGCTGCATCCGCGATGCGTTCCAGACCCTGCTGTTCGGTCGCAGTGAAGCCGGCGATATCGCGTGCCTCGGTGTTGAACGGGCGCCGGATGGCACCGGGTGAATGGGTGTTTACCAGCATCAGGAAAGTCTGATCCGGGTCGACATCGGCACGCGCGCAGCAATGCCTGAACCAGCGTGTTCCAATTGCCACATGCGCCACTTCTTCGCGGAGAATGACGCGCAGAATCGCGATGGTCGCATGGTCTCCAACGCGCTCCAGCCGCTCGATCATCGCAGGTGTCACATCCAGACCTCTCGCCTCAAGCACCCGCGGTACCAGCGCCATGCGCGCGAGGCAGGAATCCGCGGTTTTGCAGGCTGCTTCCCAGAGTCCGTTATGCGCCGGGAAGTCGCCGTAGGCATGGCCGAGTTCACTCAGGCGCGTCGCCAGCATCTGAAAGTGCCGGGCCTCATCCAGCGCAACGCCATGCCAGTCCCGGTAATACGCCGCGGGCATGTCACGGAAGCGATAGATCGCGTCCAGCGCCAGATTGACGGCATTGAATTCGATATGTGCGACCGCATGAATCAGGGCAGCCCGCCCTGCGGCTGACCCCAATCCTCTTGACTTCAGTTCTCGCGGTGCCACCAGCGCGGGCCGCTCCGGTCGACCTGGTGCGGAAATCGGTTCGACGTTTATCCCGCCCTCGGGTTCGGGCATCCATTGCAGTGCTTGCACTTGTGCGCTCTTGTACTGCGGATCGCTGCACATCAGCGCGGCATGCACTGCCCGCCAATCCGGAAACCCTTCCGTCGATGTCGACGCCATAGACAGCGCGACGCCTGGAGCAGTTTGAGACGGCGCACTCGAGGACATGAACGTCGAATCCGGTTGGTCAGCGATCTTCGGATTACTGGATCAACGCGTTCTCTGAACAAGCCATGCGCCGACCTGTTCAGAGCGCGCCTTGGGAAGCCGCGACCCGTTACTTGTTCTTCTTGCCGAAAAACCCGCTGAGCTTGCTCAACAACCCGCCGGAAGGTTGCGGTGCGGGCGTAACAGGCGTAGTCGGCGCCACCGGCTTTCTCACCGGCGCCGGAGCGGTCACTGCCTTGATTTTTCCAGTGATACGCGCCGATGAACTACGCAGTTTCGCCTCTTCCGTAGCCTGCACATCGGCAATTTTTTGTTCCCACTGCCGGCGCTGCTGTTCCTGCTGCAGTTTTGCGCGCCAGGCTTCACGGTTTTCGTCCGATACCGTCTCGCGGGCGATGTAGTTCTGCTGATGGGCAAGATATTTGCCGATCGAGTCAAGAAACTCGTCATTGAGCGCCGAAACCTGGATGGTGTGCTTGCGCGTCATCAAGGCGTCGAAATTGGTGAACTCCATACGCACAATATCGGACTGCATGTCGACGAAGAACATCGCCACCATCTGAATCTTGCCCACCGCCTGGAATTTCGCCGAAACGACGGCGCCGCGTTCGTCCTTTTCGGCCTTCTGCATGGCATCGAATCCAGCGCGGCGGAAAACATCCAGCATGGTCTCGACGCGACTGGCGCCATCGATCTGGACAACCGGGCACAACGACGAATCGATGATGCCGGTGACGGTCAATTTGACCTCACGACTGAACATCGGCATCTGCGCCTGAACCTGCATGTCCGCGTTGATCCGGCACACCACGGGCCCGTAGCCGGAGATGTTGTAAGTGGCGCGGCGCTCGCTTTTCAGAAAATTGAGCGACTTGGCCAGGCGCTGGAGGTAGCTGTAGAGATTTTCAACGGCAGGCACAGTGTTCTCTTGGAACAACTCGCGCTTGCGCTTGAGCTCCCCTTCTTCGCCTTCACGGCGTTTTTGCGCTTCTTGTTCGAGTTCGTCGAGCAAACCCATATCGGAACCCCTGAATGTACTGGCGTACATTGTGCCGCGTAGCCGCACAAAGGCAAGAGAGTCCGGCAAAATCGGGCCCACGGAGGCCTGAACAGGCAAAATTCCTCCCCTAGGGAACCTCTGAACAAGTCCGGAGCCGCGATAGCCCCCTGAGTCAGGGGGCGAAAAACCGCAGGCTTTTCGGGGGGTGGCAAGCACTAAACTGTGTAGCGAAGACGATGTGGTGACTTATTCAGAGGTTCCCTAGTTGTGTGTTTCAAGCCGCACTGAGCCAACCCGGCAACCAAGAGACCCCCACTGAGCCGGTCCCACACGTGGCACGTGTAAATTGAACCGAGAGCCTCGGCAGAACCACCTCTGTAACCTCTGATTAAGGAACCTCTGAACAAGCTCGGAGGTTCCTTAGTGCACGCCACCCCCGCCTTTCAACAGCGAAGCTGGTCGTTTTTAACAGCGTTCGCTGGTCGCTCCGCAGCAACAAAGCTGGTCAACCTGAGGTTTTTCGCCCTCTGGACTCATGGGGCTATCGTGGCTCCGGACTTGTTCAGAGGTTTCCTCTGTGGCGAAAGTTTGATCGGACTACCTGCTGCTGACGCACCCGATCGAGCCCCAACGACTGCAACAGCGAACCGGCGCGGTAGCTGTGGCAACAAGGTTTTCATTCAAATCACTCGGTGCACTTGAAATTATTCGCAAATTCGCGATTATGTCGGGGCCAATACGGCCGGGGGGCACGTACCAACGATGTGCTTTTTCCGTTCAATCCCCTGATCTTCGAATACCGGGTCAATCCGGCTTCGATCGATCCTGGGATCTTCCTAAATTCTCGTTACCCGGGGGTAACCAGTTACAACATGAGCATCGATCTTAAGAAACTCACCAATGCACAACTCAACGATCTGATGAACAAAGCCGCCAGGCGAAAAGAGGAACTGGCGGTGGAGACGCTTCAGAAGGTCCGCGATCGCATCAACAAGATCCTCAGCGACGAGGGATTGTCTTTGGATCAGGTCTTCGGCGCACGCCGTGGCCGCGGAAAGGCCGTGAAATTCAAGGTCAAGCCGAAATACCGCAATCCTGCAGATCCGTCACAGGTCTGGACCGGTCGTGGTCTGAAACCGCTTTGGTTCAAAGCAGCTTTGGCAGCCGGAAAAAAAGAGAAAGATCTGTTGATCGCCTGAGTGAGGCGGCAGAACAGACGTAAACCAAAGCCGGCGCAAGCCGGCTTTTTCTTTATACGGACATTCGTTCAGATGCTGCGCCTGGGCGGAATCAGAAGGTTGCCAAACAACAATCCTGCAACCAGGGAAATCAGAATCACGATCAGTGATACCGCCTTGTCCAAACCCAGATACACATCGCGCTCAAAAACATAGAACAGACTGCGAAATCCCACCGAGCCCGGGACCAACATGATGATCCCCGGAACCCGCACAATTGCAGCAGGACGATTGGCGACGCGGGCGTACAAATTGGCGACCGAACCAATCACAAGTCCGGACAGGAATACCCCAAACTCCGGACTACTCAAAACGCCACCAAATCGGGCGCATAAATAGCCCAGCCAACTGGACGCCATCGCCAGGGGATAGTCGCGACGCGCTGCCTGAAACAATACGGCAAAGGCATAACTGCCAGCGATCAACGCCACCCATTCGGTCCATTCGGGTAGAGGCATCGCCAGGATCGGCATCGGCTTGAGTTGCAGGAAATGCGCCAGCTGCATACCGGCGACGGTGCCAAACGTCAGTTTCAGCAGCACCGCCCCGGCGCCCATGAATCGCACTGAACCGGCAACCAGATGCTGCGTGGATAATTCCACCACGGCACTGGTAAGCGCCAAACCGGGCAGCAGCACGATGATCGATGCAATCACCACCGTGTTGGTGTTGATCGGCGCATAACGCGCGGCCACGAGCGCCGCCAGAAACATCGCAGCGAACGCTGCAATGGCTTCGAACGACGGCGCCAGCGCCGGGCGGCGCATTACCATGCTAGCCATCAGACCAATCAGCAAACCCAGTGCTGCCGCCATGACGACGTCTGCCAGCACTCCTTTGAACAGAACCGCGACGGCGGCAGACGAAATGCCAAAACTGATGATGCGCAGCACTTCGGCACGAGGGCTCAGACCGCTGCGCACCGATTGCAGCGCGGCCAGTCCCGATTCGATGCCCAGCTCGCCAGAGAACACCTGTTCGGCGATGGCATCGACCTCGACCAGGCGCCGCAGATTGAGTTCGCCGGGATCGACGCGGATGACCTGGGTGGAACGCGGCAACGCGCCTGGGCCATCAGAAAGCACCGCGAACGACAGGATGATCGATGTCGGCGTCGCCAGAATATTGCAGACCAGCCCGAGCCGTCCCGATACGTTGTCTACCGCCTTTTCCAGACGCGGCGCGGTGGTGCCGTACTCATGCAGTCGCCGCGCCAGTTCAGCGATGAAGCGGACACGGTTCTCGAAGTCGGGTTGTTGCATTGGAGATTCCATAGCGCTCAGGTTAGCCGAGCCTGCGGCCTTCGCCGAGGCTCGTTGCGGTCAAGAATAAGGCAGCAACGGTGTGTCGGCCCGGATATATCGGAACGTCAGATTGATGCGATCGTCCTGCACCAGTGATGACTTGGGCAGTGCGTGCTGCTAATCGCGTTGCGCGCTGCCAAACATCAGCAGCAAGTCCCCATGACCCAGACTGAGGACCCGACGTTCGCTGTGATCGCTCTTGCTACGCAGGGCGAAACGCCGCGTCGCTCCCAACGACAGTGATGCAATCAACGGCGCCGAGCCCAGTTCCGGCTCGTTGTCGGAGTGCCAGCCCATGCTGTCGCTGCCGCTCCGATACCAGTTGGCGAGCACACTATTGAACGGCGCAGCGCAATCCTGCTGCAAGCGTTCACGCAACGCCGACAGCGGCTCCACCCAGGGCCGCGGTCGAAAGCGTGTGCCCGAATAGGTGTATACGGCTTCAGGATCGCCGATCCAGCAAGACAGACGCGGCGATGCAACGCTGCGGCCAAACAGACGCACGGAGTGCTGCTCCCATTCGATCGCAATACGCAGCCGCGCCAGCACATCGTCCGCCTGTAACGAATCCATCCAGCCGACACTCAGGCGCCATGGAGGATCACAGATCATGGAGCACGTCGCATCGCCCGCGGAGCTATTCATGGCTGCTCGACAATCAATCCGCGCTGCAACCAGGCATCGAGGCAGACACGAAGATCATCACGAAGCCGGGACTCTTCGCCATCGAATTTCGCCAGCAGTGCGGTGAGCATCTGTTCCTCGTCGGCACCCGCCAGCAAGGCGCGCAGAATCACTGTCGCACTGAGATTGGCGCCGAAATAGGCGCCAGCGCGCGCATCCAGCAGTACCGCTTCGTCCAGTGCAGTCTGCGCAAGGACGCCTTCGGCCAGTCGATACCGACGCGACAGTGCGCTCATCGATCAAACTCCAATCCCGGTTGATGTGCCTGCAACCTGACGAAACGCGATGCCGCCGCTGGATCCGGATCGATTACCGTGTCGCCCATCTGTACCCAGGCATGCGCGCGGATCCGGTCGCCCTGACGCAACACGCCGACACAGAGCTGTGCCGGCAGATCCTGGGCATCGGCCCACTCAACCAGACTAAGCGCGCGATCCAGGCAGCGACTGCCCGGTACCCAACGGGCGACATGTTCGATACGCAGCATACGTGTTCGCAGGATATTGGCACCCCCTGCATCACTGCTTGCCGGCACATGGGAGACACGCAGCGCGATTTCGGCGCCCGCATCGCGCCACCAGCGCCAGCGCCAGAGCGACCACCAGATTTCAAACGTGCTCATCATGGCAGGCCTAGCGCGCGCAGCAGGCGATATGCTGCACCCAAAGTGTGCGCCTGATCCTCCATATCGACACGTGGCAGATGCAGCCGCCAGGCCGGTGTTCGCTGTGCCAGCGCCACGCAGAAATCCAGATGCTGCGCCAGCAGCGCAGGCGCAAACAATCGCGAGGCAACCGTGTCGCGCAGCAGGCAGCGCGAGGCTTCGGGCGTAGCGATCTGCGTGAGTGCAAGCGCGCCATCGCCGATTTCCACCCACACCATCGCCGCCAGCGGCAATTCGAGATCGGCAACCGTCAAGGCAGGGTCGAGCTTCAGCTGAGGAAAGCGTGGCAGTACGCGAATTCCGCCATCCGTCAGCGTCACTGGCGTCACGTCATCGCTGAGACGCAAACTTCCCTCCGCCACTGCCTGCCTGGCCAGGCTCGACTTCCCCGAACCCGACGGACCCAGCAGCGCCACCGCGCCCTGTGCACCCAGAATCGCAGACGCGTGCAACCCAAACACGCCACGCAACGACAGAGCCAGCACCAGGGCCGGGCCGAGCAACACTTCTTCGCGGTACTCAGACGACGATGGAAGCACATAGGCGTGAACGTGATCGCCATCGGCACTCACCCAGACATCGGCGCCATCCTGAAAACGAATGCGTTGCCCTGCGGCATCGAACCAGCATTCGAAACTGCGCAGGGTCTGCCCCAGCCATCCGCTACCGGCAAAGTCCGGTGCACGCGCCACATTCATTTCATCGACGGTTGCGCGCCCGTTGCTCATCGCAGCCACGATCGCGACCTCAGCCTGGTTGGTCAGCGACAGCGGCTGATCGAAATAGAGATCGGTACGCGCAACGCGCAGCATATGAAAACCGGCATCATGCTCTGGCCCAAAAGCAGAATGAAAACGAATCAGCGGAAAACGCGGCGTAGATAGCGCCGCAACAGCGGGAATCAGGGGCAGCCGGGACATCGCTGCGGTTGCGTGCCACCCGAATCGCCAATGCCTGGCGAAGCACCCAGCGTAATGTCGCGCAATTCGCCAAGTTCCATCAAAGCCGGCGCAACGTAGGGCAGGCGTCCTGATGACGAAGGGCATACAAGCTGATTGATGACGCCAAAGTCATTCACGTAACGCCTCGGAAATACCACCCCTGTTAACGCAAGATGCTAGCACAGCGGACCCCATGCCCCAATGCGCGCGCCACCAAAGTTCATAACTAATACAAAGCCATATCAGCAGAAGGTCAGATTCTGTTAACGGATTTTCCCGAGCCCGCCGCAGCGCTGCCGGCTCGACATACTGCGACCACCGGGCGTCTGCAGCATCCAGCAGTTGCGCGACTTCACCAGCCGATCGATGCAACACTCCCTGCAGAAAAAAGGGCGTCAGACTGCCGGACTTGGAACGCGTTCTGACCGGTTCGGGTAATGCCGCGCGCATCGCTTCGCGGGTCAGAAACTTGGACTGCCCACCACGATATTGGTAGTGCGCAGGCAGCCTGGCTGCAAAATCCATCACACGCGGATCGCGGTAGGGTGTCAGCAATTCGATGCCGAACATACTGTGGAAGCGCCGGCCCAGCTCGGCATCCTGCAACGCTTCGGCCGAATCGGCGCCCGCGCTCGGCATCGTACTGCCCAATTCAACCGGCAATTGCTCGCGCCAGCGCGCCGTCATCCAGTCCGGCGCCACCCAGAACCCATCTACCGCGGATCGATTCTTCACCCACGCGCGCCAACCCGGATCCCGCCAAAGTGCCCGCGGCCCGCTCTGCCGCAGCAGACGAAACAATTCGGCGCTGACCCAGCCATATCCGCGATCAACCAGGCCCGAGCGCAGCCATTGCGCGGCTTCAGGATAGAGATGGTCACCGAAGTTGCCGGTCATCAATGCATCGCAGCCTGCATCTGCAGCAATGCTGAAGAGGTGCTGTTGCAGCCACCGATAAGGATTCGAAGGCGGACCATCGTCTTCGACTGGCCATTGCGAGAACCTTGCGAGTGGCCAGTCCGCATCGCCGTCAAATCCGTAGGCCGTGAGGCCGAGGTAATTACATGTGGCGGCGATCCATGCATGCTCGTCGGACTCAGGCGTCTGCGGCAGCCGCCAGGAACAAGCCTTCAGGTCTGGACGCCTGCATGCCGCGAGTGCCGTCAAGGTACTGGAGTCCAGCCCGCCACTGAGCATCACCCCCGGTTGTCGCCGGCCTTCAAGCGCATCGCCGACTGCAGTGGCGAGCACATCGCGCCAGGCCGCCACCGCATCGGCATCACTGTCAAACTGCAATGCGGATTCAGCATCGGTGATCGGTATTTGCTGGCCGCGTCGACCAGACGAAGAGAAGGCGCAATATGTGCCACTGACTACTGCGGTGACATCTTCGAAGTAGCAGGCGCCCGGTGCTGGAGCACGCAATGCAAAATAGGCGGCAACGGCTGCTGCGGACTGCTGCAAGCTGCGGCCCGCCGCACGCAAGGCAGCGCTCGGGCGCGTTGCCACCGCCACACGCTCGCCATCGTCGACAAAATACAAACCCCTTGAACCACCGCGCGAGCGCATCAGCCATAGCATTTGCGCTGTAGTGTCGAAGACAACCAGCGCGAAATCGCCCTCAAGCCGCGACAGCAACGATTCGCCGTCCATCGACCAGGCCCTGCCGATGCACCCGGCGTCACCCAAACCAGCGCAATTGACCGTTGCTGCCAATTGGCCTTCCAGCAGGCGTCGGCAGTCGGCACTGAGTCGGCCATCCACCCACAGGATCAGACTGCCCGTCGCAGTCATGCATTGATCAAATGCGATGCCGCTGTGGCTGGCTGTTAAATTGCGCGATTCGAATCGCTGCCATGCATCGACGGCGAAACCACCCAGTGCCGATTCGGCATCTTTCAGCGACTCACGACGAGTCGCAGCACCGTTCCAACAGATTTCAAGCGCCAGCGCGCCCATCGGCGTTCAACCGTGGGCGCAGCATGTACATACTGCGGCCTCTATCATCGAATCGGCATGGCGGGGTCGCCAAGCAACGTACTCGACAACAGAATGTCGCGGTGCTCACCGGACTGGCCTGCGAGCGCGGTCTTGGCCGAGCGCAGCGCATCTCCGACGCGGGTGCCCGGCGCCAGGAACGGATACAGCGCATTGCCCAGCGCCTGATGCGCTTCGGCACCGGTCAGGGCGGATACACCGATGACACCAGCCGCCCCTTTGTTCGGGGACAGCAGGAACGCATGCGCCATGGTGTCGGCATTGGGCGACACGAAATAGCTGTTCCAGCAGCCCCACTGCACCACCAGATCGCTGACGCCGCCACCGGTCAGCGCGTCGACCTGATCCCTGTGGAGCACCACTTGATCGGAAGTGCTCCATTGGATCGGCGCCGAATGGCCAACATAACTGACCAGAGAAGCGCCGGTATTCAGCCGATCAAGCACAAGGGTGTTGGCGGGACCTACCCCGATGTCGTCGACATAGGCTTGGGTCGTCTGCCAAGTGCCTGGCAGCAGCGTCGCAAACCCGTCGCTGATGGCCGAGAAATCCGACTCGCCATCGGTGCCGCCGGCGACCAGGACCAGCGAGCGCTGGACATTGCTGCCCTGCACCGCGACGATCTTGTTCGACATCGCGCTGAGCTCGGCCAGCGTACGCACCGGCAGACGACCGATCGCGAAATCGGGGATATCGTCGCCATTGGTATCGGCATAGGCACTGTCGCTGGGCGTGTACGAAATATTGCCCACTCGCGAATAAACCGTCGGCACGAAGCTCACCGAACCGGTGCCGAGGAAGTTCTTGTAGTCGTAAGTGTCGGCACCGACCAGCAACACATACTCAACGCCCATCGGACCAGCAACCTGTTGCAGGTAGGCCCGGATCGCGTCCGCCTCCGGCAGCGAATCGCCGAACTGCTGATAGATCTGCGCGACATCCACTACTTTGGTCGTCAGTCCACGCGACTGTTGCAGTGCCACGACATCGTCCAGGCCGCCGATGAAGAGACTGTGGCTGATGATCAGGTAGTCAGCACTTCCCGCAGTGATCGGCGTATCGAGCGGCAGGCCTTCGACACGGGCAGCGCCCATTTCGCCGACACTGGACACCCAGTAGGCGTCCGCGCCGGGCAACAAGGGCACCTGGGCGGCACCCGCCACTGCACTGATCGAGCCAAGCCCGATCCACTGTCCGCTACTCCCACCGTAGACAACCAAGGCGCCAGAGCTCAGACCCGTCGCCAGGAATCCTGGTTGCAGATTGCTACCTTCGAAGCCCGCGGCAAAAGTCGCGGTGCCATCGCTATCGCCATTCACGGCGGCACCACTGTTGGTATCGGCATTCAACTGCTCGACGAACAGCGTGCCACTGGCATCGGCAACTGGAAGGCGTGGGTACCGCAGCTTTACCTGATCGAGATAAACCAGGTCGTAGGCGAAGCCGGTATCGCCCGTGGTCTGAATTTGTATATTGATCGTTCCGGAATCGAGCTGCGGCAGCAGCGCCGTGGCGGCATAGGCACGGACCCCATCAAACAGCACCTCGCCCACTTCGTTTCCATTTACCAGCATGCGCACGTGATGATCGGAGCCAGCGCCGCTCCAGTCGGTCACGCCAATCAGATCGGCTTGCAGCTGGGCTGCAAACTCGGTGGCGGCCACATGACTTGGCTGAAGGCCGAGCGCCGCCGTCGCCGGAGTCGAAGGGGTTGCCAGCATGCTGACGGCGTACCACGGATCAGCGGTCGGCGACGCGAAGTTGTAGGACAACTCAGGCGCATAGGTTTCGCTGGCCCAGTACCAAGCGTCGCGCAACTCGGCGACGGCACGCGTCTCGCTGGCAATCTTGATCACGCCCGCGCCGTCGTACTTGAGCAGGTAGGGCAGCTCGGCCGTATAAAGCGAATAACCCGATGCCACGAAGAAATCGACATAGGAACCCGCTCCAAACACGCCAGTGGCCGGATGCACTCGGCGCGGAACACCTGCGCCGCGGAAGCTGATGCCGATCTGATCGACCGGCACGCCATTGAGGTCGAGTCCCTGCGCCAACAGCTCGTTCGCGGTGACGCGATAGAACCCTGGCGCCTCCACCCAGAGTTTGGCGCCCTGCATGTCGCCCGACCCGGCACGCGATACGGCATCAGCTGAAACCGCGTTACGCACCGAAGACCAGTCGATGGATTTCGTGGCTGCCTTGTAACCATAGACCTGCCCTACGACATAGGGGCCGCGCAATGTGGTCTTTCCAAGAACATCGTGATCGGCGATGTAGAACACACCGGATGACGGCGCAGGCAGAGTGATCTCGTACTGCGACACATCGGTGGTATTCACACTGTCGCTGGGCAACAACTCTGCCGTCAGACGCGTGTACTGCTCGCCCTGCTTCTCATGAATGCTGTAACCGACATTGCCGGTTTCGGTGGCAGTCGTAAACGCAATGTCCAAACGCCCCTCGCTGAGTTTCGATTCGACCCAGTTCAAGCGTGCCGCAAGTGTCGACGCCGGTATGCGGTGGTCTTCGGTCTCGCCTCCGGTCAACTGACCATTCGGTGCTGGTGAGGCGGCGAAGAACAGTGCATCGGAGGTAAGACGCAGGCGAATGTAAGTCTGCGCGGATGTCGCGTTGGTGACACCGGTCCAGCGCAAAATACGCATTCCGGTGGTGCCCAGTGCCACATTGCCGGTGGTGAACGTCCCGTCGACAGCACCGCCGGTACCAATGCCCAGCGCTGGCAACGAGCGCTCATTGGCATCATTGAAATCGCCATCAGCGTTGAAGTCCACCCACCCGACCAACTGCGCATCGGCGGCGGTGTTGTTGGTCGCTGCGACGCTGACGCAGTACTCGCCCACAGCGGTCAGATAGGCGCCGCACTGCCAACGCTGCACCGCCGGCGGTGCACTGATCAAGGTCGGAAAGGTGATGCCATCCTCGTCGGCGCCGTCGCCATCGGCCAAAACACCAGGAGTGCCATCGGTTTCTCCATCGGGCGCAGTGCCCATGAACAGCGTGCGCTGTCCCATGGTGTTGCGCGTGACCGTGCCGCCCGCGATGGTGACATTGTAGGTGTTGGGGGCATCGCCGTAGTCGAACGCGCAGAACTGAAAATCCGAAAGACCGATGACCTGAAAAACCTGCGACCCATCGTTGGGTTGATCGCCAGCGGCGTACTCGACTCTGAGAGAGCGTACCGGTCGGGCAAAACTGAGGGAGACGTTGCCATCGGTCGAAGTTGTTGCCACAGCACTATCTGACTCCACCCAGTCGCCAGCAAAGGCCAGCTGTGCGCCGAGCAGAGTCATTTGTTTGGGCACCGGATTTCCGCCGTCGTCAAACCCCTCGACGCGAATGTAGTCTTCCCATGCGGAACCTCCTGTGGGCTGAAGGTCGACATCCAGCAGACTGAAGGTAAGCCATGTCGCCGCTTCGGAAAATGTGAAGGTCACGTTCTCGGCCGAGAACTCCGGATCGCCACTGGTATCAAAGTGCAGCGAGTAGTAACCGGTATGGTTGCCGTTGGTAGTAATACGGGTGATGAAGCTGGGATCCGCTGCCACATCAGTAGGGGCTTCACCGCTGGTTGTGGTTTGTGTCAAAGACACACCACCAGTGGTGAAACTGACGAACGGTGCGAGGGCACCATTGTCGCCCCAGTTGTACGTCAGGTTGGATCCGCAGGCGGACGGCGCAGTGCCCGCGGTATCGCGCAACACCAGACGCAGTCGATTGAGCGTTCCCACTGCGCCCGCGGTATCCAGGTCGCACAGGCGTACTCGCCAGGTACCAGCAGACGTACCCGTGTAGAAATTGATTCCAGCGACACTCACCAATCGCCGATAGGCGGAATTTGCCGTCGGATCGGCATCCCCATCATTGAGGACACCCTCGCCGTTGGAGGAAAGCATGATGCGGTAGTCGTCGTTGGCGTCGCCGCCTGTACCCGGCGTCGCGGTAAAGATCGTATTGTCCGGCGCCACGATCTGCACGCGCACCTGGCCACGATCGGTATGCGTCAGATCGACTCCAAGCGCGATATTGCCGACCGCGAAAGCATCCGTCACAACGAATGTACGCTCCAGCGAGCTCGCAGTCGGGCAGCCGACAATCTCGGGAATATTGCCCGTAGTTGTGTTGTCATAGGTGTAAACCACCTGGGCCGATACATTCGCCGCAGCGACCAACGCCAGCATCGCAAAGACGACATGACTCGTTCTGCATATTTGCGTCGAGATGATTCGTGCAAATTGATCAAGCATGACAACCCCCGGGGCCGCTCAGGCGGCGTAATCTCATGACCTGCGTGCGGCCACTGCCGCCCGGGAACGCTCCGAAGCCTGTCCAAATACCAAGGGCCACAGTCGCAATGACAGTCCCTTTGCCCCAGTTCCCAGCACGCCGGCCTTAAGCTTTCCGCGCATGACACTGACGATGCTAGCAAAAACCCGGCCAACCCGTGTCAAACAAACGTCAGGACGCGATGCATTGCCCATTCCAGAGCCCAACCCCGATAATCCCCAGGACCTATCGGAAAAAATCGCTGAACAAGTTTGGAACCGCGACAGCCCCCTGAGTCACGGGCGAAAAACCGCAGGTTTTGGGGTTGTGGCGACATTAAACTGTGTAGCGAAGACGACGTAATGACTTTTTCAAAGGCTCCCAAATGAGTGATCGTGACGTGATGGAATACGACGTCGTTGTCGTCGGCGCCGGCCCGGCCGGGCTGGCGATGGCGATCCGGCTCAAGCAGATCAAGCCCGAGCTTGGCGTCTGCGTGATCGAGAAGGCGTCGACGGTGGGCGCTCATATCGTGTCTGGCGCAGTGATAGAGCCAGGTCCGCTGGACGAACTGCTGCCTGGATGGCGCGAAAACCCGCCCCCGATCTGCGTTCCGGCCGCGGAAGACGAGATGTGGTGGCTGACCAGGGCCGGTGGTTACAAGCTGCCCACACCTCCGCAACTGTCCAACCACGGCAATTTCATCGTGTCGCTGGGCGCGATGTGCGCCTGGCTGGCGCCACAGGCCGAGGCGCTGGGCGTGGAGATCTACCCCGGTTTCGCCGCCGCTGAGACCCTGCATGACGACAGCGGCGCCGTGATCGGCGTGCGTATCGGTGACATGGGTGTCGCCAAGGACGGAACGCACAAGCCCAATTACACCCAGGGCATCGATATCCGCGCTCGCGTCACGGTGCTCGCCGAAGGCGCACGCGGGCATCTGACCAAGCGTCTGGTCAAACGCTTTGCATTGGATGCGAAGTGCGACCCGCAGGCCTATTCGATCGGCATCAAGGAGCTCTGGCAGCTGCCAGCGGGGCGCGTGACGCCAGGCAAGATCGTGCACGGTCTAGGTTGGCCCGCCGACAACGCGACTTATGGCGGATTCTTTCTTTATCACCTGGACAAGGATCGCGTCGCCGTCGGCTATGTTGCCGGGCTGGACTACCGCGATACCAGGCTTTCGCCATTCGAGTTGTTTCAGCAACTCAAGCATCATCCGAAGATCAAACCCCTGCTCGAAGGCGGCAGCGTGCTGTCGTATGGTGCACGTGCGATCGCCTCGGGTGGCTATCAGTCGTTGCCGAATTGCGAAATGCCGGGCGCCATCCTGATCGGCGACTGCGCCGGCACACTCAACCTGCCCAAGATCAAGGGCACGCATCAGGCCATTCGCGGCGGCATGCTGGCCGCAGCACACATCGCTGCCCATGGCAGTGCCCAGGGCTGGGATGCGGTGCTACGCGCCTCTCCGGTGATGGCTGAGCTGAAGAAAGTGCGCAACTTCAAGCCCGGCTTCCACAAGGGCCTTTGGATGGGTCTGATCAATTCCGGATGGGAAACCATTACCGGCGGACGTTCACCATGGACCCTGCACAACCACGCCGACCACGCGCAGACGCGCAAACTCGACGAGTATGACGCGCCGCGTCGCGACTTCATCAGCGAGAAAACCCTGCCGCCGCGTGATCGTCTGGCTTCGGTGTTCTTCGCCAGCACCCAGCACGACGAAGACCAGCCGGTGCATCTGCAGGTCAGCGATACCAGCATCTGCGTCGATCGCTGTGCCAAGGAGTTCGACAATCCGTGCACGCGATTCTGCCCGGCCGGCGTCTACGAGATGGTAGGTGCCGGCACCGAACGCCGTCTGCAGATCAACGCCGCCAACTGCGTGCACTGCAAGACCTGCGATATTAAAGATCCCTACGAAATCATCACCTGGGTAACGCCTGAGGGCGGCGCAGGTCCGAACTACCAGAATTTGTAGACCCGGAATGCAGACGCACCCGCCCATGAAACCCATTGCACTCGTTACCGCCCAGGCAGCGCGCGATCTGGATGAAGATCTGCCGCCCTTGGCGCTGGCATTGACCCAAGCTGGCATCGTCCATCAAATCGTTTGCTGGGATGATTCTGCGATCGACTGGTCGCAATTCGGTCTGGTGCTGCTGCGCTCGGCCTGGGACTACGTGCCGCGGCTGACGGAGTTTCTGACCTGGGCCGAGCGCGTGACGACACAGACACGGCTGCTCAATCCGCTGCCGCTGATTCGATGGAATACCGATAAGCAATATCTGCAGGACCTGCAGCACGCCGGCATCACTACGGTGCCCAGCAGTTTTGCGTTGCCCGGCGCCGATGCGCTGCAAACACTGGAGCGTTTCCTGGGTGATTCCGCCACCGCCGGCGACGCCGCAGGCTTTCAGGAATTCGTCGTTAAGCCCTGCATCGGTGCCGGCTCCAAGGACGCAGCGCGCTATCACCGCGATGATCAGGCGATGGCGCTGACGCATCTGCAACGCCTGCTCGACCAGGGGCGCAGCGTGCTGCTGCAGCCGTATCTGGATCGCGTCGACGCCGATGGCGAAACTGCGTTGATTTTCTTTGACGGCGTATTCAGTCACGCCATCCGCAAGGGCGCCCTGCTGACCCGCGCGGCAAAACCGACCAGTGCGCTGTTCGCTCCCGAAGAAATCGCCGCACGCATTCCTGATACTGCGGAACTGGCATTGGCGCAACAAGTCGTGGAAACCCTGCACCAGGACCCACGTTTTTCTTCGCTGAGTCCATTACTGTATTTACGTGTGGATTTATTGCGCCTGGGCGATGGCCAGCCCTGCGTGCTGGAGCTCGAAAGCACCGAGCCTTCGCTGTTCTTCGATCATGCGCCGGGCTCGGCGGCGCGCTTCGTTGAAGCTATACGCAAACGCCGGTAACCCGCGGCGCCGACAACCCTTCACGCGCTTCCATCCACATTGGAAAACGGCTGTCACTGCGGTCCCACCCATAATCACCGCAGCGACAGCACACATGGACGCGTAAATCATCGGTGCGTCATGGAATCCACCCCTGAATCCTCATGATTCAGAGCTTACGCTCGAATACGTCAGGCAACCGCAAAGAACTTTGACGGCGGGCCAGTTTTGGCCTGTGGAATTGAAACCTTTGGTGTCCCGATCGTATTTTGTGGGTCCGACCTGTGGTCGGACACTTTCGCCAGAGTGGACCGCGCCGACAAAAGGCGTCCGACCACAGGTCGGACCCACAACGACAGTTGCTCCCACAGGATGGTGCAACGATTCAAGTGCTCTCCCCAGCCGCTTACCCTTACAATGGCGGCCCTTTGTCACCCTGACGTGGATGAACCCATGAAGATTCTGGTCGCCTACAAGCGAGTCGTGGACTACAACGTGCGTGTACAGGTCAAGCCTGATGGCAGCGGCGTGGTCACCGATGGCGTCAAGCTCTCGCCCAACCCGTTCGACGACATCGCGCTCGAAGAGGCGCTGCGTCTGCGCGAAAAAGGCGTCGCCACCGAAGTCATCGTCGCCACCATCGCGCCCGCCGATGCCCAGGCGCATCTTCGCAACGGCCTCGCGATGGGCGCAAACCGTGCCATCCACGTTGTCACCGATCAAGCGATACAGCCGCTGACCGCAGCGCGCGCTTTGCTCAAGTTGATCGAGAAAGAACAGCCCGGCATCGTGATCCTCGGCAAGCAGGCCATCGACGACGACTGCAGCCAGACCGGCCAGATGCTGGCTGCACTATGGGATCGACCGCAGGCGACGTTCGCGTCGAAAGTGGAAGTCAACGGCAACAGCGCCCGCGTCACGCGTGAAGTCGATGCCGGACTTGAAGTGCTCGACGTCGATCTGCCGGCAGTGATCACCACCGATCTGCGCCTGAACGAGCCGCGCTTCATCAAGCTGCCCGACATCATGAAGGCCAAGAGCAAACCGATGGAAACGATCGCGTTCGATTCTCTGGGCGTGGAATCCGGTGATCACCACCGCACGACGATCTATGCACCACCGCCGAAGCGTCAGAAGGGCGTGATGGTGAAGGATGTGCCCGAGCTTATCGCCGCACTCAAGGCAAAGGGCCTGCTGTAAGGCCTCATCGGCAGCGCAGTGCACCCTAACCCCTCCGCAGCCCGCCCCCGAACATCGGGGAGGGAGTAACAGCTTCCGGCATCGCCTTTAGTCGAATTCAAGGAAAGCGACATGACCCAGATCCTGATCATCGCCGAACATCTGAACGGCAAACTCAATTCCAGCACAGCCAAGTGCGTGACCGCGGCCAGGCAGATGAAGGCCGCCGCGATCCACATCGGGGTGTTTGCCGACGATCCGGCCGCGGTAGCGGCCCAAGCCGCTGCAATCGCGGGCGTCGACAAAGTCGTCACCGTCAGCAATGCCGCCAACGCTCATGCCACCGCTGCAGCGCTTGCGCCGCAGATCGTGGCGCTAGCCAGTGCCTACACCCACGTGCTCGGTCCGTCCACGACCTTCGGCAAGGATCTGATGCCACGTGTCGCTGCGCTACTGGGCGAGGCCATGGTGTCGGACATCATGACGGTGACCGATGCACATACCTTCCAGCGCCCGATCTATGCCGGCAACGCGATAATCACCGTGGCCACGCCCGCCGACCGCAAGCTGATCGCGACGGTGCGCAATGCCTCGTTTGCAGCTGCCGCCAACGGCGGAAGCGCGCCGATCGAAGCCATCGGCGTGAACGCGTCCCTGCCCACGCACACACGCTTTGTCGAGCTGCAGGCCGGAGCGCAGGATCGCCCGGATCTGCAGAGCGCATCGCGCGTCGTGTCTGGCGGCCGCGCGCTGGGTTCGGCCGAAGCGTTCTCCGTGATCTACAAACTGGCCGACAAACTCGGCGCGGCCGTCGGTGCCTCGCGCGCCGCGGTCGACGCCGGCTATGTCGCCAGCGATCTGCAGGTCGGACAGACCGGCAAGATCATTTCTCCGGAGCTCTATGTCGCCATTGGCATCTCCGGCGCCATCCAGCACCTGACCGGCATCAAGGACGCCGGCACCATAGTCGCCATCAACAAGGACGGCGAAGCGCCGATCTTCGAGATCGCGGACATCGGCCTGGTCGGCGATCTGTTCAAGCTGGTGCCGGAGTTTGAGCAGGCGCTCGGCTGAGAAAAGACCTGCAGTTGCATCAACGCAATGCCCGGCACTGCCCAGGCGTTGCGCTTTTGACTGCCAGCAAGACGCAAACATTTGTTTTTGCTGATGAACGGTGCACTTTGCCGGGCCGTGCACTGGCAAAGTACGCGGGCGTCTGTTGCAGACGCTGTTTCTACGGACCCGGAGCTCTGAAATGAAGGTTCAGCTGGCGTCGGCGCTCATCAATGCGCGACGTTTGAAGTATAGGCTCGCCATTCTCGGCCTGCTCATCCCGACTCTGGCGAGTTCTGGCGGGTTTCCTTCCGGAACCAGCACTCTGCCGCTGCTTGCGTCACGTGCCACCGACCTCGCCTGCAATCAAGGCGACTGGGTGCACTGCCCGAATGCAGAAGGCGGTCTCGCGGCCAACAAGTATCACGCCTATTTTGTCGAGGTGCCCGCAGGGACCGGCAACCTTACCTTGCAGATTTTCGATGCCGACGTGGGCGCTGGCGCTGGCGAAGGTGCTGCGGGTCGCGACACTGGCGTGGCCACTGCCGCCCAGGCAACACAGTACAGCCTGCGCAATCCGGCAGGCACCGTGCAAACGGTCCGCTTCGATCGCGGAAATGGCGTATCGGTGGTGGGCGCTACGACCACCGGTATCGCAACGACCGCAGGCACCGGTGTCAGCTGTTCAACCACGGTGACCACCACCGCCGACAACGCCTGGTGCACGCTGTTCACAGCAACGACGCCTGCCGCTGGCCACTGGGAGCTGCGCGTCGCTTCGGTCAACGGCACGCCGATCCATTATCTGGGCGTGCGCTCCGTGGACTCTTCGGGCGGGCGCGATCTGAATGTCTATGCGCGCAGCTTCATTCACTACGGCAATCAAAACGTCAATGCCGGCCGCATCTACAACGGCAGCAACGCGTTTTATCCCTACGTCACCGAAGGCTGCCAACTGCGCGCCGCAGACTTCGATTCGGATGACACCGCCGCCGAGTCGATACGCTATCGCAGCCGCACCGGCAGCGTCGATCAAACCTACACCGAGGCCGCTGGAAACATTTCCGGCAACGACGCCTGGAACGATGAACTGCTGACCTTCACCAGCAATCAGGCCGCCACCCAATACGGCATCTGGCTCAACGAAGTAACTTCGGGCACCGACTCCAACCACGTCACCCCCTGGCTCGGCAGCGAACTTTCGACTGCATCGCCACCCACAGCCCAGCCACAAGGCGGCGTCGACCGCGGCACGCCGGTGATTGCCGGCGAGAGTTACCGGCTGTATTTCCCCAACAACTCGGGCGGCGCACCGACCAAGCCATTCGCCGAGCAAAGATTGTCTTATGTAAGCGGCACCACGCCACCTGCGGCCGGAGCAGCATCGA
The DNA here is from genome assembly GCA_031391205.1 of Lysobacterales bacterium. Taxonomy (GTDB): domain Bacteria; phylum Pseudomonadota; class Gammaproteobacteria; order Xanthomonadales; family Ahniellaceae; genus 0-14-3-00-62-12. The sequence goes on along the minus strand of JANMUE010000304.1, from coordinate 21,410 downwards.
TTTATCGCGTGACGCTTTCGCTGGTCAATCCCACGGCGTACCCGATCGACTTTGCCGACAATGCAACCGATGACCTGGTGATTTCGCGCGTACCCAATGACGTACCCAACACCGGTGTTGGCCGACGCAATTATTCCTACGTCAGCCCCTCGTTCGCCACCAACTGCGGCGCGATCGTGACGGAACCCGCCAACGGCGCCGATGATGCGGTGATCGAGTGGAACCCCGGAACGATTCCAGCGAACACCTCCTGCACTGCCGAATACCGTGTGAGTCTGACACCCGGTACCGCCGATACCAGCGGCACCGTAGTACCTCTGTCGGGCAATGGAGCCACTGACGGCACGCTGGCACGTTTCCTCGACGAAACCGATACACGTTTCGTGTTCGGCCCGCTGTGTACGCTCAGTCTGACGGTAGGTACTGCGGTGGCCGTGCCGGTAACGCTTTCGCATTTTGCCGCCAGCTTGAACAGTGCCGGCGCCCTCAGCGTCGAATGGGGCACCGACAGCGAGGCAGGCAGCATCGGGTTCCATCTGTACAGCGGCGACAGCGCCGATTCACGACGCCGGCTCAACCAGCAAATCATCGCCGCACGCGGTGGCAATACGCTGGAAGCCACCGAATACAGCGCACAGCTGTTTGACTACGACGGCAAGCCATTGTGGATCGAGGAAGTCGCTGACAACGGCAAGACCACGGTATTCGGCCCATTCCGCGCCAATCAGCCCACTGGCGCCAGGCAACCGCGAACGCGGATCAACTGGACGCCCACGCGCCACGCCGTCGCCACCGAGCGAGCGCAGTCACGCATCACCGCAGCCGACGACGAACTGTTGCTGCGCGTAGCCGCCGATGGTGCCTATCGCGCCCGCTACGAAGACCTCGCCGCCCAGGGCATAAACTGGACCGGAGCCAGTACCGATAGCCTCGCGCTGTATGTCGATGGCCAGGCACAGGCGATCGCCATCGATGGCGGCGCGACCTGGGCGCCCGGGAGTGCCATCCGCTTCGTCGGCGAGTCGCAAAAGAACAGTTTGTATACCCGCGACCGCATTTATCACCTGCGCCGCGACGATGTCTCGGCTCAGCGCATGGCGAATGTGCGCACATCGCAGCTGCCGCAAAACCTCAGCAGCAACTATCTGCGCACCGTCACCGCCGACCCGAATAATGCCTGGAGCTTTGCCGCGCCGATCGCCGACCCCTGGTACGCGTTCGCGTTGACCCGCGTCGGCACCCAGCGTCCCAGCGGCAGTCTCAGCATCAGCGCACCCAACCGCGTGAACGGCGAAGACGCCGTGCTGCGTGCCAGTCTCTGGGGCGGACTGAACTACGCCGATGGCCCGGATCATCGCGTGGTGATCGATATCAACGGCCAGACCATCGCCGACGATCGCTTCGATGGCATCGGCGCGCGCCTGCTGGACCATGCGCTGACTGCATCTGCCTGGCAGAGCGGCAGTAACAGCGTCGGTTTCACGCTGGACGACTCCGGTTTTGAAACCGACCGCGTCCACATCGAATCCGTGTCGCTCAGCTATCGCGCGCAACTGCGCGCCGAATCCGATCGACTTGCGCATCGGCATGACGGCGTCGATCAACAAAGCGGCGATCGCCTCTTCGCCGACGGTCTGGGCGACAGCAGCAACGAATGCACCGGCAGCAGCGACTGCGCCGGCTATCGGGCAACGGGATTCCAGAATTCCTCCATTCTGATTTATCGTCAACGCGGCGCTCAGACCGAGCAATTGCTGGGCAGCGTCGAGACATCCGAAGATGGCTTTGCGGTTCGTTACGGGGGTGATGAGCAAAGCGGCGACCGTTACGTGCTCACAACGCTCGCTCAGCATCGCCTCCCAGCCATCGAACCCGCACGGGCACCCGTTGATTTGTTTGCTGGTGCCGCCGAATATCTGGCCATTGCCCCCGCCTTCATGCTGGATGCACTGCAACCGCTGCTGGCTGCGCGTCGCGCCGAGGGCTTGAGCGCGCGCGCTGTTGCCATCGAGGATATCTATCCACAGTTCGGCGATGGCAGCAGCGATCCCGAGGCACTGCGGCGTTTCGTGCAGGCTGCGAACGTCGAACTGGGCACGCGCTATCTGCTGATTGCCGGTGGCGACACCTATGACTACTTCAACTACACCGGTGCCGGCTCGGTGAGCCTGGTCCCGACCTTCTATCGGCATACGCACCCGTTGATCCGCTATGGCGCCAGTGACGTGCCCTTCGGCGATTTCGATGGCGATGACCGCCTCGATATCGCGGTCGGGCGCTTGCCCGCACGCAACGTCGTGGAATTGCAGCGGCTGGTGACCAAGACGCTGCAATTGAGCAACAGCAGCGTGTTGTTGCCGGCGCTTTTGGTCGCCGATCAACCCGGAGAAGAAACCGACTTCGGCTCGATCAGCGATCAGTTCGAGCTCGTTGCCGACAGTGCCTATCGCGCCGCGCGCGCGACGCCGGAGCGCGTCTTTCTTAGTGCCGGCGCCGATATCTCTGCAGCGCGCACCCAGATGTTTTCCAACATCAATAGCGGCCGCCAATGGGTGAGCTACTACGGCCACGGTTCACCCATCGGTTGGACCTACGCCGGCCTGCTTTCCGCATCCGACGTCAGCGGCGGATTCTTCACCAATAGCGGTACACCGTTTTTCACCACGATGTGGGGCTGCTGGGGCGGATTTTTCGTCGACCCGAATTATCAGGGACTGAGCCATGCGCTGCTGGTCGGCACCGACGCCGGCGCCGGCGCCGTCATCGCTGCCAGCGGTCTGACCGAAACCCACAACGACGAACACTTTGCCGCCCTGCTGGTGCCAGCCATGACGACTCCCGGCACACGCCTGGGCGATGCCTTCCGCAATGCTCAGAATCAATTCGCCAGCGACAACCCTGGCGCCCGCGATGTGTCGATGGGCATGCTGCTGCTCGGCGATCCGGCACTGCGGCTGATGCAATAGGATTGAATCAACACTGCAACGACTACCAAGCCCAGAGATGCCGCAACTCCAGTTCGATCGCGTCGAACGGTTCGGCACGCATGTGATCCTGGTCGCTGAAGGTGGCGAGCAAAATCCAGTGCTCACCTCCGTTACGCAGAATTTCGATGGTCTTGGCCAGCGGATCGACGATCCATACATGACCGACACCCAGTTTGCTGTAGAGCGGCAACTTGATTTTACGATCCTTGACGGCCGTGCTCGGCGAAAGGATTTCGCACGCCCAGTCCGGCACCGCATCAATCGGCCCGTCGGGGATTTCGACCAATCGCTCGCGCTTCCAACCAGCGAGATCGGGCACCATCACATGCGCGCCCAAGTGCAATTCGGGCTCTACCAGAATCACCCAGCCACCAGGCCCATCACTGCCGCGATCGAACGGTCCGAACAGATCGCGCGCCAGCCCGGTCTCGACACGCGCATGACGTGAATTCGGCCGAGGCTGCGCATACAGCTGCCCGGAGAGAATTTCCCCGGTCACATGTTCGGGCAAGCCCAGAATATCGTCGTAGCTTGCTTGGCCAGTCACGGCGTTCATGGCGCAAGAATATCACTCGCGGGCTGGCGTTGCCGCTGCACCAGCCAAGCTTGCACAAGCTCGCAGCCGCGAGAGCCCCCTGAGTCAGGGGGCGAAAAACGCAGGTTCTTCGGGGTCTGGCAAGCACCAAGCTATTGGGCGAAGTCGAAGTGGTGACTTATCCTGAGCTTCCCTAAGGTCCGGTTGCCCGAAGACGAACGCTCCGTTACCGTCGCCTTACCACGGAATTCACAGCATCCACATGACCGACCTGCTCTGGCAACCCAGCCCGGAACGCATCGCGCGTTCCAATCTTGGCCGTTTCATCAAGCGTGTGCAGAAGGAAGTCGATGCGCAGGTACTCGACTATGTTTCGCTTTACGATTTTTCGGTCAAGTACCCGGAAAAATTCTGGACCGCGGTATGGGACTACTGCGGCATCCGCGCCAGCGGCGATCGCAGCCGCGTTCTGATCGATGCCGACAGGATGCCGGGTGCGCAGTTCTTTCCGGATGTCACGCTCAACTTTGCCGAAAACCTGCTGCGCTTCAAGGACGACAAGGTCGCCATCGCGTTTCGTGGCGAGTCGGGCATCGCACGCGATCTGACTTATGCCGAACTGCACGGGCAGGTATCGCATGTCGCGCAGGCGTTGCGCGCCGAAGGTGTGGGTGTTGGCGATCGCGTCGCCGGCTTCATGCCCAATATCCCTGACACCGTCATCGCCATGCTTGCCACCACCAGCATAGGCGCGGTTTGGTCGAGCTGCTCACCGGATTTCGGGATCAACGGCGTGGTCGATCGCTTTGGCCAGATCGAACCCAAGGTGTTGTTTGCTGCTGATGCCTACGTCTACGGTGGCAAGACATTCGACTGTCTGGACAAGATTGCCAGCATTCTCGATCAGCTGCCGAGCGTGCAGAAGGTGGTCGTCGTCCCCTACATCAACGCTGCACCCGATACGCGTCATGTTCCGCGCTCGGTGATGCTTGCGGAATTCATTTCCGCGTTTCCCACTCAGCCGATGGAGTTCGTGCGGCTGCCCTGGTCGCATCCGGTGTATATCCTCTACTCCAGCGGTACCACCGGCATTCCAAAATGCATCGTGCATGGCGCCGGCGGCACGTTGATTCAGCATCTCAAGGAACTGGTATTGCATGCTGACATCAAGCGCGAGGACAAGCTCTTCTACTACACCACGTGTGGCTGGATGATGTGGAATTGGCTGGTCTCGGGGCTCGCTACCGGTGCCACCGTGTGCCTGTTCGACGGCTCGCCATCCCATCCCGATGGCAATGTGCTGTGGAATATCGTCGATGAACTCGGCATCAGCGTGTTCGGCACCAGCGCAAAATATATCGCTGCGATCGAGAAGGCCGGCATCAAGCCCGCTGAGACGCACAAACTGCTGAACCTGAAAACCGTATTGTCGACCGGGTCGCCGCTGGCACCGGAGAGTTTCGACTACGTCTACCGCGACATCAAACCCAGCGTGCTGCTGGGTTCGATATCCGGAGGCACCGATATCGTTTCCTGCTTCGCTCTGGCCGCGCCGGTATTGCCGGTGTATCGCGGCGAGTTGCAGACCCGCGGCCTGGGCATGAAGGTCGAGATTCTCGACGACCAAGGCAAGCCCATTCGCGAGACCGCGGGCGAGTTCGCCTGCACTGCACCCTTCCCCAGCATGCCGGTCGGCTTCTGGAACGACCCCGACGGCAGCAAATACAAAGCCGCCTACTTCGAGCATTTCGACAACATCTGGTGCCACGGCGACTGGGCGACACTCACCCAGCGCGACGGCATCATCATCCACGGCCGCTCCGACGCCACGCTCAATCCCGGCGGTGTGCGTATCGGCACCGCCGAGATCTATCGCCAGGTCGAGCGCGTTGAAGAAGTGCTGGAATCACTCGCCATCGGCCAGGATTTCGACAATGACGTACGTGTGATCCTGTTCGTGCGCCTGCGCGAGGGCATCATTCTTGACGACACATTGCAGGCGCGCATCCGCAAGATCATCCGCGACAACACCACACCGCGTCATGTGCCCGCCAAAATCATCCAGGTGCCGGACATTCCGCGCACCATTTCCGGCAAGATCGTCGAGCTCGCAGTACGCAACATCGTGCACGGCCGCCCGGTGAAAAACACCGACGCCCTGGCCAATCCGCAGGCACTGGAGTTCTATCGAAATCTGCCCGAGCTGGCGAGCTGATGTAGAGCGGGGCTTGCTCAGCTGCTCTTGACGATTTTTGTAGAGCGGGGCTTTCTCCGCTGCTTTTGCACTTAATGTTGGGATAAGAGCCAAAGCAGCGGAGCAAGCCCGCTCTACAACGTCAAACGCAAAGGGCGGAGCCGCTCAGAATTCAATGGCCGCGCCACTCAAAATGTTATCTTCACCGAAGCCGCGCTGCGCTGCGCCTCGCCATGGAAAACCGCTTCGATATTATTGCCGTCCGGATCGAGCACAAACGCGGCGTAATAACCCGGATGATAGGCGCGCTCACCCGGTTCACCATTGTCCTCGCCGCCGTTCGCCAGCGCCGCCTTGTAGAGCGCATCCACCATTTTGCGATCCTGTGCCTGGAAGGCCAGGTGATGGCGTCCAGTCAGCTTGCCCTGTGCGGCCTCACTCTTGCTGGTCGAAACGAATAGTTCATCCGCCCAGAAATGATCCTCGCCCTTGCCACCCATGGGGATGCCAAGAACCTTGAAGACGGCTTGGTAAAAGGTCTGGCTGGCGGGTAGATCCCGCACCACCAGCTGGACGTGATCGATCAGACGGCCACGGTGCAATTCCTGGGTTTCCATGCTGAGCTCCTGCTTGAATACATGACGATTGACGAAAGACGACGGAATCCAAGTGCTGATGCCACACACGTCACCGCATGCGGTATCGCACAGCGCGGTGTCCCGGTCGCGGCGGTTTCCGCGTATACGTCGGCATGAGCGCCATACCGCAGCCTGCAGGATGCATTGTCGGCCCGCCCGCATCTGTGCGGACCCGAACGGTGCGTGCGTCGCAGGTACGCATGCGCGTGCTTGCCTTTGTCGCGTCTGCATCAATACGATGCAGCAGTCGACAACCGGGCGAACGCATGACGGAAGAACTCACCGAACTGATCGGGCGGGCGCAGGGTGGCGACCGCGCGGCAGCCGATCGGCTGTTCACGGTTGTCTACGCCGAGCTGCGGGCCATCGCCGGACGGCAACGGCAACGAATCCAGGGCTCGGGCATGGGCGCTACATCCCTGGTGCATGAGAGCTATATGCGACTGATACGCGGCATGTCGCTGGGCAGCGAGGGGCGAGCGCATTTTTTTGCGACGGCGGCACGCGCGATGCGCCAGATTGCGATCGACAGAGTGCGAGCTGACGTCGCCGATAAGCGCGGTGGCAATGCCGAGATTACCTCGCTGGACAGCGGCGGTGATCACGCTGCCGACACCGAACTGGGTCAGGTCGACCTGATCGCGCTGGATCAGGCGTTGACCTTGCTGGAGTCCTTCGACGCACGCCTGTCGCGTCTGGTGGAGTTGCGCTTCTTCGCCGGCATGAGCCTGGAGGAAGCCGGCGAAAGACTTGGCATGTCCGAGCGCACGCTCAAGCGCGACTGGCGCAAGGCGCGCGCATTCCTGCACACGCAGTTGGATGGAGCCATCGGCGATGAGCATTGATGCCGATCGTCTGAGGCGCGTCTCGGCACTGTTCGATGAGTTCGAGGAACTGTCGCCGAATGATGCAGAACTGCGTCTGCAGGAACTGCGCGCCAGCGAGCCCGAAGTCGCGCTGGAGCTGATGCGCTGGCTGGACAAGGATCGGCAACCGCAAGGTGCGCTCGATGGATTGACGCAACGCCACCGGGATGGCGTCGAGGCGCCTGCCAGCGATCCGGGCGATCGCAGCGGTCAGCGCATTGGTGCCTACGAGTTGCTGCGCCGCGTCGGCCGTGGCGGCATGGGCGAGGTCTATGAGGCCCGTCGCCCCGGTGCCGACTTCGAACAGAAGGTCGCGATCAAACTACTGCGTCGTGGCCTGGACAGCGAAGATATCGTGCGCCGATTTCTGCGCGAGCGACGCATTCTTGCGCAGTTGGAACACCCCGGCATTGCGCGCCTGATTGACGGCGGCGTGAGCGACGATGGCCTGCCCTATCTGGTCATGGAGTTCGTTGATGGCTCGGCGCTCATCGAGGCAGCCAATGCGCACGCGCTGGACCTGGACACGCGCCTGCAATTGTTCCTGCAGATCTGCGACGCAGTCGCCTATGCGCACCGTCGTCTGATCGTGCACCGCGATCTGAAACCGTCAAACGTGCTGCTGACTGCCGACAATCAACCCAAGCTGCTCGACTTCGGAATTGCCAAACTGCTTGACGACGTCGATGACGAACTCCTGACCGGCACCGGAATGCGGGTGCTGACACCGAACTATGCGGCCCCCGAACAGATTCTCGGGCTGCCTATCAGTACCGCCACCGATGTCTATGCGCTGGGCGTGATCCTGTATGAGCTCCTCACCGGTGTTTCGCCGCATCAACGTCGCGGTAAAAGTGTTGAGGAAGTAGCGCGCCATCTTGAACAGGAGAGCCTGATCCGGCCCAGCACCGCCGTGTTGAAGAACGACGAGTCGGACAGCGTTGCTCAACCACAACGGCATCGTCTGTCGCGCCAACTCGACGGCGACCTGGACACCATCGTGCTGCATGCGCTGAAACGCGAACCGGAACGCCGTTATCAAGGCGCAGCTGAGCTCGCCGACGATATCCGGCGTCATATCAACGGTCATCCGGTACGGGCCGAAACCGACACGATGACCTATCGCATGCGCAAATTCGTCAAGCGCCATCGCGGCGGCGTCACCGCGGCAGCGCTGGCGTTAATCGGCATCATGGCCGGGCTGGCCATCGCACTGTGGCAGGCCGACGTGGCACGCACGCAGGCAGCACGCGCCGATGCCGAGGCGCGCCGCGCCAACTTGCAGGCAACCCGCGCCGAGCATGTGAAGGATTTCGTGCTGGCATTGTTTCGCGAACAGAACCCGCTGACGCGCGACAAAGCGCGTGCGGCGACTGCGGGCGAACTGGTGGCGCGCGGCATTGCAGAAGCCAGGCGCGAGTTTGCCTCGGATATCCAGACGCAGGCCGAAATCGTCGGCGAATTGGCCACGCTGCAGTTCAAACTTGGGGACGTGAAGCCAAGCGTCCCGCATCTGCAATCAGCACTGAATTTGCATGAACAATCCCGCGGCAGAGAGTCCACCGAGTATGCGATGACACTCTCGACGCTGGGCGCTGCCTGGCTGGCATTAGGCGAGACCGATCGCGCGGCCGATGCCATCGCAATCTCGCTGGCGACACTGCGCAAATCCGCTGGAGCGGACAGTCTGCAGACTGCGCTCGCGGAAACACATTTTTTGCGCTTTCTGCTGCTGCAGAACCGCATCGCCGAGGCGCTGCCTGTCGCCCAGCATGCGCATTGGGTCTATGCCCGAGAGCGTGGCGCGCTGCACCCTAATACGCTGCAGGGGCTATACAACCTGGGCGGCGTTTTCTCCCAGCTGGATCGCCTGAGCGAGGCCGAACAGACCTATCGCCAGGTCATCGCCGGCTACGAGAAATCCGCCCTCGGAAATCACGCGGCCCTGGTCTATCCGCGGCTGGCGCTGGCACGGACGCTGAAGGACGTACATCGCTACGAAGAGTCAGCGACATTTTTTACCGGCGCCCTGGACGCCGCATCGGCTGTGCTGGATGCCGAGCATCCGATGATCGGACAGATATCGATGCATCTGGGCGACCTGCATCGCCGCCGAAGTCGCTACGCCGAGGCCGAACAGGCGTGGCAGGTTGCCGAACGCATCTTTGCCAGGCAGGGCTCGGCGGAACTCGGCATGATCTCGATCTATCGTGGTGCCCTGGCCATGGATCAGCGTCGCTTCGATCTTGCCATCCAGCACTACGAACATGCGGTGCAGCGCTATGGAAAGACGCTGGGAATCGATAGCGGCTTTACTCAGAGCGCGGCGTTGCGTCTGGCGAAGGCCAGGGCAGCCGCCGGCGATAGTGAACGTGCAATTCGAGAAGGCCTGGTTGTCCACGAGGCGATGAAGGCAGCTGCCGAACCAGGGACCTTCGACGAGTTTCACGCCTACGAAGCCTGGGCCGAAGTGCTGTTCGAGGCGGGGAAGCTGAGCGAATCGGAGGCTGTATTCCGTAAGGCATTGAACCTGCAGCAGGCCAGCAACGGCAGCGAGGGCATGGACGCCGCCGTGCTGGAATGGGAAATCGCAGAGACCTTGCACGCACAGGAAAAAAATCCCTCGGAGGCACTGCGCCTCATTGGGCATTCGATCAAGATCATGCAGTCGGCCGACGCCAGCGACCCGAATCTGGGCGAGGCGCTGCTGCTGCGCGGCAAGCTGTTGCAGCAATCCGGTGCGCACGCGGCAGCGATCGATGACTGGAAACTCGCGCATGGCATTCTGCTTGCTGCCTATGGCGCGCAGAATCATCACGTGATGGAGCTTGCAAAGCTCCGGCGTCAATGACAATGCCAGGCGATGACCACTGGCGCCGTGGGTGAATGCCACGGCATTTCGGAGACAGCACAATGACCGCTCGTCCTGGCGCCCTGTTTCGAAAACCCGAGCCCGTTGTCGACCCCGGCGCCATGCTGGGAAAACTGCTGCCGGAGCTATCGGTGCTGTTGCTTGTCGCCTGGATGGTGTTTGCCCCCGAACGCTACGGCCGCCCGAATCCTGAATCTTTCATGTTCGCGGTCATGGCCGATGGCGCCACCCTGATGTTCAGTGCCACCCTGGTCGATGTCGCCAGTCGGCTCCGTGCCCAGCCACCGTGGTGGATGGGCCTGTTGATCGGCATCGGCATTCTGATCCTGTATCCAGAATCGATCACCTTGCTGCGCGAAGCGTGGGCGCTGGGGCTCTGGATATTCGCGCCATTCGCCTGGTCCATCCTGGAACGTCTGCGCGAACTCTGGACACTGCCTGGTGCCGCCACGATAGAAAAAATACGCCGCCGCACGCTGACATTCGATCGACTTTACTCCGCGCTGATTGTCGGCGGCGCGGCGACGATCGGTGCACTGCTTCTGGCGATTCACAACGATGGCAGCTTTCCCAGCCACCTGTTCCAGACCGCTGCACCCTGGGTAGTGATGGTGTTCTACGCCGTCGCCGCGCTCAATGTATGGCGCGTGCACACGCGGGCTTTCGCCGCACGCCCACGCAGTCTGTGGCCGTGGATCGATCAAGGTCAGATCAGTTATCTCGATCCGCTTTGAGCCGTTGTAGGGTGGGTGCAACCCACCATCGTGTGGCGTTTGAGAATGGTGGGTTGCACCCACCCTACATCGAACATCAGATGGGATGGCGCACCTGGCCGCTGCCGCGCAACACCCACTTCTGCGTCGTCAATGATTCGAGACCCATAGGCCCATAGGCATGGATCTTGGTGGTGGAGATACCGATCTCGGCGCCCAGCCCCAGCTCACCGCCATCGTTGAATCGTGATGAAGCATTCCACATCACGGCCGACGCATCGGCTTCACGCAGGAAGCGCTCAGCGCGCTCGACATTTTCAGTGGCAATCACTTCGGTATGCAGACTGCCATGCGCAGCGATATGCGCCAGCGCCGCATCCAGATCGTCGACAACACGCACCGCAAGAATCAGATCCAGATACTCCGCATCCCAATCACTGGCCTCAGCGGCGGTCGCGCCCGGCAGCAGTGGCAGGCTACGCGCACACGCACGCATCACCACACTACGCTCTTGCATCACCCCCGCTGCGCGCGGCAGAAACGCCTCGGCGATACGTGCGTCTACCAGCAGCGTCTCTAGTGCATTACAGACACCTGGACGACTGGTCTTGCCGTCGATCAGCAGACGCAGCGCGAGTTCAATATCGGCATCGACATCCACAAAGAGATGGCATACGCCCTTGTAGTGACGGATCACCGGAATGCGGCTGTGCTCGGCGACGAATCGGATCAGACCTTCGCCACCCCGCGGAATGACCAGGTCGATGTATTGGTCGAGCTTGAGCAGCTCCAGCAGGTCTGCGCGTTCGGTGGTGGGCATTGCCGCCACCGCTGCGACCGGAACACCTTCCGCGATCAACGCGCTGTGTACCGTATCAATCAACGCACGGTTGGAATGCACCGCCTCGCTGCCGCCGCGCAGGATCGCAGCGTTGCCACTCTTCAAGCAAAGTACCGCAGCATCGATGGTGACGTTGGGGCGCGACTCGTAGATCATCGCGATCACGCCCAAAGGCGCGCGCATTCGCCCTATCTGCAGGCCATCGCTGCGCGGCGGCTGCCATTCGGCGGCACCCAACGGATCGGGCAGCTGAGCGACATAGCGCACGCTATCCGCCAGCGCCTGAATGCGCTGGCCAGTCAAACGCAGACGGTCGACCAGGGCCGCACTTCGGCCTGCCGCTTCGGCGGCCAGCACATCGTGCCGATTGGCCTCAAGAATGATCGCCTCGTCTGCCATCAAGGCATTCGCGATCGTCTGCAACACCTGATTGCGCCGCTCGGCACTCAAGCGCGCCAACGCCCGCGAGGCAGCGCGTGCATCGGCGGCCAGCTGTTGCACCGCCGCGTTCACAGCAGCACCATATCGTCGCGATGGATGACGACTTCGCTGCCGGCATAACCCAGCAGACGTTCGATCTCCGGCGTACCATGCCCCTTGATGCGTCCAAGCTCGCTAGCGTCGTACTGGCTGACGCCCTTGGCAACGATACGTTCCCCGTCGGCGCCGAGTTCCACCACGTCGACGGCATCCCCGGCACGAAAACTGCCGCGCAACTCGATCACGCCGGGCGGCAGCAGCGACGCACCGCGCTCGCGCAGAGCGCGTGCAGCACCGGCGTCAACGCAAATCACACCCTGCGATTCCAATGCATGCTTCATCCAATGCGCCTTGGCACTCAGCGCTGTGCCCTGGGCGCGGAACAGGGTTCCGGCATTTTCGCCACGGCGCAAGGCATCCAGTGCCTCGGCCTTGCGGCCATTGAGAATCAACGTTGCGATACCACGCTTGGCGGCCTTGTCTGCGGCCTCGATCTTGGTTCGCATGCCGCCGGTGCCAACGCTCGAGCCGCTACCGCCGGCCAGCGCATGAATTGATGCGTCGATGGTCACGACTTCGGGAATCAGGCGCGCACCCGGAACGCTGCGCGGATCGGCATCATAGAGTCCATCGATGTCCGACAGGATGATCAGCAGATCGGCTTCGATCAGTACAGCGACATGCGCTGCCAGATTGTCGTTGTCGCCCAGTTTCAATTCATCGACAGCGACCGAATCATTTTCGTTGACCACCGGCAAGGTGCCCAGGGCCAGCAATTCGCGCAGCGTATTTTTGGCGTTGACAAAACGGCGGCGGTTGCTGATGTCATCGGCGGTCAGCAATACCTGGGCACAGGGCCAATCGAACAGGCGCGACCAGGCCTCCATCATGCGCGCCTGTCCCACCGCCGCCAACGCCTGCTTGGCGGCAACACTGCCGCGCACGCCCGGTTCGATGCCCAATACCGCGCGACCCGCGGCCACCGCGCCAGAGGAAACCACGACCAGTTCGCGGCCTTCACTGCGGCAATCGGCGATCAGTCGCGCTATCCCCAGCAGGTAACGCGTAGACAGCGCGCGCCCTTCCGGCGCGATCAGATTGCTGCCGACCTTGATGACGGCACGCTTCCAGTTGGCAAGTTGCATGATGAAGCCACACACTTCGGAGACGATCCCGAGACTAACCTCTGGCCTGAGGAATTGTCACTCACAATGCACCCCGGCGCAGGACCGATCTGCACCATCGCATCACGTTCCTCTATGCACAGCTGTTACTTTTGCTACTGCCCGATCCGTCGACGCCCGAATATCCTGAGGCCTGATATCACTTTTCTGCTTCCGCGCGAGCCGCTATCGAGGAGCCACCATGACCACTCGACGTACTTTGATTCAGGCTACCGCCCTGGGCTGCGCCGCCAGCCTGACTGATTTGAGCTGGGCGCTGACAACGCCCGCACCCAGACGCCGCGCCATACCCTCTTCGGGTGAGAGGATTCCAGTGATTGGTCTGGGCACTTCCGGAAACTTCGAAGTCGGTGACTCGGCGGTCGAGCGCGACCCGTTGCGTGCGGTGCTGAACGCCTTTATCACGCGCGGCGGCACGCTGATCGACACCGCACCCTCCTATGGCAGTGCCGAAGTCGTGCTCGGCGATCTGTTGCAGGAAAGCAAGCAGCACAGCGCCTGTTTTCTGGCGAGCAAGTTGTCCTCCGTCGGCCGCGCTGCCGGGCTTGCCCAGTTTCAGTCCTCGCTGCAGCGTTTGCGCATCGAGCGGCTGGACCTGCTGCAAGTTCACAACCTGCGTGACTGGCGCGTGCAGCTCGACGTCGCGCGAGAACTCAAACTCGAAGGCAAGGTGCGTTACGTCGGAGTCACCCATTACCTGGACAGTGCCCACGAAGATATCGGCGAAATCATCCGCGCCGAGAAGCCCGACTTCCTGCAGATCAACTACTCCGTCGCCTCGCCCAATGCCGCCAAGCGTTTGCTGCCACTGGCCAAGGATTGCGGCGTCGCCGTCATCGTCAATCGCGCCTTTGAGGACGGTCACTTGTTCGCACGCGTTAAGGATCGCGCCCTGCCTGGCTGGGCCGCCGAAGCCGGCGCGAACACCTGGGCGCAGATGTTCCTGAAGTTTGCGCTCAGCCATGCCGCGGTCACGGCAGTCATTCCAGCGACCTCCAAGCCAGAGCGCCAGATCGAGAATCTTGGCGCAGGCTTCGGGCCAGACCTGAGCGCCGCGCAATGCGCTGAACTGATCGCGATGTTCGCTTGAGCCACATGTACAGCAGCCGACGCTGATGGAACAGACCCTGCCACGACTTTTGCGCGTCGAGCGCCATGAGGCCGAGGGCGTGGTACCCGCGATGCTGCTGTTTTTCCTATTGTTCACCGGCTATTTCATGCTCAGGCCGGTGCGCGAGACCATGGGAATCGTCGGCGGCGTAGACAATCTGCAATGGCTGTTCACGGGTACGTTCGTCGCGACGCTGACCTGCCTGCCGCTGTTCGGTTGGCTGGCCGGAAAAGTCGCGCGGCGTCACATCCTGCCGTGGACCTACGCGTTCTTCGCCTCGCATCTGGCCTTGTTCATCGTCGGCTTTGCAATAGCGCCTGACCACGTGGGGCTGGCACGGGCGTTCTACATCTGGTTGTCGGTGTTTAACCTGTTGACCATTTCGGTGGCATGGAGCCAGCTCGCAGACCTGTTTCCACTCAAGGATGCCAAACGTCTGTTTGGCCTGATGGCGGCCGGCGCCAGCGCAGGCGGGCTGTTCGGCCCGCTGCTGGGGGTCGCCCTGGTGGGTAGTATCGGCCATCTCGGACTGATGCTGGTTTCGATGGTCCTGCTGATCGCAGCGCTGTTCGCCGGACACCGATTGCAACGCTGGCGTGATCGGCATCCGTTGCCCGACACCACAGAAGCCACACGGCACCTGGCTTTGGGCGGCAGTCCGCTCGCTGGCGCGACGACGGTAATGCGTTCGCCCTATCTGATCGGCATCGCGGCATTCGTCGTGTTGCTCGCCAGCGTCACCACGTTTCTGTATCTGGAGCAGGCGCGCCTGGTTGCACTGCACTTCCCGGATCGCACACAGCAAACCCAGGTATTCGGGATCATCGATATCGTGGTGCAATCGCTCGCGGTATTTACCCAGATTTTCCTGACCGGCCGTATCGCCGAACGCCTCGGCCTGCGTGTTTTGCTCACCGCAGTTCCGTTGATCGTTGCCGCCGGGTTTCTGTGTCTGGCAATTTCGCCGGTCTTCGTCGTGTTTGCCATCGTCATGGTGGTCCGGCGAGCTGGGGAATACGCCCTGGTCCGACCGGGTCGCGAGATGCTGTTCACCCGCGTCTCCGACGAATCCAAGTTCAAAGCGAAAAACTTCATCGACACCACGGTGTATCGCGGCGCCGATGCAATCAGCGCGTGGATCAAGGCCGGAGTCGATCTGGTCGGCCAGCATCCGGCCGTGGCCGCCGTGTTTGGCGCCGCCATCGCGCTGGTGTGGGCATTGGCCGGCAATTCATTGGCGCGGCAGGCGGATGCCCGTTCCGATGCAGCCATTCTGGACTGAGTCCGCGCCTCTTGCCCTGGAGCAACAAATACGGAATGCTGACAATCCCGACGAGTTCGATCCGATGAAAGCACCTGACGCCAGCAAACTTGATCGCATCGTGGCCGATGCACGGCGTCAGGCCGAGCAACGCCAACTCGGTTATCGTGAACGCGCGCTCAAGCAATACCCGTGGATCTGCGGACGCTGCGCGCGTGAATTCACCCGTGCCAATCTGCACGAACTGACCGTGCACCACCGCAATCACAACCACGACGACAACCCCGCTGACGGCAGCAACTGGGAGTTGTTGTGCCTGTACTGTCACGACAATGAGCACTCGCGCTACATCGACAATTTCGGCAGCGAGCCTCCCGGCAGCAGTGGGCGCGTCGAAGCGGCAACCTCAAATCCGTTTGCGCAACTGCGTGCCTTGTTGGACAAAAGCAAATAGCGGTCCTGCCAACTTCGCGCTGCAGCCCTGTCCGCGGACAGGTTACGGGCGCTAGAATTGGCGCCACAATATAGGGGCTGAAGCGTTTGAATCCGCGCCACCGCTATCTGCTGCGTGCAATGTTCTGGCCTGGCGCCCTGTTGGTTGTGGCCGCGATCGCTTATGTCGGTGTCGAGGTCTACGAACTGGATTCGAGCATCGAGATGCGTTGGCTGGTGGTGATTTCGCTGCTTGCGGTCGCCCTGATGCTGCTGGCACTGCTGCGCATGGAGGGCATCCTCGAACAGCGCGCCAAAGTGCGCAGCCGCGAGCGCAATCTGTTGGACCAACAGCGCGCATTTGATCGTCTGCATGCCGGCATCAGCCGTCTGCGCAGCGATCCCGGCAAATCACGCTGGCTCAAGCTCGCCGAAGCAAACCGTGTTACCGATCAGGCGGTCATCGCCGGCTGGGAACGTCGCTATCAGGAACTCCTGGCACATCCCACACGCAATGCCTGGGCCGCGGAAGCATTGGAGGGACGCTTTCCCACCGATGCCGAGATCGATTATGAAGCGCATCCGCATCTGCTGCTGACCTGCATCCACCTGCAGCCCATCGAATCGGCGATCCGCAATGCCGGCGTCTATTGCACCGCGCTTTCGCCAACCAGCATTGTGACATTCGCCAGTCTGCACGCGTCCAAGGCAAGGCGGCAATTCTCGCTACCGAGTTTTGTCGAGTGGGAAGTCGTCCCGGCCACCGCAACCAGCGCCGATGTCTCAGCGCTGGCGTGCCGCCAGTGCGGATCCAGCATCCAGTCTGGAACGGGCGAGCCTTTCCCACCCTGATTTAGGGAAGCTCAGAATATGTCACCACTTCGACTTCGCTCTACAGCTTAGTGTCGCCACACCCCGGCTCTCAACAGCGGTGCTGGTCGCTCTCAACAGCGAAGCTGGTCAACCTGCGGTTTTTCGCCCCCTGACTCAGGGGGCTATCGCGGCCCCGGACTTGTTCAGAGGTTCCTTAGTACTGCGATTTCACCAACCTGATCTTTCCTGCGTGACGCCACAGCAGATACAGATTGCCGTAGTCGTCGTCGCCGATCTTGCCCACATCAGGCCCACCCAGGGCCAGGACGATGGCCGGCACGGTGTTGCTATGACCCACAACCAATACGACATCGGCTGATTGTGCACGCACGGTATCCGCGACTTTCTGTGGATGCTGCGCCGATTCGCCCTGGGCCGTGCCGACGACAATGGGCTCAATGCCGAGTGTCCGCGCCAGCGGCGCGCCGGTCAACCGCGTACGCTGCCACTCGGTGGTGATGATCGCGCCAACACCGGCATCACTCAATGCCATTTTCAGCCCATTGGCCCTGGCGGTCCCCGCTTCGGTCAGTGCCGGATCGTCACCTTGATCCGATGCCTTCTCGGCATGGCGCACCAGAACGATCAACTGATCATGAGCGGTCGCTGCGGCGGCCGCGGGCACTGACTCGGTCGCTTGCGTCGAAGCCGCGACACTGATCGACACTAGGATATGAAACAGCAAGGGCAGCATCTTCATGGCAGACTTTCCTGTATTCGGTTTCGACAACGGTGAATCGTAAGTGACGGGTCTCCCCACCTTCCAATCTAAGTACGCGCGCCCGAGTCTTCTCGGTTTTGCGAGGAGAGACATATGTCGAGATTGGCAAAGCACTAAGGTCCGCATCGCCATTTCAGCTTAGGATCGTGACGGTCGATGCGGTCACACGTCTCAACGAAACGCTGCCCTGTGGCGTATTTACGTGGCGTTGAGGCTTTAGGAAAACGTCTTTTGCGCTTCCAAATCGCGCTATATCCATTTCGTCCAGCTGTTTCGGAACTCTGCTCAGCTCAACGGCCTCCGACTTGGATCGTCCTGCTTGCATCGTTGGCTTCTTGCACGGCGCCCAGGATTGCATCCAGCTGGCTGCGCGCTAGGACACGGCCGTTGACGATCACGGATTCAATACTCGTGGTATTTGCGATGTCGTCCAGTGGATTCTCTCTGAGCAACACCATATCGGCGCGATAACCAGGCAGGATTTTGCCTGCCTTATCCTGCATCCAGTCCGCAGGAGCAGACGTCGCCGAGAGCAGGCTTTGCGAAGGACTCAAACCGGCTGCGGTCAAGGATTTCAACTCGTCATGCAAGGAAAATCCCGGGACCACGACTGCGTTGTTGGTGTCGGTGCCCGCCATAAGGCGAACCCCTTTGTCACGCATGGCCCCGAGTAAGATGTGTTGTGCTTTCGCATACGTCATCCAGTAGTTCGTTTCGGCCGCGATCTTGGCTGGATCGGTATCGGCGCTCAATTGGTAATAGCTGTTTCCTGGTAACCAACCCTTCGAAAGCGGCGTTCCCTCGACCACTCCGGGGTTTGCGTAACGCAGCCGGAGCTCACCAAGCAGCACGTCCAGCTCGGTTTTCTGCCGCGGAAAGCTCTCCATGAGCCATACGGTTGAAGCCACTGACACGTCGTTGGCGACCAGCTGCTCTGCGACTCCAGCGCTGCGCTGCGCAACAAATTCGAGATACTCGGCGGCGTTCAGGCTGTTGAAATAGCCAAACTCGCGATCAAGAGCTTTTGTAATCTCCTCGGCGTGAGCCAGCTCGGTTTGTCCGGATTTCCACAGGTCATCCAAACCGGTCGAGATCGGCAAATGCCCAATGACGGGAATCCCTGCATTCAAAGCAGCTCGATTGACCTCGTGATAAATCGGTTTGTCGAGCTCGCTGCCGAGCTTTACTGCGTCATAGCCGTCATCCATCAACGATTGGACAAGTGCATTAACGTCTTCAGAGGAATCGACAGTGATTCGGTTACGGGTCCAACGTTGAAAGTGGCCATCAAGCCACCCCCTACTGTTTTGCAGCTTTTCAGAAGCGATGAACAGCCGAGGACCCAGACGCCCCGCCTCGATTTCGCGCCGCCACTGAAGATGATCCGCGTTGCCGCTCATTTCCCAGACCTGGGTGACGCCGGTGGCCACGAACAGCAACAGATCGTTCGGGCTCTGCTTCAGATGCACATGGGTATCGACCAATCCCGGAATCAAATAACGTCCGCTGCCATCGACAGTAAAAGCATTGCTGGGAAGCTCCAGCTCGCCAGTTACGGAAATGATTCGACCTTGATCGAACAATACCGTCTGATGCTTGAGCATTGCGCTGCCATCAGGCGACAGGACATTAACGTCGGTGATGGCCGTAAGCGTCGAGGAGCCCTTGAATCGAGTGTGATCAACCACCTTCGTATAGGCGCCTGCGAAACGATTGAGCTGATAATCGGTCCAGAGAAACGCTCCCCCGCCGAGAATCATCACAACGACGATTGAACGCAAGCTCCACTTTTTTACCGATTTAAGACTGATCACGGTCGTCTCTCAGCGTATCGCGAAGTTACCTGGACAGACGCCTAGACAGCGCGCCTGGATGACATGGCCACACCGCGGAAACTCTAGCAGTCAAGAAACGGTCCCCTCAAGAATGACGTTCAGCACATTGCGTGTGATCATGACGCCATGACTGAGGCCCGCAGTGCATCAACTGAATCACTTTGCACTCGCTGCCACAACGAAGCAAGATCAGGATCAATTTTATTTACAGCTTCGTTGAAACAAAAAACGGAAGCGGCTGCCCGCTTCCGTTTCGAGTGATCCGGTAAATCCCGCGGACCTGCGCTCAGGGCGTACGGGTATGCTTATCCAGAAAAGCTTCCATCGCATTGTACAAATTCACTTCGTTCTTGAAGTCGTAGAACCCGTGGCCTTCCTTGGGTGCCACGATGGTTTTTTCCGGTGGTTTGCCGGCCTTATTCAATGCGTTCAACAACGCCTTGTACTGCGAGATTGGTACGCGCTTGTCCTTGGCGCCCTGCACCAGCATCACCGGGATATTGATCTTGTCGACATTATAGGCCGCTGACTGCGCTTCCTGCTCTTCGCGCGTTTCAGGCATCACGCGCTTGAGAAACTTGCGGCCCGCTTCCTGCTCGGGAATATCGCCATCGGTAAACATCATCGGCAGGCTGTAGACGCCTACATAGCCGATGGTGCAAGCGTACTTGGTCGGCTCGCGCACCACCGTCTGCAACGCCGCATAGCCGCCATAGGACGCGCCATAGGTGCAGATGCGCTTGCTGTCGGCAATGCCCTTCTGGATCGTCCAGTCCACTGCATCGGTCATGTCGTTGACCATCGTGGTGCCCCAATTGCGGTAACCCATTTTCTCGAACGCATTGCCATAGCCGCCGGAGCCGCGGAAATTGATCTGCAGCACCGCGTAGCCACGATTCGCGAGGAACTGAATCTCCGGATTGAAGCCCCATTGGTCGCGCGGACCATGCGGCCCACCGTGCGGGTGCAGGATCAGCGGCAGGTTCTTGCCGTTACTTTTAGGCGGCAGCGTGAGATAGCCATGCAATTTGATGCCATCGCGCGCCGTGACCTGGATCGGTTCCATCTTGGCCATTTCTTCCGGCTTGATCCAGCTTCGATTGGAAAGCAGGAAGCGCGCCTTGCCGCTCTCGCGATCGAACATGTAGAACGATCCTGGATCGACATCACTGGAAGCGCGGAACAGGATGAAACGCCCATCCCTGCTGATACCGCCGAACCCGACGACATGATTGGGGAAGGCATTGATCAGTCCCGCATAAACCTTGGACTCCGGATGTTCTTTGTTGACGAAATCATAAAAGGGTACGCCGTCCATGTAACGCACCGCCAACAGTTCCTTCTCGTCGGCGCTCATCAGATTGCCGCCCGGCTCCACATTGTCGTTCTTGCTGAGCAGGGTGGTCTTGTTGGATTCGGGATCGAGCAGGACGGTACGTGAGGGCTCGCCCTTCTCGCTGACCGCCATGTACACTTTCTTGTTGTCGCGATCGAAGCCCATGGGTAAACGCATGCCGCCGCCCATCTCATCTTCATGGACGGTCTCCCACTCGTCGCCATTGCGGCGCAGCGTCAGCGTCTTGAGGTTGTTCATCGAACCAATCGCATAACGCACCTTGTGATCGTGGTCGACCACGAAGCTGCCGCTGTCGATCGGCGCCGTTGCCACGGTGCGGGTCTTGCCATCATAGACATTGAGTTTGAACAGATACGCTGACTCGATCGAGCGCTCGACCAGCACGTGTTCATCGTCATCCACGAGGGTATCGATGACACGGTAGTAGCCGCCGTTGGGAATATCCGCACGTCGGGTGCCATCGACATTGCTGGCGAAGACGTCGGCCAGACCGACGCGCTGATCGAAGGC
>JANMUE010000236.1:0-19713 GCA_031391205.1 Lysobacterales bacterium | reverse complement strand
CAAAACCACTGCACCGCCACGGGTTTACGGTACAAACACCCCCCCCCCCTGGGGGGTCCGCCCTGTGGTCGCACGCTTTCCCCAGTGTGGACCGAGTCGACAACGAGCGTCCGCCCACCGGTCGGACCCACAAAGACGTTCGCTCCCACGCTTAGAGGTCTTCGAAGCGCTTGTTCTGGATGCGGTAGAGCCGCCAGTCCTGATAGTCGAAATGCCACCACTCGGTGTCCAGCACAGTGAACCCCTGGGCTTCGAGCGTCCGGCGCAACAGGTCGCGGTGCACACGTTGCTGCGCGGTGCCGCCGGTATACGTGGGATAGGAGCGTTCGGTCATTTCGTCGTAGAGACCGGGCATGCGGACCACCGCGCCGCTGACGAGATCGAACAAGGTGACGTCGACAGCGCAGCCGCGGTTGTGCCTTGAGCCTTGGCTGGGATCAGCGACGAAACCGTGCTGCTGCGGTGGAGTCGCGTCCCAGAATACCTTGGTCACGTACCAAGGGCGGTAGGCATCGTGTACCAGCAGGCCGTAACCCAGTGGTGCCAGCGCGCGGTGCGCGCGCACCACCGCTTCGGCGGCCGGGCGTTGCAGGAAGGCGCGGGCCTGCGCGTAGATTGGCTGCGACAGAAAGTTGTCGGACCCGGCATAACGGATATCGAGGCGGATGCCGGGTTCCAACGTCACCAGTTCGACCAAGTCGCTGTCACGGAATTCGCCGGACTCTTCCGGCGGTGATGCCGCCAGCGCCTCCACCAGCAATTGATCGACCGGGCGCAGAGGCTGTATGCGAAACACCTCCGCTTGACCAGGCGACGATTCCTGCGCTGGTCCGGAGGCACAGCCGGCCAACGCTACGAAGACAGACAGAGTCAAAATCCAAAGAGGTATGCGCTTCATCGGTGCTTCCGGTTGGGTTTTGGGCGCAGGAATGTAGGAGCTGTGGGTGCGACCTGTGGTCGGACGATTTCGTCAGAGCGGACCTGATCGGCAAGAAGCATCCGACCACAGGTCGGACCCACAAAGACGGCTGCTCCCACACACGTTGCATCGCTGCGATATGCCCCCGATTCGGTCGCGCTGTCAACCTGACACTCTTGGCAGCTAGTCTGCAGCGGATCAGCGGATAACCTGCTGCAGAATCCAGAGGACCCGATATGTCTGCTTCGCCGTTCGTTCGCCATGCCAGGTCATTCGACGCCCTCCTCGGGCCCGATCCGCAGTTCGCCGAACTCATACAGATCAACGCGCACGAAGGGCCGGTGTATGTCGATGCACAACAGGCGCTGTATTTCACCACCGTGCCGGTGAACAGCAATATTCCCCTGGCCGGTTACAAGCAGGTAGCGATCAAGCGGCTGGGCCTCGATGTATCGACGTTTCCCTACCAGGTGCAAACACAGTGCACGCTGCGCGAGGCTTCGAACATGGCCAACGGCATGACGCTGGATCGCGAAGGCGGTCTGGTGATCTGCGAACAGGGCACACGCTCGACTCCGGCACGCATCAGCGTGATGGATCTGGAACATTTCCAGACACAGACGCTGGTCGATGCCTGGCGCGGCCTGCGCTTCAATTCGCCGAATGATGTGGTGGTCAAGAGCGACGGCAGCGTCTGGTTCACCGATCCCGCCTACGGCGCCTTGCAGCAATTCAAGGACGCCGCCATGGTCGGTGACTATGTCTATCGCTACGATCCGGCCGGCGGTCAGATCAGCGTGGTCGCCGATTCGTTCAACAAGCCCAATGGCTTGGCGTTCTCGCCGGATGAGTCGATCCTGTATATCAACGACAGCGCTGCGATCCAGGGTCCGGGTAGCTACCTCCCCGGCCTGCCGCATCATCTGCGTGCGTTCGACGTCATCGACGGTCGACATCTGGCCAACGACCGTTTGTTCGCCGTGGTGACGCCGGGCATTCCAGATGGTTTGAAGGTGGACGAAGCCGGCAATGTCTATAGCTCGTCCGCGAGCGGCCTGCAGGTGTTCAACCCCTGCGGCGATCTGATCGGCGAAATCCTGGCACCCGGTGTCGCCAACTTCTGCTTCGGCGGACCCGATCGCAACGTGTTGCTGGTGATGGCCGATACGGTGATTTATCAGGTGCGCATTGCGGCGCGGGGGGCGCTGCGGCCAGCGCGATGACTGTGGGTCCGACCTGAGTTCGGACGCTTTCGCTGCTCAATAGTCGGCAGAGCTTAAAGCGTCCGACCGCAGGTCGGAACCACATTGCGCTGACTCAGAAAATTCCCAGGGCTATCCCCGACATTTCCCAATTGCATCCACCCTGTCGCGGCGTGTAGCGTGCGGGCTCGTCATCGCTGCCGGGGAATTGCATGGACACCCTTTATCCGGTCGGGCCGAGTTCAGTCCCGGCCAACCTCACTGCGCCCAGTGCCACCTATCGGCGCCACGCCTGGCTGGCGATGGCGGGCCTGCTGACCTTCGTCTGCTTCTATCTGGCCCTGCTGGGTTGGTTCGGGTGGACCGCCTACCGATTGATCGGTGCGCTGACCGCGGGCACCAGCGACAACCCCTTGGCCGCTGCAGCGGTGGGCGGCTGCGCCGGCTTTCTGGCGCTGTTCATGGCCAAGGCGCTGGTCTTCATCAAGCGCGGCGCGCAGTCCGACGATATCGAACTCAAGCCCGCCGACCAGCCGCGTCTGTTTGCGTTTCTGCATCGCCTGGCCGATGAAGCCGGGGCACCACGGCCGCATCGCGTTTATGTATCGCCGCGGGTGAATGCGGCTGTCTTCTACGATCTGTCGATCGCCAATCTGATTCTGCCATCGCGCAAGAATCTGGAGATCGGCCTGGCTCTGGTCAATGTGCTCAATCTGGGCGAGCTCAAAGCAGTGTTGGCGCATGAGTTCGGCCATTTCGCGCAACGCACCATGGCGGTAGGGCGCTGGGTGTATATCGCGCAGCAGATCGCTTCGCACATCATCGCCAAGCGCGATGCGTTTGATAAGTTCCTGCTCGGTCTGTCGCGGATCGACCTGCGCGTCGCCTGGATCGGCTGGATTCTGCGGCTGATCGTGTGGTCGATCCGCTCGCTGGTGGAATTGATTTTCCGCATCGTCGTACTGGCGCAGCGTGCGCTGTCGCGCGAGATGGAATACCAGGCCGATCTGGTAGCAGCCTCGCTGACCGGCAGTGATGCCCTGGTCAACGCCCTGCACAAACTGCATGCCGCCGACGATGCCTGGGACCGCGCCGTGAACTTCGGCAGCACCGAGATCGGACAAAAGCGCACGGTACGCGACCTGTTTGCCGTGCAGACCCGCATCATTGAAAAGATGCGCGTCATCCTTGCCGACCCGCTGTACGGCGCGGCGCCCGAAGTGCCCGCCATAGCACCCGACCGACACCGTGTATTCCGCAACGAGCTGGCGCAGCCGCCACAGATGTGGTCCACGCACCCGGCCAATGCCGATCGCGAGCACAATGTCAAACGCCAGTACATCGCCGCACCGGTGGATACCCGCCCGGCCTGGGTGCTGTTCGATGGTACCGACGAATTGCGCCGCGCAATGTCGGCCGGCGTCTACACCGGCGAGCTGCCGCCGGCGGTGGATATCGACCTCAGCCTGCGCCATCTCGACGACGACTACGCGCGTCCGAATCTGGATCGGCGCTATCGCGGCAGTTTCCTCGGGCGCTCCGTGGTGCGTCACGTCGCCAGTGTCAACGATCTGTATTCGGCCGTTGCCGAGAACGAAGACCTGCCCAAGCGCATTACCGCGCTCTACGGCGATGACCACGATCGCGATCTGGACCGGCTGCGCGAGCTGCAGCAGGAAAAGCAAACCCTGGCCGGATTGCAGGCCGGCTATCTGACGGCGCCTGGCGGCGTGGTGCGCTGGCGCGGCAGCCAGTTGGCACGCCGCGAACTGCCGCGGGTACTCAAAGATCTGGAGCGGGAAATCCTCCCGGTGATGCAGTCCATCCAAGCCCATGACCAACGTTGCCGCAGCCTGCACCTGGCCGCTGCGCAGCGCCTGGGCGGTGGCTGGGAAGCCTATCTGCGCGGCCTGGCGGCAGCCCTGCACTATGCCGATCATGCCCTCGCCGATCTGCGCGACGCCCAGGGATACTTCGGCAATACCTATGGCGTGGTCACTGCCGATGGCAATGTTTCAGCGAACGAACTCACGCGGTTGTTGCAGGCCTGCAATGTGCTGCAGTCGACGCTGAGCGCGATCTATCACGCCGCCGGGCGTGTGCAGCTCGGTGCCGGTCTGCTCGGACGCATGCGCATCACTGGTTGGAGCGAGGCTCTGGGCGACCTCAAACTGCCGCCTGCGACCAACGAAAACATCAACGATTGGATGCGCGTCATCGATGGTTGGGTCAATGCCACGGCGTCGGCACTGGCTGGACTGCGTGACGCAGCGTTGGAGCTGTTGCTGTCTGCCGAACACCATGTTGCGCAGGCGATCGCCGCCGATGCCGCGGTCGAAGCTGCACCCGAGGCATCACGACTCGACATCCAGTACGTCACCTTGCTGCCCGGCAGCGAGCGCAAGCGTCAGGAAAAACTCGGCTGGTGGGATCGCTTTCAGACTGCCGACGGCTGGGTGGCATCCATTGCGCGTTTTGGCGTCGCGGCCGGCATCGTCGGTTCCGTACTATTCCTGGGCGGGGCCACGGGGCATAGCGTGGTCAGCATCTACAACGGTCTGGCACGCACCGTACAGGTCAGTATCGACAATCAGAACGTCTCTCTGCAACCGCATGCGCACACCACGATGGATCTGACCCGCGCCGATACCCATGCCATCGAGGCACGCACCGCCGGTGGCCAGGTGATCGAGTCGTTCAACTCCGACAATGCAGTCACCGCATCGCACTATGTCTACAACGTTGCCGGAGCCGCCAGCCTGGTCGAGTGGACCGCCTCGTACGGGAGCGCGGCCAAGGTGCCGCCGCGCCCGCTGGGCGCACCGCGCTGGTCGACTACCGGCGTGGAGCATGTCTTCGGCGAACCGCCAGAAACCATCAGCACCAAAAGTGGCGGCGGCACGCGCAGCGCGCTGGCGGCGCTGTCGGACAACAGAGCGACCATGATTCTGTCCGACCTCGACCCCGCGGCGCAGGCGCCACTGATCCGCTCCAGAGCGCTCTGGGATGAAGCCGAATCGCCGTACGTCGTCGAATGGCTCGGTGCCGCGGCGAAGCTGCCTGACTTCGCCGATATCCTGGCGCAGCGCCTGCAACGCAGCCCCGACGAAGTGGTCAGCCTGCGCGCCGAACAGGATGCAGCGGAAGGCGAAGCACATCGAAGCGTCTGCGAAAAGCATCAAGCCATGTCCGCAGCCAATCCGAAGTCCGGCGATCTGAATTATCTGGCGGTGCGCTGCACCGACGATGGCCCGCAACAGCGGGCTGCCTTCCTGTCGGCAATGCAGCAATGGCCGGACAACGCATGGCTGGAATTCGCCGCCGCCCATGCCCTGGCTGAAACCGCCCAATGGCGCGACGCGGCGGTGCATATGAAACATGCCACCGAGCGTCTGCCGGCGGTCGCCGATTGGGCGCGCGTCGATCTGGCGCGTCTGATACGCATGAGCCCCGGCCCCGATATGGCCGAGATCAGCACACTCGCCAAACAGTCCGACTACCTGGCTCAGTACGTGGCCATAGAAACCGGTCGTGACCTGGATGAAGACACCGGTCTGCTCGCCTATGCGCAACTCGGACGCGGCGAATTCGACGCCGCGCTGGCAGAAGCGGCAAAAAACGCCAACCATCGCGACGAGATTCTGCTGCTGGTTGCCGCCTCGGAGGGCGCTACAGCCGATCAGCTCAACGCAGGCCTGGCCGCGGCGATCGACACAGAACTGAACGACACCACCGCCTGGCCGGCCGTAGCCCTGGCCATGCGGCAATCGGTTGATCCGGGGCCGTGGCTGGAACGGGCGCGCGCCGCCAGCAATGAAGAAGATTCCGTGAAGATCTGGCCGTTTCTGCAGGCAGTGCATACCGGCGCCCAGGCTCAGCAGGCCGAAGCACTGCTCGGTGCAATAGCCGCGCGCGAACGCGGCATCGCCTATGCGGGTGCTGTGGTGTTGTTGGGTGATCGTTGCCCAGACACCTGGCGCGATGGGGCCAAGCGATTGTTGTTCGCGTTCGAGCACCCGTACTTTCGCTGAATGCGTATGGGCAGTGGCGTACCGCGATGGTATTGCTTCTGAAACCGCGCCGTCATCCAGCGCATCGTAGGGAACGCCCCCAAGCAGCACTCGGGGGCTCTTGGCGCTTGTTATTGAGCCATTGACGGCTATTGCCCACGCGTCCGCATTCCCAGCAAACCCAGCAGAATGATCGCAGCCGCGAGCAGAATGCGGCCCGAATCCGCCAGCGTCGAAATCACTGCAGGCGTGCCCGAGCAGGACAACGGAACGCTGATCACGCCGCCATTGCTTGATGCGTTCGACTGACAAATCAGGTTACCGGTGAGCGCTGCAGCGCCAGCAACCGGAGTGGTGCAGGACACGTTCAAGCCGGTACTCGCCGCCACGGCGATCGAGGTCGGAAATGTCGCCGGCGCTTCCAGAGTAAACCCAGCCGGAGTGGTGCAGCTACTGATATCCAGCGCGATATTGCCGGCATTCGACAACGTGCCAACAGCGCTGCCCACGATGCCAGGCGCGGCCACGATTGCAAGCGTTGCAGGCGCTATGGAAGCCACCGCCGCGGGCGCGGCTTCGCAGGTAATCTGCAGATCGAACGGGTTCTCGTCGAAATCGTTGTTCGGTATCGACAGCGTCTGCGTCGTGGTCAACGTATTGTCGGGTGCGCAGGTAATCTGAATATTCGCCGCGCCGGCGCTGCCTGGAGGTGTGCCGCCAGGTACCGCAGCCGTCGATGCATTGCCTGCAGACAGAACCCCTGACAATCCTGCAGGTACTCCAATGGTGAGATGAATTATTCCGGAATTGCCGATGCTGAGCGTTGCGGAGGTCGATCCGTTCACTACCGTGGACAGCAATGCCGTGGCGCCATCCGCCACCGTCACGCCATTAAGAGTGGCCTGCAATTCGCCGATGACATTCTGAAACGCGGTGCACCGCAGCGGAATGGTGACGGTGGCCTCGCCATCATCAAGATCATTGGTCGACAGCACCAACTCATCGTTATACGTGACGATGAATAGGTCTGCATTGCAGCGCACTACGATACTGGCGCTGGCGCCCTGAGCAATGCCCGGCGCGTTGTTGGGCAGGCCGCTGACCACCGAAAACGGCGCGCCGAGCAGATTGCCAGGATCAGCCACGAGGGTCAGAAAACTACCGGCTTCACCGATGTTTTCAATGATGATGGTCTGGTCGATATTCTGACCTGCCGGCCCGAAAAATATCAGCGGATTGGCAATCGCCGGATTGATAGTGAACTCTGGCGCCGCTACTCCCTTGGGCGCAGACTCCGGTGCGTTCGCTGCCGCGAATGACGGGCACAACAACGCGATGCCGAGCGCCACCCACCCGCATTGTCCAGTCAAGATATCTCGCATGATGCTTGCTCCATTGCTGAATGATTCGCCAAGTGCCAGTAACCCTTTGAACAGTTCCACGCCCACCGCCTGATGCGCCCGAAAGTCTCGGTAGGGGGTATTCGTACTGAATATACGCGTAATTGCGCGCCCATCACGATCACAAAAGTGACCGGTCGGCAGGGTTCATCTCCGTCCAGCTCACCACCAGAACAGCGTCTTCACCCTGATGGTTCACGACCGCCTTTATCGTCGCGTTCGGATCGGTCACCGTCACTTCGCGGTGTTGATCCCATGGGCGATGGCGTGGAACCGCCATTGCCGGGCGGCGCTGACGTGCGTACTGTCGTGTTCGTCGACCACAGTGACGAACTGCACGGGCGAACCGAACGGGGTGATCTTGAACTGCACTGGACTGCGCCAGGCACGTTCGCAGTCGATGGCCGAGGGTAACGAGCCGGCTGCAAGCAGCGCGATGTGCCAAAGTACGAAAGCACTCAGCGGTTGTATTGCGGCATCCCATTTTCCATCGGCGTCATGGCGTAGTCGCGACGCCTGCCATGATCGAGGTAAAAAAGGTATCCGCACTTGCGGCAGGCGCCAAAACAGTGGTCAGGAGATCGCTATGAAACAACCCACATTGCTTGTAATCATCGGACTGCTGATCGCGCAGTCCGCAGCGGCGGCCGACGCCGAAGTCCGCTTTTATCCGCAGAAACAGCTCTGGACTTATCAACTGGAAGCAGGGCGCAATCTGCATAGCGCGGTGCTGCACAATGTGGCGGTGATCAATCAGGGCGAAGCGGCGCTGAAAGTCGAGCAGGTGCGCTTCGATCTGGTACGCGAGAACGACATCGTGTTCTCGCGCACCCTGTATGCCAATGATCTGGCAGTCGCGGCAGCGGGTGGAAATGCATTATGGAAATCGGGGGCGTTGGATCTGCTCAAATTCCAGTTCTCGCCCAAGCAGCTGTTGGGTGCGGCGACTTCCCTTTCCGCTACCACCACGCTGGCTGCGGGTGAGGGTCTGCACCTGTCGGCGCAGATGTTCGCGTTCTCTGGTCGCCCTGAGCTGGTGAAGGTGACCGTCGATTTCGAAGGGGATGCGAAGGATGCGGTGGCGACGTTGCCGCTGCGTTACGGCGTCGTGCCGGGCAACTATCGTTTTCCATTGCGTGGCCGTTGGGTGGCGGGCGCGGGTTCGACCTTGCATAGCCATCATCGCTGGGCGGTGCCGGAGGAATTCGCCTATGACTTCGTGCGCTACGGCGCCTCGGGTGGCACTTACAGCGGTGATGGCGGCAAGCCAGCGGATTACTACGCCTATGGTGCGCCGGTATCCGCCGCTGCCGATGGCGAGGTCGTCAGCGTGGTCGGCGCTCTTCCCGACAACATCGAGTCGCTACGCCGCGCGGACGAACCGCTGACGCAGTATCAGCAGCGCCTGCTGCAGGGTCAGGCCGCTCTGCTTGCCCAGGGCACACAGGCGCTGGCCGGTAACCACGTCATGCTGCGGCATGCCGACGGCATCTACTCGCTGTATGCGCATCTCAAACCGGGCAGCGTCACCGTTGCCAAGGGCGATCGCGTCAAGGCCGGCAGCAAGCTCGGCGCCGTCGGAACCTCGGGCAATTCCACCGAACCGCATCTGCATTTCCATCTCTGCGATGCCCCCGACCCGCTGCAATGTGCCGGCATGCCGGTAGCGTTCGACGATATCGAAATTCCGTTCGCCGAACGCCCGCGCCAGATCCAGACCGGCGATTTGATTGAGGTCATTGGCGTCGCAGAGGCAACGCCCAAACGTTGAGAGTTGAAACGTGGCTGTGGGTCCGACCTGGGGTCGGACTCGGTGACGGTTAACTAGGATTGCAGGACAGCGTCCGCGCACAGCGCGGACCCACGAGAGCGCTGGCATCGATCGGCTCAGATCATCTGCCCACCCGATACCTCGATGCGCTGCGCATTGATCCAGCGATTGTCATCGGACAGCAGCGCGGCGATAGCGCCGCCGATATCGTCAGGTACACCGACGCGACCGAGTGCGGTCTGCGATGCGATGAAGGCGTTGAGCTCGGCGTTGTCGCGCACTGCGCCACCGCCGAAATCGGTTTCGATGGCACCGGGCGCGACCACGTTCACGGCGATGCGACGCGCGCCGAGTTCCTTGGCCAGGTAGCGGCTCAGCACTTCGATGGCGCCCTTCATCGCAGCGTACGCGGCGTAACCCGGCAGCGTGATTCGGGTCAGCCCGGTGGAGAGATTCACAATACGCCCGCCATCCGCGATCAGTGGCAGCAGCGACTGTGTGAGAAAGAACGTTCCCTTGAAGTGGACGTTTACCAATTCGTCGAACTGCGCCGTGCTGGTTTCGGCGAAGCCCACATGGACGCCGATGCCCGCGTTGTTGACCAGGAAATCGAACTGCTCGCGCTGCCAGGTCGACTGCAGCAGCGCACGCAGCCGAGCGACGAAACCGGGAAAGCTGCTGCTGTCGCTCACATCGAGTTGCACTGCGACAGCACGCGCGCCCAGCCTTTCGACTTCGGCAATCACTGCCTCGGCTTCGGTCTTCTTGCTGTGATAGGTGACGATGACATCGACACCCTTGGCGGCGAGTTTGAGCGTGGTATTGCGTCCCAGGCCGCGGCTGGCACCGGTGACGATGGCGATCTTGTGGTTCATGGTGGACTCCGTGTGCGGTGGAAAGGATTCGCTCGGGCCATTGAGCCGGCGATGTGCGCACTGTATTGGCATCCAATGAGCCGATAAACGCACCAAATTCGATTATTCTGTTCACAGAATTCGAACAGTCTGCAGGGAAACACCATGAATCAGCTCGATGCCATGCAGATCTACCGCCGCGTCGCCGAGCTGGCGAGCTTCACCCAGGCCGCCGACAGCCTGGGTTTGCCCAAGGCCAGCATCTCGACCGCCGTGCAGCAACTGGAGGCGCTGCTGGGCACGCGGCTCCTGCATCGCACCACGCGCAAGGTGCAGATGACGCAGGATGGGCAGACGTTCTATGAGCGCAGCACCGATCTGCTCGCGGATTTCGACGAGCTGCGTACACTGTTTCAGCACAGCGAATCGGCGCTGAGCGGGCGGCTGCGCGTGGATATGTCCAGCGGCATTGCAAAGCACATCGTGCTGCCGCGGCTGCCGGAATTTCTACGCGCACATCCGGAACTGGAAGTCGAGTTGAGCAGCACCGATCGCCGCGTCGATCTGGTGCGCGAAGGTTTCGACTGCGTGGTACGTGTCGGCGCGCTGCTGGATTCCACTTTGGTGGCGCGCCCGCTCGGCAGTTACCGGGTGATCAACGCGGTGAGCCGCGGCTACATCGCCGAGTACGGTGTACCGCAGAAACTGGACGATCTGCATGCGCACAGGCTGGTGCACTATGTGTCCAACCTGGGCGCCAAGTCATCGGGTTTCGAATATGTCGACGAAAGCGGAACGGAACGATTCATCGCGATGGCTGGCGCGCTCACTGTGAATAACTCCGATGCCTATCTGGCCGCCTGTCTCGCAGGACTTGGCATCATCCAGACACCGGATGTCGGGCTGCGTGCTTATCTGCGATCCGGTGAGCTGGTCGAAGTGCTGCCGCAATACCGGGAGGCACCCCTGCCGGTGTCGCTGCTGTATGCGCATCGCCGCCATCTGCCCAGGCGTGTGCAGGCCTTCATGAGCTGGATGGGCGAGGTGATGCGGCCGTTTTTGTTGGCGTAGAATCAATTGTCCGATGCAGGGCAGGCGTGTCGCCTGCCATCCATGCGTTGCGGCTGCCTCGAGATGGCAGGCGGCACGCCTGTCCTACAAAGTTGCATTCGTATATTCGGTCGGCGTCTTGCCGACCATGCGTTTGAAGTCGCGAATGAAATGCGCCTGGTCGTAGTAACCGAGTGAGAGCGCCAGTGCTGGCCAGTTGGCGGGACGTCCGGCGGCAAGCTGCTCCAGTGCTTCATGCAATCGATAGCGATGGATTACCCATTTCGGGCTGACGCCGACGTAACGGGCAAACAATCTTTGCAGGGCGCGCGGGTGGGTCGCGAAGCGTTCTGCCAGCGTGTAGACCGTAGCGAGGCTTGGATCAGTCATGATCCTGTACACGATTTCGGTGACGCGTTCGGCCTCGGCATTGCGTGATGGCAGATGTGCGCTCAGCAACTTTGCAGCGACTTCGATCATGTCCACCATGCTGTCCTGTGCGAGGATCTCGTCCTCCAGCGTCGCAGCGCTGCTGCCGAATACCGTAGCCAATGTGACGGAGCTATCGGTGATCGTCGACATCGAGGCGCCGAAAAATGGCTGGAATCCGCCCGGCCTGAACTTCACGCCGAACACCCGGCCCTGCTCTTCGAGGACGCGCGAAAAGCGTCTGCTGGCGACACCGGCAACGCGCGAACGCCCACGTTCAATCAACAGATGCACGCTGGGATGCGGCAATGTTTCGCGCAGCTGCGGTGGATGACCGCGCAGGTCCCATTGCACCGTCCAGTAATGTTCGACGAAAGACTGCAGCGGCGCGCTGGGTGCGTGCCGTTCGTGCCGAAAGCACCCCGGAGCCGGCTCGCTCCACAGCAGGCCGCGGGCCTTGCCGACACCAGCGAGGACGCTGACCGACTCGCCCTGGTCAGCGTCTGCAGCGGTCGGCTGTCGCGTTTTTCCAATCCTCATGGAGCAAACTCTGCTGCAATCGCCGGGCATTGAACGGCAGCGCTAGTCTACTGACCTGGCGCACCGCGATAACCTGCCTATTGAGGAAATCGTCATGATGAACACGAACGCTTTTCGATCCAGTTTCGCGCTGCTCGCGATGGCGCTGTGCACTTGCGCGCAGGCCGGCACAACGAAACCTCCCGAAACTGACCCTGCTAAAAAGGAACCCTCCGCCATGACCCAACACGCCACCGGCATCTTCGACGTCAAACTGGTGCCACTCGCCACAGATGCGCACGACGGTAAATCACCGATCGCCCGAATGAGCAACGACAAGGTCTTTCACGGTGATATCGAAGGCACAAGCCAGGGACAGATGCTGATGATCGGAACGCCGGTGCAAGGTTCTGCAGCCTACGTATCGATCGAGGTGATCACCGGAAAACTGCAGGGCCGCAGCGGCAGTTTCACATTGCAGCACAGCGGCACCATGACGCGCGGCGTCGGCGAACTCAATGTCGCCGTGGTTCCGGATTCGGGCACCGGCGAGCTTGAGGGGATGACCGGCAAGTTCACCATCCGCATCGAGAACGGCGTGCATTTCTACGATCTGGACTACACGCTGCCGAGTGCGCCGTAGCGACGTAGGGTGGGTGCAACCCACCATGCTCGAACGTTTGACAATGGTGGGTTGCACCCACCCTACTTCCTGCGACTGACCTGTCCGCTCTGATCGCCGTCCTGCGAATAGCAGAACAACGATCACCGGAGTGCGTCATGTCCCGCTATGCCTCAATGCTTCTGTTTGCCATCGTGCTGGACATCGGCAGCGCTCAGGCGTTCACCCGCACCTGGCCCTCCGGCACCGCTCCCTGCAACACCTCATTGCAGGCCTGCATCGAAGGCAGCGCTGCGGCCGATACGGTTCTGGTCGCATCCAACGACGTCATCGCGGCTTCGGTGTTCATCCACAAACCCTTCGTGCTGCGCGCCGCCGCCGGCTACCGGCCGGTCATAGGTGCCGGGTTCGTGATCTCCGGCAACGTCAATGCCGCAGGCACCTGGGGCTGGCAGGTCGAGGGGTTCGAACTGCAGCAGGGTTACATAGCGCTCAGCATCCAGGGCGGCACCAGGGCCAACGTCGTCATCCGCAGCAACCGCGTGCTCAGTGACCTGTCGGGCATTTCGCAAATCAGCGTGCACAAGGATTCCACGGTCGGCACCGAGCTCAACTACCAGATTGCGCAGAACCAACTCGATTACTACTGGGACACCTTTGACGGCGCACTGCGCGCTGCGCTGCAGATACTCGACGGTGGCAGCGGCAGCAGCAGCGGCCGCATCAGGGAAAACCGCGTGTTCGCGCGCGGCAGTCAGTCGATCGGCATCCTGGTCAACACCTATGACCGTGGACATCGCACCGAGGTACTGGGCAATCACGTCCTCGGCGGCCAGGCCGGCAGCATCTTCCTGCGCCAGGGCAGTCTCATCGCTGTCACCGGAGGAACATTGACCGCGTTGGTGTTGAATAACGTCGTGCGCAGCATCGTGCCGGGGTCTCGTCAGGCCGATGGCATCAAGGTCGATGCCTACGATGGCGCCTTGAACCTGACAGCGCTGCACAACACCGTTGTCGATGCGTTCAATGGAATCGACGTCTTTGCCGAGGCCGCAGTGACTGCAAGCGGCGAAGTCGGCGGCAATTTGTTCGCCTACCTGACCTCAGCCGGGTTGCAACGCAGTGGCAGCGCCAGCGGCATCGGTGACCGCGACAATCTGTTCTTCCAGTCTTCTGAAACCCCGTCGACGGCCGGACTAAGCGCGACCTCGGTGTTCGCTGATCCTATGCTCAAGTCCGTGCCTGGCGACCCCCATCTGCGACCGGGATCGCCAGCGATCGATCAGCTGGTAGGCACGGAACTGGAGGAAGTGCTGGCAATCAACGGCCTGCCGCGCACCGATGGCGATGGCCTGCGTCGATTCAAGCGCGGCAACAGCGTGTTCAAATCCAATGGCCTGGACATTGGTGCGCTGGAGGCCGGCGACGAGACACTTCTGCATCGACTGCCAGGCACAGCACCCGGCAATACCTCGATTGTCGATCACCCGATGTTGAACGACTTTCCGCAGGCAGTGCCTGTGCAAACGGCAAACTGGAATCCGGATGGCGTCGGCGGCATCTACAACAACCATCCAGTCAGCATGTTTTATAGCACTGGCCGCTGGCGGCTGCGCGAAGAGGATCTGTTGCCGTTCAGTGCTTCGGCTGCCTTCAATATCTTTGCGCCCGGATCGGGTTCGGGGCGCTACGGACATCTCAACACTGCCGGCAACACCAACGCCGACTTGACCACGCTCAATGCAGAGCTCAACGGCTATGCCGACTACATCGTATTGGTCACGCGCAATCCCGGCAGCGGCAGCGTGTCCGACGTGGTTTCGCCGCTGGGGGTCAATTTCGCCGGCGGTATGTGGCGCGTTGAACGCCTGGATGGGCTGCCTATGCCGATCAGCGGCGGTTTCAATGTCTACTTCCAGGAGCCCAGCATCAATGCGTTCCGCCATCGCGCCAGCGCCGGCAATATCTTCGGCAACAGCAGCGATATCGATCACCCCTTGTTGAACGGCAATCGCTGCGCGCGTTTCCAGGTCACCATGAACAACGCCGGACCGCCGAACAATCACCACATCGGCGTCTACTACATCGGTGCACCCTTCAACCGCTGGTCTATCTTCAACCAGGATGGTGCGACGATGACCGTCTCTGCCGACTTCCATGTCGTTGTCGATCCGCAAGCGGTGGACTGTCCGGATGCACTGTTCGGCAACGGCTTCGAGTAGCGCGTGTGGGTCCGATCTGCGGTCGGACGCTCATGCCCTGCGAGGAAGTTGTAGGGCAGGCGTGTCGCCTGCCTTCTGAAGATTGCCGAGTCGTTGAGAAGGCAGGCGGCACGCCTACCCTACAACATTGGCGTTCAGAGCCTGACCACAGGCTACTCGAATCCATCGGCAAAGATGCCAAAACCGATCAGCACGTTTGCCGAACTCTGTGCACTGGCGGCATTGGCTTCATCGTCGCTGACCACCGCAGTGATCGTGTCGACCTCGATGTCGCCCTCATCGCCACCGACAAATACCGTGAAGTTGCATTGGTAGAATCCGCCGACCGCAATGGTCTGTGGCAGAGCGCAATTGCCCTGACCGGCGAGGTCGCCGTGAATATCGTCGATCAAACTGGTCAACATCAGCGCCTCGGCGCCGCTGCCATTGTTGATGCGTGCCGTGAACGTGACCATGCCGCCGGGCACGTCGACCAGCGTCGGCGAAGCGGTCTTTTGCAGTGTCGCTGTGGGAGGCACATCGGTGACGCTGACGCTGCCCGCACCGCTGGCGATAAGTGGCGCTTCCAGTTGCACGCCAGTGGCGGCGGTATTGTTGGCGACGATCTGCCCGGCGTTACCGATGACATCCACCGAATAGCTGCAGACATACGACGACGCGGCCGCGATGATTTGTGGCAGCAGACAATTGCCCTGGCCATCGAGATCGCCGTGGCGGTCATCGACCAGACTGGTCAGGGTTGCTGGCGCGGCGCTGTCGTTGCCGATGCTGACGGTGTAGCTGAGCGTCGCACCCGGCTCGGGCACCGTCGCTGCCGAGGGCGTGCTGGCGACGATGAAACCGCCGCCCGCGCGGAAGTTTGAGTAGTAGCCGTAGCGCGCACCACTGCTGGCGCCACCATTGAGCACGCCGAGCGCGAAATGACCTTGACTGTTGCTGATGCGCTTCGATACATCGACCGGAAACTGCGTGGTGTTGTACTGGATGCGCGCCGCACGCCAGCTGCCGCCGGTCCCCGGCACGGTGACGAAGGAGGCGGGGTTGATCGTGGCCATGCCGATGCCTGAAATACTGAATCCATTCACCGCTACGCTGGGCACCAGCAGGAACAGATAGAACGTCTGAGCATCGCTGCGCAGCACGTCGACCTGGCGCGCACCACCACGATACAGCGGCGGTAGCTGCGCCATCCCCGCCTCGCAGCCGAAGCCGCTGACGTGCATCGCATACACCGGCTTGCTGGCATGCAGATGGACGGCGTTGTCGACCGAAGAGTTCAGATAATCCATATCGACGCGGTAGTACTCGCCGGCGAACAAAGTGGCCACCGGCAGCGCGGCACCATCAAGAAAAATCTGCGTGCCATTGCGCGTGGCGATCACGACCAGGCTTTCGTCGCCAGTGTTGTTGAGCGCGCCCTTGATCGCGATGTAATCCTCACCGACCGCGCTGACCGGCACGATCTGGTCGCCCATCAGGTCGTAGCAGCCGCCAGAGGGATTGTGGTTGGAGTCATCCTTGATCGACACAGCGATTGGTTTGTCGGCCAATACCACGGCGCCCGACGGGTGCGTAAACGGTTGCCACCAGTTGGCACCGGTCCAGCCAGCGGAATAGGTCTGGCCGCGATTGAGTACGACCGAGAACTGCTGCAGTGCCGGATGCCCATCCACCGGCGTGGGCGAATACAGGGTGACGACCGTGTTGTTCTGTGTGGCGACGATGTCGAATGAGGCGAAGGCTTGATGCGGCGCGGCGAACGATGCCTCGTTGTTGAATGGCGCATGCTTGTGCAGCGGAATGTAGAACTCCTGGCCCAGCGCGTCCGCACCCTTGAGCGTCCATATATCGGTGTTGGTAGTATTCGCGATCTCGTAGTGACAGGTCACTTTGGCGCTCGCGACAACACGCATTCCGGTGTTGGCGATGGTATTGGTGGGCCGAGTTTCCAACTGCGCCTTGAAGGGGGTGAGGTTGACGCGTGTCATCGCGTTCGCCGCCAGCGTGCGCACGATCGGAACGAAAGCGCCGTTCGCCGGCACGTCGACGGTCACCGTGGTCGCGGTTCCGGTGGCCGAACACAGCAGATACAGCGGCTCGCCGCCCGGTGAATTGTGCAAGTCGCTGACATCCGGCGGCGCAAGCCAGAACTCGATATCGCCAGCGACATGCTGCGCCTGCAGATCGCCGTATGCGAGCAATGCTGTCAGCGGCATGCATGCGGCAAGACGATGCAGCTGATGGCGTTTTAGGGTACTCATCCAGGATCTCCCGAGCGAAGCGCATGCTATCGACAGCGACTGGCAGCCGATTCTCCTTGCGATTCATCACTTCTAGCAATCGTCGAACGCCGTGCTTTCCCTTCATCGCCGCGGGCTGCGTTTTGGGTCCGACCTGCGGTCGGACGCTTTGCTGCGATGGCGATGCAAGAGCGTCCGACCGCAGGCCGGACCCACAAAACGGTCAGCGCCGCAGGCGCAATATTTCGACCACGGCGTGCTCGAGCCCGCCATCAGGATCGGCGCGGAATCCGGCCAGTGCCTGGGTATCCCAGTCGGCGACGATGCGGCCATCGAGCAGCAACACGGCGCGGTCGAGAAAACGTTCTGCCACTTCCAGCCCGTGCGTTGCCAGCAACACGCAGGCACCAGCATCCGCGCGAACGCGCAGCGCCTGCTTCAGCGCGTAAGCGGAGAGCGGATCCAACCCGTTCAACACTTCGTCGAGCACGATCAGACTGGGCGCGCCGACCAAGGCCAGCACGATCGCCAGCTTCTGCCGCGTACCCAGCGAATACTCGCCCACCGGCTGCCCCAACCACGGCATCAGCCCCAGCACCTCGCTGAGCGCCAGGCTTTCGGCGAGCGTCGCGGTCTGCCCGCGCAGATCGGCCACCAGCTCCAGACATTGCCGGCCCGTCAACAACGGCGGCAGACGCTCGGGTTCGACCGCCACACCCAATTGTCGACGCGCTGCCAGCGCATCGACAGCAATGTCGATGCCATCGATGCGTACGTTGCCCTGTTGCGGCTGCTCGAGCCCGACGATGCAGCGCATCAGCGTGCTCTTGCCGGCGCCATTGGGGCCAATCAGGCCGACCAGTTCACCGGCATTGAGTTCCAGATCGACGCCACGCAATACCTCGTTGCGGCCGAAGCGGTGATGCAGCTGCTGCACCTGCAGACGTGCGCTCATGTGCGCACCGCGCGCTTGAGCAGCCAAAGCATCTGAGCGATCCACAGCGGTAGTACCAGCAGAGCGACGGCCTGCGCCATTGCAGCCAGCACCAGCACCTGCGTCGTGAATAGCAGGCCGATGCGGCGCGGGCGGCGGCGCTCGGCGGCGGTGCAGGCCCAGTGCAGCGTGGCCAGCAGCAGCAACGCTGCCAGTATCGGCAGACACAGCCGCGCCGAACCGAGCGCAGTGAACAGCGCCATCAGCGCGGCAGCAACACTGAGCAGCAGCATCAGCGGTAGCAGTACACAGCTCTGCAGCAGCCGCCTTGGCGGCAGCGGCTGTGGCGTCAGCCATGCCTGTGCCGCAGGCAGCACGGCAAGCATGCGCGACCAGGCTGCGACCGCGATACCCAACGCCAGCACCACCGCTGCGAACATGAATGCGGTCCAGTCCCCGGTCGGCACCAACAGCAGCAACCACAGCAGACGCGACATCGACCGCGGCGCGAGACTCGCCATTGCGGCGCTGATCTGCCAACGCGACAGGCTGCCACGGCCGCTGGCCAGCCACACCGTCGCGCGCGGCATCGCGGTGGCACGCTTGCGAGCGCTGCGCCGCGCGCCCTGCCAGCCCAGCACCGTGGCCAACAGCACCAATCCGATCCAGATCGAAACGTTCGGCACGGCGGCGCGCGTGCCAGCCAGCACGACGCCACCAGCAAGCATCTGCAATCCGGCGCGGATCAGGGCCTGCTCGATCAGCACGCGGCGGCGGCGCGATTCGGCGATGGGCTGGGCGATCAGCCAATGCCTCGCCCAGCGCTGCCGCTGCGCCTGCAGCGCCAGCGCCTGCCACTGCGTCAGTATCAGGACCGCGACCAGCAACAGTGCGCTGGGCCAGCGCATGATCGCCAGTTCCAGACCTTCGAGCAGTCGCGGCCAAGACTGCCACAGCAGAGCGACGGCGACCACACACAACACCGCCCAGGCCAGCGCGTGAAACACCGACTCGCCCGGCTGCGCACGCCAATGCGCCATGCGATTGCGCCAATGCAGGCGCTGTTCCAGGCGGTAGGGATTGATGATCGCAGTCATAGGGCGATGCAGACAGCGGGTGATGCGCAATGGTTCCGGTGCGTCGCAGGTGCCGGATCTGGGTTGGCATCAGGTCGACCTCTACGAACGCAATCCCGAGCCGACGCAGTGGTAGCGTTCAATGCGTTGATCACGCAGACTTCCATCCATGAAATGCTTCATCTACCGTAGCCCCAAGCGCAACAACACCTATGTCTATCTGCGCGAGCGCGATGTGTTCGCCGTACTGCCCCCGGAAATGGTCGGCGGCCTGGGTGTGCTCGAATTCGTGATGGAACTTGAACTGACGCCACAACGTCGTCTTGCCACGCAGGACGTGAACCTGGTCATGAAGAATCTGGCCAGCTTCGGTTTCCACATACAGTTCCCGCCGAACGAGCAGTTGGTGATGCCGCAATACAAAGATCTGTAGGCGGGAATGTAGGAGCGGCGTGAGCCGCGATG
>JANMUE010000210.1:0-1434 GCA_031391205.1 Lysobacterales bacterium | reverse complement strand
ACGATGCTCATGCCCACTTCGTTACTCACCAATATCACTTGGGCGCGCAGTTTAGGCAGGCACGCCAACAACGCTGTGCGTTCATCCTGCCATGTCGTTTCGTCTAGACCGCCATTCGCCTGCATCGGCCACAACCCATTGCTCAGCCATAGCGTGAGACAATCAACCACCAAGCAGCGATGCGCAGCATCCCACTGCAACAACGCATCGGCGAGCCGCAGCGGACACTCGATGGTCTGCCATTCCACCGGCCGCTCGGCACGATGTCGCTCGATGCGCGCCTGCATCTCGGCATCGCCAGCCGTCGCCGTGGCGAAGTACAGCACTTCACGATTACTGTCGTGCGCGCGCTGCAAAGCCAGCGTACTCTTGCCGGAACGGGCACCACCTATGATCAATTCACGCATCTGCTGCCTTCACTTATTATTGCGATATCGCCGCCACACAACATCTTTTCCCTCCCCCGCATGCGGGGGAGGGAAAGGGTGGGGGCAACCTTCAACACCAAGAGCCACATCATGGGTAACCGCTTAAGCAAAATCTACACACGCACCGGCGATGACGGCACCACCGGCCTGGGCGATGGCACCCGCGTACCCAAGGATGATCTGCGCGTCTCTGCTTTTGGCGATACCGACGAAGCCAACAGTGCCATCGGCATGGTACTGGCAGTGCGCGACATTCCCGACGAAGTACGCCGCTGCCTGGTG
Source organism: Lysobacterales bacterium (assembly GCA_031391205.1). Lineage (GTDB taxonomy): Bacteria > Pseudomonadota > Gammaproteobacteria > Xanthomonadales > Ahniellaceae > 0-14-3-00-62-12. The sequence continues at coordinate 724 of JANMUE010000210.1, read as the reverse complement.
GAAGTGCAACACAAGTTGTTTGATCTCGGCGGCGAGCTGGCCATGCCCGGCTATCGTGCCATCGAACAACAACATATCGATTGGTTGGAACAACAACTGGATGGCTTCAACGACCATCTGCCGCCGCTAAAAGAATTCATCCTGCCCGGCGGTGGCCCCGCAGCGGCAGCCTGCCACTTAGCACGCACCATCACCCGCCGCGCCGAACGCAGTGCATGGACCCTAGCCAAGCGCGACACCATCCCCGCCGAGATCACCATGTATCTCAATCGTCTCTCGGATTTGTTATTCGTGATCTCACGCATCCTGGCGAGGCATGAAGGCGGCACCGAAGTGTTGTGGCGGCATCAGCGGTGTGAAGTAGATTGGTAGGTTGGCGCTGAGCGAAGCGAAGCCCAACACTGTCAACGGATGCGGAAATGTTGGGCTTTACATACACCGCTCCTGCGTATCCATACGCTCACGGCACTGGGGCATCCTGCCCGCCGTCAGATCAATCTCCGAACTACTGCGCTTCAACTACCCTGGTCCATCGAGTTTGAATCGTGTCCGCTGAAAGGTCTGCGCCGCACTCCCACTCGACGAAGTATTTGCCGTTGTGAACCCGTTCGAATTCACGCCTATCGCGCAGCGGTGCAAAGGCTTCTGATTCCAGGTATGGCTGTAGATCAAACAGACCCGCTCTACCATCGTCGGTTTTGATGTAGAGCGTGTAATTTTCTTT
>JANMUE010000203.1:0-2151 GCA_031391205.1 Lysobacterales bacterium | reverse complement strand
ATTAAAAGAAGGGGTAGGGCCGGCCAGCCAGAGCAGAACCTCATTCCCATTTCCTTTTTAGGAGCAACTTGCTGTGCTGCACTCGCTTACAACTACTAGAACCTCCACTGAGAATCAGAATTCCGCCCTGGCGCCCTTGGCCGCTGCGATTAGCTTTGCTTTGACGGCATCGGTCGTCCCGCTTGCAGCTCACGCACAGGAAGCAGCGCCGTCCAAGCAATCCGAACCGCGCCAGTTATCTAAGCTGGTTGCTAAAGACACAGAGGAAGAAATCAAAGTCGATGCGGTGGCCTCCCCCAAGTTCACGCAGCCGCTGTTGGATACGCCGCAGACCATCACCGTAGTGCCGCAGATCGTCTTGAGCCAACAAGGCGCCGGCACATTGGTCGAAGCACTGGCGAACACGCCCGGCATCACGATGCAACTCGGCGAAAATGGCAACACCAGCGCCGGCGATACTTTTTCTATTCGCGGTTCCTCCAGTCAAAGCAATGTATTTGTCGACGGCATTCGCGATACCGCCCCCGTTAGCCGCGACATCTTTAATACGCAACAAGTGGAAATCGCCAAAGGCGCCGTAGGCGCTGACTTTGGCCGTGGCACCACGGCCGGCTATATCAATATGGTGAGCAAGCTGCCACAGGCCGATGACTTCGGCGCCGCCAGCCTCGGCGCCACCACGGGCGTGAGCGTGCGTGGCACCAGCGATTTGAACAAACAAATTGGCGAGAGCAGCGCATTGCGTTTCAACGCTATGTGGCAGAACGGCGATGTGGTTGGAAAAGACTTCGTGGAGAATAATCGCTGGGGCGTGGCGCCATCGCTGGCCTTCGGTTTGAACACGGCAACGCGCTTTTATCTTTATACATTGCACACGCGCGCCAACAACGTGCCGGATGGCGGCATTCCCAGCATTGGCTTGCCGGGCTTTTACAACGCGACGCTCGCCGCGGCGGGCATTTCCCCAACGGCAGTTGATCGCGAAAACTACTACGGCCGCTATGATGACTACGAAGAAATCCAAGCAGACATGGCGACGCTGCGTATCGAGCATGATTTCAGCGATACCTTCAGGCTGGTGAACAGCACACGGTATAGCAAAAGCGAAATGGAGCGCGTGCTTACTGGCATTAACGCACTGACGGTTTCCACCGCTTCGCCGGACACGTGGACTGTCGCTCGTACCAGGCAAAGCGTCGCGCAGGAAAATACGCTGCTGACTAATCAGACCAATCTCAATTTCAACTTCAACACCGGTGGCTTGGAACATGATTTCGCCACTGGCGTAGAGGTGATTCGCGAAGAACAATACTCGCCAACCTATGGCGGCATCGGCACCTTGCCGAACGCAAATCTCTACCACCCAAATGCTTACGACAACTACACCATCGCTTATGCTCGTGCCCGCACGCCAGCTTATAGCGATGGTCAGACCGTCAGCTATGCCGGCTACATATTCGACACGCTCAAACTAAATGACGCGTGGCTGTTCACGGCTGGCGCACGCCTGGACCATTATGAATCCGACTTCAGCGGGGTTGTCATATCAACCGCAACCTCCTATCCCTCTTTACCAATAGGCACGCCCGTGCCTTTGGATCTATCCGATTCCGGCGACTTGCTCAGCTGGAAACTTGGCGTGGTGTTTAAACCCCTGAGCATCGGCAGCATCTACCTGGCTTACAGCAATTCAAGCCAACCGCCCGGCGGCGCCAACTTCGTACTGAGCGATCCCAGTGCCGCCAACACCACCACCAATATCAATCGGCCTGGACTCGACCCACAAGAGGCAACCAACATCGAACTCGGCACCAAGTGGGATTTGCTCGATGCCCGTTTGGCCTTATCGTTGGCCGTGTACAGAACCGACAATCGCAACGAAGTATCGATTACAGACAGCGTAACGAACGAAGTCAGCGCCTACGGCAAACGCCGAGTGCAGGGTGCCGAGTTCGGTGTTGTGGGCAAACTCACCGAGCGCTGGTCGTTGATTGCCGGTCTGGCGTGGTCTGACAATGAGATCATTTCGGGCTCAACTGCCAACAACGCCACCGGCGCAACCGCACGGTGGGCACCTGAATATTCGGCAAACTTGTGGAGCACGTACGCCGTTGGCAAGTGGACTGCTGGTCTGGGCCTCAATTTTGTCGA
>JANMUE010000200.1:0-2986 GCA_031391205.1 Lysobacterales bacterium | reverse complement strand
GATACAGAATCATGTCGCCGGCCGGCAATTTGGCGCCGTGCTCGCCATAGGTGTCCTTGACGATGAGTTCACCGCCGTCGTATTCGTCCGGATCGGTAAAAAACACGGTGCACGACACATCGGTGCGCAAGCAGTCGGCGGTGCCGGGAATGGCACGAATCGAGTTATCGATATGAAACTCAAAATGTTCGCCGCCTTCGTAGCGGTTGAACAACGGCGGCACAATGCGTTTGGGAATTGCCGCAGAAATGAACAACGGCGAACGCGCCAGTGCTGCCAGTATTCGATTGCCTAGTTCTTTGGTTACTGGTGCATCAATCGGCAATTGCCGATTACGTTTGGCTTTAGCAGCCTGTTCGCCCGACGTGACGTTGCCATCCACCCATTGCGCGGCGTCGAGCAGTGTGCGGCATTCGGCAACTTCCGTTCGACTGAGCACAGCGGGCACATGCAACATCATGATCGCGATCTCGGGTAGTGGCTCATGTTAATGAAACATTGGCTAGTTAAAAAAAGCTGCGGCTGTTGGGTGAAAACCGGTTCAGCCGCAGCATTGGGGTAGTGTTCAATACATTAGAAGCTGAAATTCGCTGTCAACTGCGCATTACGCGGCGCGCCAATCACCAAGCGTGCGCCACCATTGTTCAACGTGCTGAGGTACTCCTTGTTGAGCAGGTTGTTGACATTCAACTGGACGCTCAATTGGTCGTTGAGCGCATAGCTGATCATGGCGTCAGCCACCCAGTAGCTGGGAATATTACCGAGACCGGTGAAAACTGAGTTGTCCACCACGCGTTTCTGTTCGCCCATGTAGCGCGCCCCACCACCCACGGTCACCTTGGTGAAGTGATACGTGCTCCAAGCAGTGGCCGAGATGGTGGGTGACCAGCGTGCGCTGGCGCCGGTGGCAGTGGTGCCAGTGGTGGTACCGGAAACTGTCTCATTGTCGCTCCAGGCGAAGCCGCCGATCAGTTGCCAGTTCTTACTCAGGTTGCCGGTAGCGCTCAGTTCCACGCCCTGTATGCGACGCTTGCCATACTGCACATAGGTTTGGGTGAGGCTGTCGAGCAGCACTAATTCATTTTTGTTCTCGGTGCGATAAGCGGCGGCGTTCAACAGCAGCGTATCGCCCAGCACTTCCCACTTCGTGCCCAGTTCGATGTAGTTGGCTTCCTGCGAATCGAGGTTGGGACTGTTAATGTTCGTGGCGGTGCCGCTGAGTGTGAAATTGGCGCTGCCCGGCGGCGTCAGTGAATTGGCGTAGTTAACGTAGATCGTGCCGTTGGGCACAGGTTTGTAAACCACGCCGGTTTTCCAACTGAGCAAGTTGTCGGATTTGTTGAGATCGGTCACCGTTCTGATGCCGGTTGTATTGGCGATGGCCACTGCGTCATACGCTGTTTCGTAATGTTCGAAGCGCACGCTGGCATTAAGCTGCCATTGCTCGGAAAACTTCAGTGTGTCGAATATATAGGCGGCATAGGTTTCAGTCTGGCCATCGGTATAAGCGCCAGTGCGGTAAGGCGCGTAAGCCGTCGGCAAAGTGAAATAGGGATCAGGGTTGTACAGGTTCGCGATGCCCAGTGTTGTCGAATAGGTGGAAGTGCCGAACACGCCGGTGGTGCCCAGACCGGCGTAGCCAGGGGAGTACTGACTTTCGCGCATGAACTCCAGCCCGCTCGACAGGTCGTGTTCGATGAAGCCGGTGTGAAATGTGAAAGCCATGTTGGTTTGGTTGGTGAGTATTTCGTTTTCCTGAAAGTTACTATGTCGAGAACGGGTAACGCCCCAGGTTGCCGGATCGGTGCTGGGTGCAGTGATGGCGCCGATGCTGGTCAAGACACGATCGACTTTGCTCTTGCCGTAGCGAGAAGTATTGCGCAGCGTCGCGCCTGCGGCGAACTCGTGTTCCAAGCGCAGTGTGACCATGTCAGCGCTGGCGTCTTCATAGTCGTCCGACTTGCCATCGGCGCTTAGGTGACCATAAAAATTCTCCGTATCAACGTGAGCCGGGTTGCTGCCGACGTTGGCGGCAATAGCGCTGGAGGTAGGGATGTAGCCAATAAAGCCGAAGGCGGGAATGCCACCATCGGGTATGTTGTCGTAACGCACATGTTGCGAGAACAAATACACCCGCGTCGGCGTGTTCAAGCCAAAGGCAATCGACGGGGCCACGCCCCAGCGGTTGTTTTCCACCACATCTGTGCCCACGACATCGCCGTTTTGCCACATGGCGTTAAAGCGCAGCGCACTGTTGTCGCCGAACTGTTTATTCAAGTCGGTGGTGGCGCGCACGCGCTCGGCGCTATTGAGGCTCAGCGTCGCGCTACCTATGTCGTCGGCCACGGGCACTTTACTGACTTGATTGATGTAACCCGAAATGGCACCCCGGCCATTGTCGGCGCCGACTGCACCCTTGGCGATTTCCACTTGTTCTATGTTGAACGTATCGCGGGTGACTGCTCCTAGGTCGCGAATGCTGTCCAGGAAAATATTGGTGGAAGACGAAACGCCACGCATAGAAAAGGAGTCGCCGGCATTGGTGGCGCCGTTCTCGCCCAATTGCATAGTGATGCCCGGGGTGTTTTGTAGTGCTTCGGCCAATGTGCCGGTGCCTTGCTGACGGAAAATTTCCTGAGGAATTATCGTAATGGTCTGCGGCGTATCCAACAGCGGCTGTGTGAACTTGGGAGAGGCCACCGCATCGACTTTGACTTCTTCCTCTGTGTCTTTGGCAACCAGCTTAGATAACTGGCGCGTTTCGGATTGCTTGGACGGCGCTGCTTCCTGCGCGTGAGCTGCAAGCGGGGCGACCGATGCCGTTAAAGCAAAGCTAATCGCAGCAGCCAAGGGCGCCAGGGCGGAATTCTGATTCTCAGTGGAGGTTCTAGTAGTTGTAAGCGAGTGCAGCACAGCAAGTTGCTCCTAAAAAGGAAATGGGAATGAGGTTCTGCTCTGGCTGGCCGGCCCTACCCCTTCTTTTAAT
>JANMUE010000195.1:0-2626 GCA_031391205.1 Lysobacterales bacterium | reverse complement strand
GTAATCTAGTTGCTTGAGTAATTTTCGCAACAAAGTTGTCTTGCCTGCTCCCACCGCTCCCGTGATAACAGTCAGTCCACCAACAGATTCGGACAGACCATGTTGTAATAAGCTCAAGCCCACGCGGTGTTTTTCAGACAGATATAGGCACGCAGGGTCCGGCGCCATATTGAATGGCAGATGAGTGAAGCCATAGTGGGTGAGATACATCGTTACCTCAGCCAGCCTTGTTCAAGACGGTGCCTATAAGGCGTACGCCCTGCAAGAGTTGCTTTGTGCGTTCAATATCGGCGCGCTTGCTTACACAGTCTTCAACCACCAACAAGGTGGCGTCGGCGTAGGGAGCAAACACCAGAGCATCGTCATCATCCAGCACCGCCGGCAAATCGAAAATAATCAAGCGCGATTCGTAGCGATTAACGATGTCCTGAAATAGGCTAGCCATCTGCGGCGATGATAATAATTCCGAGCGAAGTTTTTGTTTGCCGTTGTTGGGAAGAATAACCAGGCGCTCGAAGCCTGGATTGATGAGTGCTTGGCTCATTTCAACCTTGCCTTCAACAACATCAATTAGGTCATACTCACTCTCAATGCCGAGTTTATTCAAGATACTCGGATTACGTAGATCAAGCTCGACCAGCATTACAGTGTGGTTCACTTCGAGCGATAGGCTAATAGCAAGGTTCAGCGCGGTTAACGTTTTGCCGGCGCGACTGTTCGGGCTCGTAACTGCGAGTGTGCTCCAGTTGTTCTCGCGAAACTTGCGCAGGATCTGTGTTCGCAATTGGCGATAGCCATCAACGCGCTTATCGTCGTTAGCGGCAGCAATAATGCGTTCTTGGCGCAGTCGCTCTCGGTTTGGAGCAACCACGCGGGTTTGCGTGTACTCAATTTTCTCCACGCCAGATCGCGCAGGCTGTGGATCACGACGTTGCTTTTGGGGGGATCCAAACTCTGAAGATTCACGCTGCTCACGCGCTTTATCTATCGCTTGTTGCAGATAGTCCACGATTGCTTTCCTCAGAAATAATTAATAACCCAAACCCAGCTTACGCAGAATGACGAACCACAACACATCAAGTGGCTTATAAAAGAAATCAACCAACACCAACACTAGAACGATTCCAGCCGCCGCCGCCACCCACGCCAGTTTTAGTCGGAGGCTGACTGTTTTTACTTCCTCGGCAATCGTTAGATAGGGGATGCAGGCCAATGGAGCGGAGCCGAATAGTTCAGCTAGTTCATCCTGGCCTTTGACAGCATCATCGAGTACTTCGATAACGCCAGCAGTTGCTGCGGCGGCGATGACAGACAGAATAATGCCCAAGATTAAAATAACGATGCGATTTGGACTGACTGGATCGTCGGGAAGAATCGGTGGTTCGGCAAGTATGTAGCGCTCGCCCTTTCTCTCGGTTTCGAGATTCTGGGACAGTTCGGCCTCCATTTGTTTGCTTTTTATTTCTTGGTATTTGAGCGTGGTTGTTTGGAGGTCGCGCATCATTTCGGTGTAGCCCTTCTCTACATCTGGCGCTTTTGATACGTAGCTTTCGAATCTGCTGATTTTGTCGGTCAGATCGGCAATGCGACTTGTCAGCGTGCTGATGTCGGCATCCGTAGATTTCAGCTGCGTGTCCAACAATACATAGGAAGGATTGTCCGCCTGCGGCTCTTCATCACGGGAATGTGATACACCTTGATTGAGCAGGGCTTCGACCACTCGCTGCTGTTTAACAACTTCAGGATGGTCAGGCTTGTATGTTTGCTTTAACTGAGTAAGTTTATCCTGCTCGGTGCGTAATTGTGCAGCGAAATCCTTGGCGCTAGTACCTTTGCCCAGTTTCTTCTCGAGTTGTTCAATTTCACGCTTTAGTCTGATTACGTCTGGGTGATCTGCGCTATACAGTGCGGACTTATTGCGATACTCAGACTGCAACGCTTTCAGCCGGTCTGGATCACTCAGAGCTTTTTGGCCGTCAGGCAGATCGGTAGCTGCGTAAGGGCTGATCTGGGTCAGATTCGCTTGTAGCTCAAGTCGACGCTTTTGCAGCTGAGCTACCTGCGACTTGGCGTCGTTTAGCTCCATGTCTGCACGCTCGATCACATTAAGGTTGTATTGATACAACTCAGGCAGTGCTCCCTCATTTTGTGCCTTGAAGTCTGCCAATTTCTGTTCAAGCTCTTTAATGTGGTTGCTTAATTGCTCGGCTTCGCTTTTTATAAATTCCGAGGTTGTAGAAGATTTTTCCGTGCGGCTCTTTAGGTTTTCGTTCATGTACAAACTAACCAATTCATTGGTCACTTTCTGAGCAATGGCCGGATTGCGATGATCGAATGAGAGTGTGAATGCGATGGTTGCTGCCATCGGGCGGCCGAAGCGCGGATCCATCACTTCAGCACTGACAACATCGAGTTTCATTCTTTGTTGAAATTTTTTGACGATTTCGGTACGTGGCATGCGGCGAATTTCACCTTCATCCCACAATTGATATTTCTGCACGATATCCATAATTGTGCTTAGCGTGAGTACGCGCTGAGAAATCACTTGGATTTCCTGGTTGGCGAAGCCAGTGATGGTGGAGCGGACCAGATCCTGCGGAATGTCCTGCTCTTCAATCAAAATGGT
>JANMUE010000173.1:0-13648 GCA_031391205.1 Lysobacterales bacterium | reverse complement strand
CTGTCACCGAAGTTCCAGCTGCGCGATGCAATCGTGCCATCGCTATCGGTCGAGCTGTCGGTAAACGTCGCCACCAGGTTGCTCGTGGTGAAACTGAAGTTCGCCGTCGGCGCCACGTTGCCCGGCGTGCCGCCACGATAGCCCGCCATCGATGTGGTTCCGCCCGCGGGATTGAGCCAGTTGCTCAGACGCGTGGTGTTGCTGCCGCCGCCGGCCCAGGACACCGAGAGACGACCATAGTAGTCGGAGAGATTGTTGCCGCAGGCGGCCGAACCACCGTGCAGCTGACCGACCAGACGCTTGTTCTGGTTCCACAGACCCGAACCCGACGAACCGCCCTCTGTGGTGCCCTGATCCCAATCGTTGACGCGCCAATGCGTCGTGCCTGTGCCACCGCCATAGGCGCTGACCGTCAAGGCCTGATCTTCGATGGCGATGCGCTTCTCATGGCCCGCAGGATGATGAATGCCGGCCGCCGATGTCGGCGAGGTTCCGGTTGCATCCCAGCCCGACCAGTAAGGATTGGCCCCCGCGGACACATTCGCGTTCAACCGCAGCAAGGCAAAATCGCTGGCCGCATTGGTCGCGACCAGGGACGTACCCGACTGCGAATGCGTGGCGATGCTGCGCGACAACGGCGTACCGCTCGCGGACGATCCCGGCGTGCGGCAGGTAGCGCTCTGATAGTTCCAGTAGACGACGATGGTGCCAGCAACCGTGGAGGTGCTGACGCAATGGTTCGCGGTCAGGAAATAGGGTGTTGTGTCCTGAGCGGTGTTTCCGATCAGCGTGCCGGTACAGACATAGGAACTGCCGCCGTCACTGAAGGTGTAGTGACCGACCGAATCGATCTGATCGCGCCAGGCATCGCCAGCCGCACAGATCGTGTCGACATTGCACGAACCGGATTTCTGCAGACTGTCTTCGCGCTCGAAAAGGCCGCGGTAGCCATGGGTCACGCTGGCAAGTTCAAGCGCCACCGCGGGCATCCGCTTGGCGGCGACTTCGACTTCGATGCGGACTTTCTCGCCCAATATATACGGCGACCAGAACCCCTTGCCGGTGACTTCGTTCGCCTGAATCTTGCGCTCGTTGCCCTCGCCTGCGCCGATCAATCTGAGGATCGCGCCCTTGGGCAGAGTCAGCTTGCTGAAATGAAAATCCAGCGACGTGGCACCAGGGGAAACGACGTTCAACGTGTACTGCATCCGGCCTTCGCCGATATGCGACCACTTGCCGGACAATGATTTGCCCTGCATCGGAATCTGCACGCCGTAGCGATAGGGTCCGCCGATGTATTTGCTGTCTTCAACTTGAATCTTGGCCAGGTCGACTGCCGGCAACATCAGCGTATCGCCCAGCGCCAACGTCTCGGATTCGGAAGCCATCTTGCCGGAAGCAGCAAACACGCTACCGGTGAAAGAAAGGGAAAGGGCGATCATGGCGCCCAACAAACGTGGTGCTACTCGCATGAATCATCTCCGGGTGGTGCGGCATCGCGACGTTCTGGCGGATGCCGGCATTTAGAAAAACGGCGGACGAATGTGGGTCCGACCTGCGGTCGGACGCTCTTGAGCACGATGCATCGGCCAAGAGCGTCCGCGCGCAGCGCGGACCCACAGAAGCGCTTGTCAGAACTGCATCGACCAGCTGTTGATAAAGCCGGTATCACCACCCGCATTGTCGTTCACGCGCAGATTCCAGGTGCCATTGGCCACTTCGCTGGACGCATTGATGGTCACCGTCTTGATGATGTTGTCGGTACCAGCGCCGGTGCGGTTGTGGATGTTGTACAGCGTGCCATCCGGCGCCACCAGATCGACTTTCAGGTCACCCTGATAGGTGTGCACGATGTTGACCGCAACACTCAGTGTGGCCGGTGCATTGCCGGCAACGCCACTTACCGTGATCGGGCTGTTGACCGTAGTGTTGTCGCCAATCGCCACGTCGGTGGTGTTCTGGAAGAACGCGCCACCGCCGCCACCCGCCGTGTAGCTGCCTGTCAAGGACACGCCAGAGAACGTCGAGAAGGCCTTCAGACGCACATGGTAGGTACCCGCCTGCGCCGTCGCGATATTGCAGGTCTCAGCATTGCCACCCAGGTACGGACGGCAGTCATACACGGTGTCGGTCGGCGCGCTGCCGAACCGCACGTACATGTCTGCATCGCCAGTGCCACCGGCAATCACGAAGCTCAGACCGGTCGCACCGGCCGGCACCACCAGCGTGTAGTTCAACGACGCGCCGGTTGCTGCCGAAAGTCCTGTCACCGCAACACCGTTGCTCAGCACCGTGCCGCCACCGCCGCCGCTGGTCACCGTGACCGAACGGGTCGTGGTGTTGGTCAGTCCACCGTTGTCAGTGACCGTCAGCGTCACCGTATACGTACCGGCCGCACTGTAGGTCTTGCTCGGGTTGGTCGCCGTCGATGTGGTGCTGTCACCGAAGTTCCAGCTGCGCGATGCAATCGTGCCATCGCTATCGGTCGAGCTGTCGGTAAACGTCGCCACCAGGTTGCTCGTGGTGAAACTGAAGTTCGCCGTCGGCGCCACGTTGCCCGGCGTGCCATTCAAGGCTTGCAGGGTCTTTGCGGCATCGGCAACGCCGGCGCCGCATCCACCGCTGCAGCTACCGGTCAGAGCGCGAATATTCGCCTTCATCGTCGACTCGACCTGTGCCGGCGTCAACGAGGCGGTCTTCGACAGCATCAACGCAGCCAATCCTGCAATATGCGGCGAAGCCATCGACGTGCCCTGGTAAAATGCATAGGTTGCGCTGCCCGGCGTAGTGGTACCGGTGTTCAGCGTTGACAGCACCCCGTTCGCCGCCGTGGCGGTTTCACCACCCGGTGCGGCGATATCGATGATCGTGCCGAAGTTGGAATACGAAGCGCGATTGCCTTCTCGATCCAGCGCTGCGACGTTGATCACGTTGTTGCAGCTCGCCGGACGGAAGCCACTGGCATTGGCATTGGAGTTGCCCGCAGCAACAGCGACGACCGTGCCGCGGCCAACGGCTGAATTGATCGCGTTCTGATAGGTGGCGTCACAGCTGCCGGAACCACCCAGCGACATGTTGATGACCTTGGCCGGTGTCGGGTTGGCCGGAATACCGCTGACCGTGCCACCCGAAGCCCAGACGATGGCATCGGCGATATCCGACAGCGTGCCGCCGCACTTGCCCAGCACGCGCACTGGCTGCACCTTGGCGTTATAGGCGACGCCGGCAACGCCGGAGGCGTTGTTGGTCACCGCTGCGATCGTGCCGGCAACGTGGCTGCCGTGCCACGAAGAGTTCTGGTTGAAGCTGACGCCGCACTCGGCGCCGGTGAACCAGTCGCCCTCGTCGTTGGGATTGGCGTCACGGCCGTTGCCGTCACGCGCCGCCGTCGAATCCGAAATGAAGTCATAACCGGCGACAATGTTGGCCGACAGATCCGCATGTGAGGTGATGCCGGTGTCGATCACCGCCACCACAACGCCGGTGCCGGTGGCGATGTCCCAGGCCGCCGGAAGATTCATGCCGGAGGCGCCACCGACGTAATGCCACTGCTCGCCGTAGCGGGTGTCATTAGGGGTGACCAGGGCACGCATGATCGCATCGGGCTGAACATATTCGACATCCGGATTGGACGCGATACTTTGCATGAACCGGCTGGCTTCGCTCGCTGTCATCGCCTTGCCTTCGACCCGGATCACGTCCGCCCCGACGGCGAGGCGGCGTTGATGCGCCAACGCAACGCCGGTCTGCAAGCTGAGCTGAGAGGTAGCACTGATGCCATTGGCAACCGAGCGGCCTGCAAGCGATGCACCTTTGAACTGAACGATGAATTGATCGAAGCTCTGCTGGCTGCTCAGAGCGTCGGTATATACCTGGCCCGCGCTGGCGGAAGTCGCCGCAATCGTGCCAAGGGCAAGAGCGGTGGCCAAGACCAGTGATTTCATTCCGGAAAAATGACGTGTGTTCACAGTGAATTTTTTCCTTCCCGATGCGTTCATGGTGTGACGACTTGGGTCATGCCCAGTCGCCGTTCTTTTCGCTCCCTGCGTGAGTCAATTTTTAAACGCACGCGCTCCCCGGCGAGGCGAAGCCCCGAATGGTTTTGCTGTGCATACGCCCTGGGCGCTGATCGACGCCGAAGACCTTGACCCAATCTCCCCGCCCGACCTGATCGGACCGACTGAACGTAGAATGAAAACAAATATGACGTCAATAGGGCAGTGCAGCATTTGATATTGACGTTTCATCATATGGGAATGATGCGATGCCGCAGGTAGCGGTACCATATCCTGCCAATCGCGCGTCAGCGACGACAAGGCGCTGCTATCCAGACGGTTCTTCAGCCAAGCGAAAGATGCTGCACCGCCGCGGTGCGGCGACGGCAAAAAAAACCGGTCAATTAGTTGATGCCGGACGCCTAACGCTTCGCACCAGTACGAATGGTCTGAATCTGCTTCGGGCGTAACAACCAGCCGATAACGAATAGAACCAGAAACAGCGGGCACAGCCAGTGGGTGTGCTTCAGCCATGCCTGGTCAGAGGAAAAATTCCCCTCAAAAAGGGTTTCCATCGCCAGCTCCGGGGTTTCGAGCAGCTTCTCGCGCGCCGGGCCGAAGGTTGCCTCCGCCGCGGTCAGGGCCGATGCCTGCAACCCGAGCAGATCGATCGCCGTCCTGCCGAGGAAGGTGTAGGTCTGGACCAGTGGGGCCTCACCCGCCGCCGATTCGGCAATGATCGGTCCGATGTCCTTGAGCTGAGCCGAACTTCCCCAATGCCAACCGTTATAGGCAAGGGTCAGCAGGAACACGGGGAGCGCAATGTAATCAAGACGGAATTTCATCGCATGAACCTCTCGGAAACCTCTGAAAAAGTCACCACATCAGCTTCGCTGAACAGCGTATCGCTTGCCAGACCCCCAGAAACCTGCGGTTTTTCGCTCCTGATTCAGGGGCTGTCGCGGCTCCGGACTTGTTCAAAGGTTCCCTTAAGAAAGTCTGAAAAGTCCCGATTTCGACTTCGCTGCAAAGCTTTTGTTTGCCACACCCTGATCTTCAACAGCGGAGCTGATCGCTCTCAACAGCGAAGCTGGTCAACTGCGGTTTTTCGCCTCTGAACTCAGGGACCATCGCGGCTTCGAACTCTATCGGACGATCATCCCCTAGCAGTTGCTCGCCCGCAATTCTCCCCAGATTCGCTGCGAAATGAATATCTGCATGGACGATGATGTCATGGCTGGCATGGCAAAAGGAGGGTGAACCGCATTCTAATGTGCACCAGCGCACGCTTGCCATACACGGCACGACTTATGCATGCTTTGGCTCATTGGTGTTCGCAACGTGCCACCAGTTGCAGTTTTCGTCGGCGTGTGCGCGTCGGCACGTCTCCATCTGGCAAGCTGATAGCATTTTTCCAACGCACCCGGTAGTTCGAATGTCCACAGGGCCTCAACCAATGATCGATGACGTAACGCGCCCTCCGGCCGGGTCGCTCGTCGCTTTGTGGGCGGAGCTCAGCGAGCATTGGACGCAGCCAGCTGCGCAACATTTTGCTGATCGCGTCGATGCGCTGTTCGATGCAGCGAACGGCGACCAAGTGACGCGCCTGGGCGATCTTGCCGCCTACTTCGCCACATTTATCGAAACCGGGCGCGAACCCAATACCGCGCAACGCATCCGGCTTGAGGAACTGGTCAAGTCTGCAGCACTGTCGCGGGTGGATGCGGCGCAGGCGCGGGCACCGACACCCATTCGCCCTGGACTTGCCAACGAAGGCATCTCCGCCGCATCGAAATCGCAGTTTCGTGCACCCGAGCCGATTCCATTTATCACTCCGCCGCGCCAGCGTCCGCAGACGGCACGCAATTCCATCTGCCTGATCGGAGTACTCGATTCGTTTGCGCCAGGACTTGCCGCGACACTGACCGAGCGCGGATACGAGGTGGCCGAATTTGCCCGTGCCAGCGCTGCACACGCCTATCTGCGCAGCACGGCACCAGGCGCCGTCGTCATGCTGGCACCGCAGTTGCGCGCACTGCCATCGCTGCAGGCGCTTTGGTCGCAGGCCAGCGCCCCACCTGCACTGGTTGTGCTCTCGCACAATCGCGATCTGACGCACCGTCTGCTGTCGCTGCGTGCCAATGCCGCGGCTTTTTTTGCCGCGCCATTGGACAGCTATCGCATCGTCTCTAGACTCGACGAAATGCTCGGACGGCTGGCGCTGCCGCCATACCGGGTGCTGATCGTCGAAGATGACCGCGATCTCGCCATCCAGTGTGGCAACTGGATTGCCGACGAGGGCATGACGGCGCGAATTGCCGCCTATGGCAGCGCGGCGATCGTGGCGCTCGCCGAATTTCAGCCCGACCTGGTGTTGATCGATGCCAGCCTTCCTGATGCCCGTGGTGTCGACCTGGTGCAGGTAATCAGGCAGCAGCCCGAACACGCCATGCTGCCGATCGTGCTGATGTCCACCGCAGGCGATGCCGGTGAACGTTTCGATGCGATTGCCGCAGGCGCAGACGAAGTGCTGGTCAAACCGCTCAAGGCGCGGCACGTCAATGGCGTGGTGCGCGCACGCGTGCAGCGCGCGCAATGGCTGCGTGCCCAGGCCGAAGCCGGCGCTGCGCGTGACCCCAAAAGTGGTTTCTATCCGCGCTCGGTCCTGGCCGATCGCATTCCTGCGCGCTTCGGCACCAGCGGCTCGGTGCTGATGACATTTGCGATCGACGACGCCGATGTCATGCGCAAGCAGATCGGAACCTCGGGGCTGACTGCCCTGGACGTCGAGATCGGCCAACGCCTGCGCGAGGTGCTGGCGCCGCACGACATGGCCGGCACGCTGCGCGACTGTGTCTGGATGGTACTGGTCACTCGCGAACGCCGCGAAGCCCTCTCGCAGCTTGCCGAACGTATCCGTTTTGCGATGATCGAACGTCCGCTGCCTTCAGTGATAGCGCCGATTCCGTTCAGTGTCAGCATCGGCGTGGTGGAACTGGAAGAGGGCGAATGGACCGTCGATGCCGGCATCGCTGCGGCCGAAGCCGCCATCGAAATCGCGCAGCAACGTGGTGGCAACAACGTCGCCTGGTTCGAAGGCTATGCTGCAACCGCCCCCGACCCATCGCTTGCTGTGCGCGCGGTGCTCAGTCGCGAACTCGATGCGCGACATGTGCGCGTGGAGTTTCGCCCGCTGGTCCCGCTCAAGGGTACGTTGCACGGGCAGTTCGACCTGCAGTTTTTCCTGGCCAGCGCGCAGGACTCGGGCTCGCGCGCCAATTATGCCACCTGCGCCAGTGTCGCCAACGAATTGGGCGTGCGCCAGAGTTTCGAGCGCATGCGTCTGGTGCAGGCGCTGGAAGTGCGAAGCGCCGCCCGCAGTGAACGTCAGGCGCTGCGTCTGCTGATGCCGATGATGGCTGATTGGCTGATCGAGCCCGGCGAAGTCGATTGGCTGCTCGCGGAACTTGGCAATCGCAAGCTGGCCGGCCCTGGCTTTACCTTTGAGCTGCCCAGTGCCGAACTGCTCGATCATCGTGAGGCACTGCGCGCTCCCTTGGCCAAGTTGCGCGCCGCTGGCCTGCGCGTCGGGCTGTCCGACTACGGTCGCGATTTCGCTGCCGTGCATATCCTCACTCAACTGCCGGTTGATACTTTGCGACTCGATGCGGAACTGGTCGACGCCACAACCCTTTCCAGTTCCGCAAACCCCACCCTGCTCGCGCTGGTGCGCAAGGCGCACCAACTCGGCGCCATGGTCATCGCGCCCGCGATGGACCGACCCGAGCGCGCGCATTTGCTCTTGCGCCTGGGCATCGACTATGGCGTCGGTGATGCCTTCGGACCCGCCACCACCCAACCGGATTTCGATTTCAATCGGCCGTTGTGGTAATCATCAAATAATGTGGGAGCGGCGTGAGCCGCGATGCTCTTGCTCTGCCCTTTGAGTTTGTAAGAGCGGGGCTTGCTCCGGTATCTACAAGATCCAGGGCAAGAGCATCGCGGCTTACGCCGCTCCCACACGACACCACGTATCACGACGTCAATTCGTGCATCATGTCCACCACTGCGGCAAGGACGGACAATGAATCTGCGCGATCTCAAGTATCTGGTTGCCCTGATGGATCATAAGCACTTCGGCCATGCAGCCGAGGCCTGCTTCGTGAGCCAGCCCACGTTGTCGACGCAGATCAAGAAACTCGAAGATGAACTCGGCGTCGCCCTGGTCGAGCGCAACCCACGCCAGGTGATGTTGACGGATGTGGGGATGGAGATCGCCGGACGCGCGCGCTACGTACTCGATGAAGTCAACCAGATGCGCGAACTGGCCCGGCGCACCCGCGATCCGGAAGCGGGTACGGTGCGCCTGGGCATATTTCCGACACTGGCGCCCTACTTGCTGCCCCATGTCATCCCTCAGGTACGCGCACGCTTTCCCAAACTCTTGCTGCTGCTCACCGAAGAGAAAACCGAGGAAATCCTGCGGCGTCTGCGCGATGGCCGGCTCGATGCCGCCATCGTCGCGCTACCGATCGGCGACAGTGCCCTGCATGAAGAATTCCTGTTTGAGGAACGCTTCCTGCTCGCCATGCCCGAATCGCATGCGCTGGCCAAACGCAAGAAGGTGACTGCAGCCGATCTGCAGAACGAACACCTGTTGTTGCTGGAAGAAGGGCACTGCCTGCGTGACCAGGCCTTGGCAGTATGTCGGCTGAGTGGTGCCGACGAACAGTCCGGGTTCCGCGCCACCAGTCTGGAGACGCTGCGCCAGATGGTCGGTTCCGGTGTCGGGATTACGCTGTTGCCGGCGCTTTCCGTGCAACCACCGGTAGCGCCGATGCCGGGACTCAAGGTGCTGCGCTTCAGCGACACCGCGCCGAGCCGTCGTATCGCCATGGTCTGGCGACGCAGTTCCGCGTTCAGCCCGTTTCTCAAACGATTCGCCAAGGTGCTGGCGCAGGTGCCCAAGCCCTTGCTCGCCGGTCTGGCCGCACCGCAATAGCGCTGCACCGAAAAGCTCGCCAGGCCGAAGACGCCTGGGTAACCTCTGAACCCGTCCGGGGCCGTGATTAGCCCCTGAGCCAGGGCGCGGAGAACCGCAGGTTGACCAGCTTCGGTGTTGAGAGCGACCAGCTCCGCTGTTATCAACCAGGGGTATGGCAAACACTGAATCGCCGACTGGTTCGTAACCTTGGCGAAAGCCGAACGCTCGCACGCCAATCGCGTCCAGAAAGCGATGAACGAAGTCGTCTGAGTGTCCGCATGGCGGCACGGAGCGGGTTGCGACTCACCACGCCATCAGGGATGAGCGAACGTAGAGTGGGTGCAACTCACCTTTATCAATCCTTCGAGAATGGCGGGTTGCACCCACCCTACTCACTGTATTTTCGTGCAGCTATGCAGCGGGGCGATGCGGCTTATATCTGTGGGTCGCCAATTGTGCACGGCGTCAAGGCATGCCCAGCAACTGGGTGGCAACATAGTGCGCAGCTCTGACGACGATGGCCTGAATTCGCGCCATTTCCCGTTATTAACTAGACCACAACGACACTGGGGATGCCATGTCCATGCTTCGAACCGCGTTTGTCGCCTGTTGCTTCCTGTTCGGGAACGCCGAGGCCCAGGTCACCACGCCCAATCCGGTGATGTTTGTCACCCAGTACCCGATAGCGGACGATTTCGCTGCCATCGGGTCGGTATTCGGCAACCATCGCGCCAATGTACATCTCACTGGCCGCGGCGGCGATCTCTATATCCGCTACGGCAATGGCACGCTGAGGAACCTCACGCGCGAGGCCGGGTATGGCGAAGACGCTGTCTTTCAAGGCGCCGACTCGATCACGGTACGCGATCCCTCGGTGCATTGGTCCGGCACCCGCGCGCTGTTCAGCATGGCGATCGGTGCACCGACGCAGCAATTCGTTTACACCACCGAATACTTCCAGATCTATGAGGTCACCGGCTTTGGCGTAGGCCAGACCGTGGTCATCACCAAGGTCCCCAACCAGCCCGCCGACTTCAACAACGTCATGCCGATCTACGGCTCGGACGACAGCATCATCTTCGCATCCGATCGCCCGCGAAATGGCCAACGCCATTTGTACCCGCAACACGACGAGTACGAATCCACCGCCACCGTTACCGGGCTGTGGAAGCTGCAGTCGGTTGGGGGCAATCTGCAATTGCTGCAGCATTCGCCATCGGGTTCGTTCAATCCGCTGGTCGACAGCTTCGGCCGTCTGCTGTTTACACGCTGGGACCATTTGCAGCGCGATCAGCAGAACGACAGCGTCAGCAATGAATATGGCACCTTCAACTTCACTTCGGAGGCGGCCAATGCCACCGCCACCGCCGACCGCAGCGAGGTATTTCCGGAACCGCGCATCGCCGTGTCGGGCTCCAACCTCGAAGGCATGACGATCAATCACTTCTTCCCCTGGCAGATCAACCAGGATGGCACCGCCGAAGAAACCCTCAATCATCTGGGTCGCCATGAGCTACACAGCTATTTCAATCGCAGCATCAACAACGATGGCAATCTTTTCGAGTTCATATCCTCGGTCTCGGGACGCTTCAATCCCAACCCCGCGTTCAATTTCCTGCAGCTGCACGAGGACATAACCCAGGCCGGTCGCTACTACATGGTAGATGCGCCGGAGTTCTACACTCAGAACAGCGGCCAGATCATTCGCATGAACGCGCCGCCGAGCGCCAACCCGGCAGCAATCGCAGTCGAATACATCACCCATCCCGACACCGACGGCACGGTGCCGTCCGCAAATCACAGTGGCCATTACCGCAATCCCACCGTGCTGAGCAATGGCACCCTGATCGCGGCGCATACCTTTACTCAGACGCAGGCCGGCAACGACGGCACCCGCGCAGCGCCGATCCCGCGCTACATTTTCCGTCTGCGCACACTCAGCACTGCCGGCAATGGCTACCAAGCAGCAAATGCCACGTTCACCGCAGGCACCGGGATCATCCGCAACGTGCAGTATTACGACCCGGATGTGCTGGTCAGTTACAACGGGCCGATGTGGGAAATAAGCCCCGTCGAGGTGCGTGCACGCACGGTTCCGCCCAATGCCGGAACGACGACGGCTGCGCCGGAAATTTCCGCCTACGCCGCAGCCGGGGTAAGCGAAGCGTCGTTCAAACAATTCTTGCGTGAGCAAAACCTCGGCGTCGTGGTGATGCGCGATGTGACGACACGTGATGTGCTCGACCGCCAGCAACCTTTCAATCTCGCAGTCGCTGGCGGCGGCCGTGCGACGCCGACCAATCCAGTGGGCACGGTGTACCAGATCGCGCATATGCAGTTTTTTCAAGGCGACCAGATCCGCGGTATCGGCGGCATCGCTGACCCGACGCCGGGACGGCGCGTGCTGGCGCAGTTTCAGCACGATCCGGCATCCGTCGCGGCGAACCTGCCCAACCCCGGTGGCCCACCTTCCAGTGTTCCGATTGCCACAGATGGTTCGGTCGCGGCCTTCGTGCCGGCCCAGCGTGCGCTGTCATGGCAGAGCACCGCCCCCAACGGTACACCAGTCGTGCGCGAGCGCTTCTGGATCACCTTGCAGCCAGGCGAAGTGCGTGCCTGCGACGGCTGCCACGGCGTGAACCAGATCAGTCAGGGCGGCCAGGGCGCTTCCGTGCAGACCGCGCAGGCGTTCATCGACCTGCTCAACCGCTGGGAAACCCAGAGCGGCATCCTGTTTACCAACGGGTTCGAGTAGCGCCGCTGAGACCTGAATTTGTCCCAAACGGATTGACCGGCTCCGCTGTTGAGAGCCCTTCGGTCATAGGGCAAGCCTGTGGCTTGCCTTCTCAAAATGTTCGGAATCGTGGAGACGGCAAGCCGCAGGCTTGCCCTGCAACGTCATTCGCTATCGACACCGGCAAGTGCCATCACATCCGATGGCACTTCCGGTTCGCCGTCGTAGAACACATGCGGGCGCTTTTCGGCCATCGCCCAGCGATGCATCCACGAAATACCGGCACCGCCGCGATAGCCATCGTCGTGCGCATAGGTGGGATCTTCCATGACCTCCTCAAGCGTGGCGAACACATAACCACGCTTGCGCAGACGCTGCAGCATTTCATCCATTGCGGCAGCGTTCAAGGCGCTGGCATGCAATAGCAGCACCTGTGGGATCTCGCGTCCGAACAGGCGCTTGGACTGCTGTTCGTAATAGTCGAACTTGGCTTCGATGTACGCGATGAAGCGCGCGCGCAATGACAGCGCCAGTGCACTGTCCCCGGCATTGAGCGCGTTGACATAGGCACGAGCGAAAATCCAGTCGCCGTTGTCTATGGTGACCGGTGCGATGCGGTAACCGTGTTCGGCGAGAAAACGATCCAGGCGGGCGCGCACTTCATCATCACGCCCAGCCTGCAGAAACGGATGCCGAAACCATTGCAGTTCACGTGCATGCGTTTGCATCAGCGGACGGAGCACGGTTTCTCCGCTCAGGATGGCCTGCTCGTAGTCTTCGATCGACGTGGCGTGCAAACCGACATGACTATAGGTGTGATTGCCAAGATCCAGGCCGCGCTGCAGCCAGTCTTTCAGCATGCGGCTGCGGCTGGGCTGCACGACGCCATCGACGAACAGCTTGCCTTCGTTGACGAACCCAATCGCCTTGCTGTCGTGGCGGGACAGTGCGTGAACCAGATGCAGATGCCGCTTACGAACCTCGGCGACCGTGCTCTGATTGAATTCCACCCAGGGCAGATCGTCGATGGTGATCGCCACGCGTCGCGGCTCAACAGCGGCGGCACCGATACTCAGCGCCGCAGATGACAGCAGACTCAATGCGACGAATCGGAAATGCGCCAGGCCATTGCGTTTCATGCCTCAGGCACCCGTTCCCAGCAAGCAACTCACACCGGTACCGCCCAGCCCGCAGTAACCGTCCGGGTTCTTGGACAGATACTGCTGGTGATCATCCTCCGCGTAATAGAACGGCGGCGCGGCAAGGATTTCGGTAGTGATGCCGCCCAGTCCGGCCGCGCTCAATCGCTGCTGATAAAGATCGCGGCTGCGCTCGGCAATCTGCTTCTGCAGCGCCGTCGTCGCATAGATGCCGGATCGATATTGAGTGCCGCGATCATTGCCCTGACGCATGCCCTGAGTGGGGTCATGACTCTCCCAGAACACCTGCAGCAGTTGCTCCAGACGGGTTTCCTCGGGATCGTAAACCACCAGCACCACTTCGTTGTGTCCGGTGAGACCCGAGCACACCTCACGATAAGTGGGATTGAGGGTCAGCCCCGCCGAATAACCCACCGCCGTGGTTTCGACGCCAGGCAGCGACCAGAATTTGCGCTCGGCACCCCAGAAGCAGCCCATCCCGAAAATCACCTGCTCATGTCCGGGGAACGGTCCCTTGATGGGCCGACCGTGAACATGATGCCGATTGTGCACCGGCATCGCCTCGGTGCGGCCGGGCAATGCCTGCTCGGCAGAGGGAAGCGTCATGGCTTTCATAGGGCTCGCTCTCTATTGTGATTGTGGTGAATAGACTGACGAGATGGGGTGCCTGAATCCGGTTTGCAACGGCCTCAGTGCGTTGGAATGAAGGGGGCAGATGTGGGTCCGACCTGTGGTCGGACGCTCTTTTGCCAGTAACCAGGCTACCGGCTGAAAG